>NZ_VPAK01000002.1:0-166875 GCF_013419295.1 Acinetobacter sp. YH12094
GCTCCAGCACCTCAGCCAGTGGCAACGCAGTCAGCCGCAGAATATTTGGCAAACCCGCTTTAAGGTTTCCATTGAACAATAAAAAAGACGCCTCGGCGTCTTTTTTAAATTTAGGAAAACTAGGGCTTTTGCAGTTGTGTTAAGGTTTTGCGTGCCAGTCCCGGATCATCTGCAAATACACCATCTACACCAGCTTTATAGAAGTTTTCAAATTCTTTAGCCGCACCGGTATCACAACGTTCGGTTGCCACTGAGCTACATTTTAAATAGTCAGGTAAAAAACCATTTTCAGGTCTGAGCGTATAAGGATGGACTTTCAAACCAGCAGCATGGGCATCTTTGACAAAACTGGTTTGTTTAAACTCAGTGTTTGAAAAGATATACGTTTTACTAGGACCCACACCATCTGCATATTTTGCCACTGATTTTAGGCCTTCTGCTGTTGCTAAGCTTGCATAATTTTGAGGTGAGCTTTGTTGCTGTAAGTCACCCGGTATTGCAGTTGGGCTATCTAATAATTGAATAATTTTGCCATGTTTGAGGGTTTTCTTTTGCGTGAGTTGATCACGTAAGTATTTAAGATTGGTGGTTTCAAAGGACTGTAAATATACAGGCGCGATATCACGTGTATAACTGTATTTAGCAAGCGTGGAGAGTAAACGATCTTCCATGGCTAGATTTTGCTGTTGGAAAAATGTTGGGTGCTTGGTTTCAATATATAAACCAACAATTTTCCCAGTTTTTTTATAGTGAGCGTCGGCAAGTTCAATGATTTGTTCGAGCGTTGGGATGCTGTATTGATCATTATATTGAGTGTTATTAGGGCGATATTGAGCAATACGCTCACGTGCTTTTACATTTTGAGTCAGTTCATTCAAATTAAAGTCTTCCGTAAACCATCCTGTATAGTCGATACCATCGATTTTTTTGGTGGTTTTTCGATCCGCAAATTGTGACAGCGTACTAATATTGGTAGTCCCTGAAATTTCACTTTCATGGCGCGCAACCAGATAGCCATCCTTGGTTGGCACTAAATCGGGTTCGATAAAATCCGCACCATCATCAATCGCTTTTTGATATGCGGCAAGAGTATGCTCAGGTCGCAAAGCACTGGCACCACGATGCCCAACAATGACAAAACCTGTATCAGGCAAAATAGGGGGCTTGGTGACATGGGTTTTATCGTCATCCGAATTACATGCAGATAAACCAAAAACGCTAAAAAGGAGCAGTGAAGACACGCCCCATGAGGATTTCACTTTGCTAGTTATGGCTAGATTTAACTGTTTTGTTAATTGTTTTTGCATGGCTGCCTCTGCATCTTTTTATATAAATGAATGATGTTGCAGGCATACATTGCAGGGCAGTGGCTAAGGCTTCATGACAGAGGCGGTTTTGTCACATAAATTTACTAAAATAGCTGAAGTGGAGGCTCTCCATATTTTCTACATATTTCGCTTCAAGCAAGGTTTTTATGTAGTCTAGGCTTGTAATCAAGCTCATTGTGATTGATTATCAATAAGATTTTTTGAAAAAATTCAATCTATATTTTTTATTTCTTCAATTGAAAAGTGACATGGACTGATGCTGTCTAAGTTTTTTATTTATCGACCGATTTTTGCAGGTGTCTTGGCGATCATCGTCATGGCGCTCGGGCTATTTGCTGTGCTCAATTTACCGGTAGAGCGCTATCCAGATATTGCACCACCACGAATTACGGTCAGTGCAAGTTATAGCGGTGCGTCAGCAGAAACAGTCGAGGAAAGTGTCACACAAGTTCTTGAGCAACAAATTAAAGGAATTGATCATCTTTTATATTTTAGTTCAAGCAGCGACTCTTCAGGCCGAAGCCGGATCAGCATCAGTTTTGAAAATGGCACTGACCCAGATACCGCTCAAGTACAAGTACAAAATGCCATAAATGGAGTAATCAATCGGCTGCCTGAAGATGTGCAGCGCCAAGGGGTAAATGTCTATAAATCTTTGGGTGATACCCATATGGTTATCGGCCTCTATGATGAGACTGGCAAGAGTTCGAATATCGAACTTGGTGACTATATGATGACTCATCTAGAACAGGACATTGCTCGAATTGAGGGTATTGGTGAAGTCGATGTTTTTGGTTCGCAATTTGCCATGCGCATTTGGCTCAACCCACTGAAGTTAAAGCAATATAGCCTTATGCCCAGTGATATCCGTGCGGCTGTTGAATCACAAAATACGCAGGTTGCAGCCGGAGCCGTAGGTGAATTGCCCAGTGTTTCGGATCAATATCTCAATGCAAAAGTCACTTCAGGTACACGTTTAAAGTCAGTTGAAGAATTTGAAAATATTATTGTCAAATCTGCACGAGACGGCAGTTTTGTCTATTTAAAAGATGTTGCACGTGTTGAATTGGGTGCGGAAAATTATTCAGGGGTGAATACCATTAACGGGTATCCATCTTCAGGGATGGGGATATCATTGGCTTCTGGGGCAAATGCACTTGAAACCTCAGCCTTAATTAAGCAAGAAATTGAACAGTTAGCGAAGCAATTACCTGCCGGTTATAAAATCGTTTATCCACGGGATAACACGCCATTTGTACAAGAATCGATTAAAGAAGTGGTGAAAACATTATTTGAAGCCGTTTTACTGGTGGTTTTGGTGATGTTTATCTTCTTACAAAATTGGCGAGCAACGCTGATACCTGCGATTACCGTGCCTGTGGTGATTCTAGGGACTTTAGCGATTTTATATGCTCTGGGTATGACCATTAACACGCTCACCTTGTTTGCATTGGTACTGGCCATCGGTCTGTTGGTCGATGATGCGATTGTTGTGGTGGAAAACGTCGAACGTTTAATGCATGAACAACAGTTAACAGCAAAACAAGCGGCCATCGAGTCGATGCATGAAATTAGCGGGGCATTAATCGGGATTACTTTGGTATTAACCGCGGTATTTATTCCCATGGCGTTCTTTGGTGGCTCAACGGGCGTGATCTATAGACAATTTTCCATCACACTTGTGGCTGCCATGGGCTTGTCACTGATGGTTGCGCTGATTTTAACTCCTGCATTATGTGCCTTAATTTTAAAACCAAATCCGAAACCACAGCGCTGGGCGATTTGGTTTAACACCAAATTAGAGATTTTAAAAACCAAATATTTGACTCTTGCACAAGCCACGGTTCGTTATCGCTTATGGACGGTGGTTTTGTTTGCGGGGCTCATTACGGTATTTGCTTTGTTTTATCGTGCTTTGCCGACCAGTTTTATTCCTAGTGAAGACCAAGGTATTTTGAGTGTGCAACTTAAATTACAAGAAGGTGCACCGATGTCGAAAAGTCGTGAGGTCGGTGAACAAATTAGGCAGTACTTTTTAACTGAAGAAAAGCAAAATGTTGATTTGGTGATGATTCGTTATGGACGAAATTTTTCTGGTACGGGTCAAAACTTAGGGCAAGGCTTTATTGCACTGAAGCATTGGGATGAACGTTCAGGACAACACAATTCAGCGCAAGCGATTCGTGAACGTGCTATGAAACATTTTAAAAAATTTAACAATGCACAAATCAATGTCAGCATGCCGTCCTCTGTCAGTGGCCTTGGGCAAACCGATGGTCTGGAATTTTGGCTGCGAGATATGAATGGTGAAGGCCGTGCTTATCTCGATGCGCAATTTAAAAGCTTGCAAGAAAAATCTTCACAATTCAGCAGTTTCGAAAATTTAGACAAACGCTCTAACCCAGACAAAGCTGAACTAAAAGTGGATATTGATCAAAAACAAGCAATGGCCTTGGGGTTAACTCAAAATGCGATTAATAGCACCATGAGTAGCGCATGGAGCGGTAGCTATATCAACGATTTTATCGACCGTGGGCGCATTAAACGCGTCATGATGCAGGCAGATGCCGAATTCCGTTCTAAACCAGAAGATTTAGCTTATTGGCATGTACGTAATGACCAAAATGAAATGATTCCATTTAGTAATTTTTCAACCATTGGTTGGAGTGGTGGTCCAGAAGTTGTTAACCGTTTCATGGGCTATACCGCATTACAAATGGAAGCGGATACAGCCAAAAATGTCTCAAGTGGACAAGCCATGCAGGATGTTAAAGCTTTAGTTGATCAAGTGCCGGGTGTGGACGTGGCATGGAGTGGGTTATCCTTTGAAGAGCAAAAATCAAGTCATCAAGCGATTTGGCTATATTTGGTCTCGATTGGATTTATTTTCCTCTGTCTCGCTGCCCTATATGAAAGTTGGAGTATTCCAACTGCAGTCATGAGTGCGATTCCACTTGGGATAGGTGGTAATATTTTGTTTAGCTACATGACCGGTTTTCCAAATGACATCTATTTCCAAATTGCTCTACTGACAACAATTGGTTTGTCCTGTAAAAACGCGATCTTGATTGTAGAGTTTGCAGCGATGGCACAAGAAAAAGGCAAACATGTAATCGAAGCTGCAATGGAAGGCGCAGCACTTCGTTTACGTCCTATTTTGATGACCTCTTTGGCTTTTGGTGCGGGAGTGGTTCCTTTAGTTCTTGCTTTTGGTGCAGGTGCAGCCAGTCGCCAAGAGATTGGGGTGAGCGTACTCGGTGGGGTAATATTCGGTACGGTTTTGGTGCTGATCTTTATTCCGTTTATGTATGTCATGGTTCGTTCCATTTTTAAAATCAAACCGGTGTCTGAGTCTATGAAATAACCGTTAGACAGTATTTAGTTCTACAGAAATCCACCGTTAAAGCTTGGATACTTGGCGGTGGTTTTTTATTCTGGAGAATTTTTTGGCGGGGAAGAAATTCCACTGAGAACTTTTATAGATATAGAGATCATATTGAAGTGATTTGAAACTCTTCATTTTATCCTTCAAAATGTGTTTAACAAATAAAGATTAAAATTTGAGTGAGTTGAATGGCGGATTTAATACAAAGACAGCGTGATATTTCCGCTTTGTTGCAACAACAAAATTATACAGAGGCCGTTGGTGTTTTACAGCCTCTGAACTATGCTGATCAGGCCCGTTTAATTCAGCAATTTCCAATTGAATATCAAATTGAGTTACTTTCAGGTTTAGCACATCAAGGTTTGGTTTTTGAGTTTTTCCCTTTTGAGTCACAGCGACAGCTGATTTCGCGTTATCCACTGCGTCTACAAATTGAATTATTTGATGACATGCATTCTGATGATGCAACGGACTTATATAAAAGCTTAACAGATGCAGAACAAGATCGAATTTACCAACAACTTGATCAAGATACACAAGAGCATTTAAAGGCGTTATCTGCTTATGCAGAAGAGTCTGCAGGCGCAATCATGAGCTCAGACTATGTCAGTATGCCTGCTGACTTTACCATGCAACAAGCCATAGAGGCCTTGCGCCATGAACCGCATGACCGTGAAACCCTGTATTTAATTTATGTCACCAATGATCAGTCTCAATTAAATGGGGTGATTTCACTGCGGCAAATTTTGCAAGCCGACCGTGATGCACGGATTCAAGAGGTGATGACCAAAGATGTAGTGACTGGTTGGATAGACGAAGACCAAGAAAGTATTGCACGTAAACTGGCTGAATATGATTTTATGGCCTTGCCGATTGTGGATCATGCCAAGCGTTTGATGGGGATTGTCACCTATGATGATGCGATGGATGTGGTACAGGCTGAAACTACCGAAGACTTTTTAAAAGCTAGTGCAGTGAGTACCGAACCAGGTATGAGCATTAAGAAAGCACCGATTTTAAAGTTGTATCAAAAGCGGGTGTTTTGGTTGGTGATATTGGTCTTTGGCAGTTTATTGTCCGGTTTAGGTATTTCCTATTATGAAGATATCATTGCCGCACATATCGTCTTGGTTTTTTTCTTACCCTTACTGGTCGGAAGTGGAGGCAATGCAGGTTCTCAGTCTGCGACCTTAATGGTGCGAGCGCTTGCCACAGGGGATGTAAAGATTCGTGATTGGTTTTATTTGTTGGGGAGAGAGACGCTTGTTGCTCTTTGCTTAGGCGGAACCATGGCCATTGCTGTATCTATTTTAGGCTACTACCGTGGTGATGCAACCGTGGCCTTGGTCTTGGCACTGAGTATGATGGGTATCGTATTGCTCGGTTGTTTAATTGGCATGAGTTTGCCTTTCATACTCAATAAGTTAAAGTTCGATCCTGCAAGTGCTTCTGCACCCTTGGTAACCTCGATTTGTGATGCGACAGGCGTGGTGGTGTATTTGATGATTGCTTCACAATTGCTCAATTTATAGAGATTAGCATTTTGCTACAGATTGAAGACTTCTAATATGTTTTAATCTCAGTGATTTACACGGTTTTTATTGGATAAAACATGACTGAACCATTAAAACAAAAAATGTCAAAGCAAGAAGTCATTCGTCTTGAACGCGATCTCGCAAAGTTTGCCAATATGATGGACTCCGTGGTTCGGATTCCATTTACTCGACAAGGGGTAGGTGCGGACGTAGCGTTGAGTACCATTCCCGTAGCTGGTGATATCGCAGGATTTGTCTTGACCTGTTATGCCGTTTATAAAGCCAAACAGATTGGCGTACCACAAGCCAAATTAAATGGTGTGATGAAACTCGCAGTTATAGATGCTGTCGTGGGGTTTATTCCTGTTGCAGGGACGATCTTTGATGTGTTTATTCGACCGAGCCGTAAAGCTTTAGATGTTGTACATACGCACATTCGTGAAGAATATCAAATCAGTACAGATCAACATGTGGTACATCCGTTTTTACATGAAAAATTAGAACAGAAACAACAGCAATCTGCTTTTTGGCGCAACCCTGTGGTTGCATGGATATGGATCCATATCCCAGATATACTCGGGATGATTTTCTTATTAGTCTTTATCTTTGCAATTTATATGGGTGGTTCATTGCTTTGGCAATGGTTAAAGGCCAATGGAGTATTGTAGATAGAAATGCCTTGTTGCTTGAACGCGATCACTGAGACGCTATTCAATTGAAAGATCGTTCAGCTGAAAGATTATTGATAAGACAGTAAATGTTCGGAAAAAATTAGACTTAAAAAAGCCTCCATAGGGAGGCTTTTTTACGACATACATTAGATGCTCGATTATGGGCAATCTAATTGTTGTAATGCCGCAACACGTTGTTCAATCGTTGGGTGTGTTTGGAACAATGCAGCTAAACTGAAACCTTGTTCTTGACCCGCAGAAATTGCAAAGGCTTTCATTTCTTTTGGCATTTGATCTGGCATTTCAGATTCTGCTTGTAAACGTAACAGAGCAGAAATCATCGCTTGTTTACCTGCTAAACGCGCACCAGCTTCATCGGCACGGTATTCACGGTAGCGAGAGAACCACATCACAATGGCAGACGCTGCAATACCAAAAACAATATCTAATACAATCGTAATGACAAAATATGCGATACCCGGTGCTTCACCATCTTCACGACCAAAAACATTACGGTCAATGAAGTCACCTGCTACACGCGCAAAGAACATCACAAAGGCGTTGACTACACCTTGCACCAATGCAAGGGTTACCATATCACCATTGGCTACGTGACCAATTTCGTGAGCGAGTACGGCACGGAGCTCGTCTTTGTTCATACGCTCAAGTAGACCGGTAGAAACTGCTACTAAAGCATCATTTTTATTCCAGCCTGTTGCAAAGGCATTTGACTGGTACGATGGGAAAATACCCACTTCTGGCATTTTGATACCAGAACGTTGTGCTAGTTGCGCAACTTCGTTAAGTAACCATACTTCAGCTTGGTTACGTGGTGCATTAGGGTCAATCAGCTCTGTACCCGTGGTTTTCTTCGCCATCCATTTTGACATGAATAGTGAGATCATTGAACCCACCATACCGAACACAAAACAGATTACGAGCAAGTTGCCTAAATTTAAGCCGCCCGCACCGTGGTAACTACCGACACCGAAGAGTGACAAGATTATGCCAGCTACAACCAGTACCGCGAGGTTGGTCAGCAAGAACAAACCAATCCGCATCATTGGGTAAATCCTCTTATTATAGAAAAATGATCTGATTTACAAATAAAAATCATTAAACTCAATATGAGGTGAAAGTCTTAAAATTTCAAGGAAAAATTAGTAAAACAGATGCAATTTTACAAAATCAGTGAATTTATTCATTGAAATAAATACGCGCTGAAGCAGACGCATTTGCTGTGGCAAATGAACCTGAAGGTGCGTCGGTAAAACTACCATTGTCTGTTTGAATAATTTGACGTGCCGATGATTTAGCAACCGTAGGGGCAGCAGCATGATAATTATCCGAACTGGCAATAATCCGACCACTATTTGAAGCGATATTGGAATTGCTCGAACCTGATACACTTAAACTACCAGCATATAGGTTGTTGTAGCGGCTAGTGACACGGCGGACATAATCTTGTGTTTCGCGAAAAGGTGGGATACCACCATATTTTGCGACATTGCCTTCACCTGCGTTATAACCAGCTAAGGCAAGTGAGGT
Source organism: Acinetobacter sp. YH12094 (assembly GCF_013419295.1). Classification (NCBI taxonomy): domain Bacteria; kingdom Pseudomonadati; phylum Pseudomonadota; class Gammaproteobacteria; order Moraxellales; family Moraxellaceae; genus Acinetobacter; species Acinetobacter sp. YH12094. The sequence goes on from NZ_VPAK01000002.1 coordinate 8,468, forward strand.
GTTACCATTAAAACGTTTCAGTAGCCAAGATAAATATCGCGCACCAGCCATAATGTTCTGATGAGGATCATAAGCATTTGTTACATTGAAGCGACGTGCCGTGGCAGGCATGAGCTGCATTAAACCTTGGGCGCCAACAGGTGAACGAGCATTAGTGTTAAAGCCTGATTCGGTATGCATCACCGCTTTGATTAGACCTTCGGAAACACCATGTTGGGCCGCTGCTTGTTTAATAATATTGTCAAAGGCATTTTTATTCCTACTATAGCTGGGTAACACAGACGCTTCATTTGAGCCCCAGTTACTATAACTATGGATATTACTGTCCGGATAGTAGGTTTTTTTTTCAACTTTTAGATTGCTATAGCGGCCTTGTTTATTGGTCAGTAACGTTGTGCCATTACTTTCACGCAATTGATAAATCGTTTGGCCGGCAAAAATGTTTGGTGCTGCTAAACTGATAGCCACACTTCCACCTAATAACAGCCCCAAAGTCCAAGTAATGTTTTTCATTTTATTGTGAAGAAAAATTCTGTCCCCAAACAGTTAAAGAGAGTTTATCAAAAAAAAATTAGATGAAAAGGCTTCAAGGACTGATTTCTTCTTTACTTTGTAAAAATCAAGTCATTTTGATGATTCAATAATCAAAAAAAATATTTATTTTTTTTTAAGGAGCTTAACTTGACACACTTAAGTTATTGATAATTAAATTTATTTAAATTGATCAAAAAATGATCAATTTAAATAAAAGCCTTAAAATAAGGGCGGCTCACCTTGTCAAGTCATTTAGAATCCACAAAGTTATCCACAGCTTTTGTGGACAACTGTGGAAAAGTCCAAAAGATAAGCATTTGGGCTAAAAAATGAACTGTACCGTATAGAATATTGCACTGAAGATTACGTGATCATGACAGTATTTCTACTTTTTTCGGAAATTACATTCTTTTGATGCGAGAAGTCTGCGAATCGGATAAAATTGCGCGGTATTTTTTTTTAGGTTTAACTCGTCTATGTTCTCGCCAGTTGAGTCCGAACAAGGATTTAATTTCAAACCAGAACTACCAACTAGCTCTGCGTATTATCGTCTATTGAAAAAGCTACGCCGTCAGGTCGGTCATGCCATTCGTGATTTTAAAATGATCGAAGAGGGTGACAAAGTGATGGTCTGTATTTCAGGCGGTAAAGACAGTTATACCTTGCTCGACATTTTGTTGCAGTTTAAGCGTATTGCGCCGATTAATTTTGATGTGGTTGCGGTCAACCTTGACCAAAAACAGCCGGGTTTCCCTGAAGACGTATTGCCACGTTATTTAGAAGAAAACAAAATTCCGTATTACATCTTAGAAAAAGATACTTACAGCATTACCAAACGTTTAACACCAGAAGGTAAAACGTACTGCGCAGTGTGCTCGCGTCTACGTCGTGGTTCGTTATACGGCTTTGCTCAAGAAATTGGGGCGACGAAAGTGGCTTTAGGTCATCACCGTGATGATATTTTGGCGACGTTCTTTTTGAACTTGTTCCATGGCGGCAGCTTAAAAGCCATGCCACCGAAATTATTGTCTTCTGACAAAAAGAACATTTTGATTCGTCCACTGGCTTATGTGGAAGAAAAAGACATTATCAAATATGCAGAAATGCGTAAGTTCCCAATTATCCCATGTAATTTGTGTGGTTCTCAGGAAAACTTACAACGTGCGATGCTAAATGACATGCTGCGTACTTGGGATAAAGAATTTCCAAAACGTTTACACAGTATTTTTGGTGCTTTGCAAAATGTTTCGCCCTCACAACTGGCTGACCGTGAGTTATTCGACTTTGAAGCCCTAGATGAACAACGCGAATTTGACTTTAAAAATAGCGAAAGTTGTTCAACTGAAGAAGGTGAGTCAGAAAGCAAACGCATTAATATGGTGAACTTAGGGTTTATGGCAGATTAAGTGGAAAACCTCATCACGCAAAAGGCATTCTACGGAATGCCTTTTTTATGCTTATGATTTTTCTCATTTTGTTATTAAACAGTTAAATATTGAACGGTGCGTACAAAAAACTTTAGCCTTTTAACAAATGATCATGCTATAACAAACCTCAAGCAAAATATGCTTGCACTGATGTTGTCCGGAACGGCAACACACACGAACAAAATAAATTGAGGAAAGATCATGCCTGCTTTTTTAACTGATGATTGGTTTTCAACTGTAGAAACTCTGACAGCTCAAGCTGGTGATTTAAACTTACCACCTGCATTGGCTAATCTTGCAATTAACCTTGTGGTTGCTGACGCTGCAGGCAATACTGAATTGTCATTAGACGGTGGTGCAATTAAAAAAGGTTTATCTTCAAACGCGAAAACAACTTTGAACATGGATGCTGAAACTTTACGTAAAGTATTCCTTGAATTTGATATGGCTGCAGCGATGCAAGCGTTTATGACAGGCAAAATAAAAGTACAAGGTGATATGTCACAATTGATGGCATTGCAAACAGCAAAACCAAGTACTGAGCAAAAAGATTTATTCAAAAAAGTACTTGAGCAAACTGCTTAAGTCTAAAACGAAAAAAGCTTACCCGAAGGTAAGCTTTTTTTTGTGCGCTCACATGTAAATGTTAGGTGGACGCATATTAGATATTCACCAGTTGAGGTGTGGTTTTAATATGTTCCAAATAAGCACGAATACGCGTGACATATTGCACAGCTTGACGATAACGACCATTGCTGGCCTTGTTACGGTCTAGATAAGCATATAAATTCACCCACTTATTCGGGTTTTTACCCTGAGATTGGATGCGCTTTTGAATCTGACTTACAGCACCAGGACCCATGTTATAAGCCACTAAGGCATACCAATTACGATCAGGGTACGGAATGTTACTATAACGGTTTAGCATTTGGTCATAGTACTTTGCACCACCTTGAATGCTTTGAGTCGCATCTGTACGGTTGCTCACACCCATGGCTTTTGCTGTACTGTTGGTCAGCATCATAATGCCACGAACACCCGTTGGGGATACCGAGTCAGGTTTGAGGTAAGACTCTTGATAACCAATCGCTGCCAATAAATGCCAGTCTAGATCGTATTGCTTGGCTGTGTTTTTAAAACTTGCCTTATAGATCGGCATACGTTTACTTAAATCACGTTGAATCACATTCCAAGAATCTTGTTTGACCACATTACGGTTGTAGAATGATGCCAACTGTCCAATTGCGCCATTTTGTTTGGCACGGCAAATAAAACCACTCGCGGTTTGGCTTAGTGGATCATCTGCATTTTTAAATACCCAGTTTAAGTTGCTGTTTAAACCATTCTTTTTTAAAGAAACGGTATCACCACAACTGGCTGAAAATGACGTCAAATGCTTGGCTTCAATGGTACTCATTTCGGCAGTGGTCATAGCAAAATTGGCTTGACCTTTGGCAACCATTTTTAAAGCAGTGGCATTATCATTCACTGTTTTAAAATCTAATTGGACATTTAAACTTTCTGCATAGTTACGTGCAAGGTCGTAACCAAAACCATGTCGATGTTTACCATCCTGAAAAACAATGGCAGGATTGGCAACTGCAACAACAGTGAGTTTATTACTGTTGACGACAGCATCATATTGATGTGCTGTTTTGCTGGCATTAATACTGTGAAAAGGAATTAAGATAGTACTAAGTGCAAGCGCTTTAAATGGGAGAGAGTTAAAAGAGTTAAGGCAAAGCCTCGACCCAGAAGTTGAACTACTGTGCATGTTGTCTCCGCTACAAGTAATTTATGCCCTAAAAAGCAAAGGCAAACAGGCCTCAGACTTTTTCAAGTTTGATAAATTCAATAAGGGTTGGGCAGTCATGACGTCATTCAAAAATGACTAGGGGGTTTCGGGAAATATGTAGAAAATCTACACTGGATAAAAATTAAACAAGCCTAAAAGATGTGCGAATAATAATGAGCAAAAAAATACTTGTCAAATTTTGTACGAAAAAATATTAAAATATGTAACATAAACAATTGATTTTGTTTGGGAATAAATTTTATATACTTTGCCTGTGTAGAAATGGAGGATAAAATAGGCATGTTTTGTAAAAATCAGCACTTGCTCAAGGCCTAAAAATCATCATGAAATCTAACTTAATTACCCGTGGTGGACACGATTTATTGGTCGCTGAACTTCAACATTTATGGCATGAAGAGCGACCTGAAATTACCAAAAAAGTGAACTGGGCGGCTAGTCTTGGAGATCGTTCGGAAAACGCGGATTATCAATATAATAAGCAATTGTTACGCAAAATTGATAGACGTGTACGCTACTTGGGAAAACGTTTGGAAGAGCTTCGTATTATCGATTACTCACCCGAACAAAAAGGGAAAGTCTATTTTGGGGCGTGGGTCGATATTGAAAATGAAGACGGCGAACAAAAAACGCTAAGGATCGTGGGGGTAGATGAAATTTATGATCATCATCCGCAACATATCTCAATTGATTCACCTATGGCTCGGGCACTCTTATCCAAGCAAGTGGATGATGAAGTCGAAGTCCTAACCCCGCTAGGAAAAAAATGTTGGTATATCAATTCAATTCGTTATGAAATGGGCGAAAGCACTGAAAAACAATAAACTGCTTTTATTTTGTTCAATTGGACGTGTTTTTTACAAAATAATTTGCCATTGCTGAATTTTATTTATATGATGGCGGCCATGGAAGCGTGGCAGAGCGGTTTAATGCACCGGTCTTGAAAACCGACGAGGGCGCGAGTCCTCCGTGAGTTCGAATCTCACCGCTTCCGCCAAATTGAAATTTCTAACATTGTTTAACGCTATGTGAAATTGATTTATTAGGTTAAAGTTAGAAACTTGCGGTATATTAAGTTATAACGTAAAAAAAGCAGTAAGACATGACCTTACTGCTTTTTTTACGTTATAACTATTCATTCAATTTTTAAAATGAAAGCTTTACAGCCTAAATAAAATTAATTCCAAATAAAATGTATAAGCTAACTCGTTATTTTACTCAGTAAGAATTAAAAAAAATTGATGAATTACGCCCGATTATAAAATATTGAATCGTTTAGAAAAAATACAATATAGACAAATTTAATAATCTATTGTTTATGTTTGCAGATCCTGCAGCAAGAGAATCGAAACCTCCACCAACTAAAGGATCATTTTTTCCAATGATATATTCACTAACGAAACTGAAATTTTTATAATCGAAAGATGAACCAATTACGCTTCGAGTTGAATTATTGGCATCACTATATCCTTTAGAATAGGTGCTATACATCGCATACGGCGATATATTTAGACCTTTATACACATCTCTGAAGGTATAGCTTAAGTCTACAGTATAAAAATCACCTTCATTTGCGACCATATATTTATCATCAAAAGAACCATAGGTTGATTGATTTGGATAAACCGTATCTTTAGAGTTAATGTCGTTTTTGCCAGCTGTAATCATAAGCTTCAAATCATCGTAGCTAACTTGGCTAAATAAACTCCATGCTTTATGATTTCCATCGAGATTTAAATTTTTATTTTCAATTGTAGAATACCAATATGATCCACCAAATGACGTTTTAAGATGATCAGAATTAAATAGGTCAACTTCTTGGTTAATCCGTGATACCCACATATCTTTTTCTTGCAGATTTGTATGTTCAGCTTGATTAGATTTAATTAGATTAGCCGTGTATCGTGCAGCTTCGCCATTTGATCCATGATATTTACCACCATCTTTTGGAAAGTAAGCTAATTCTATGGTTGTAGATTGACTTGGTTTAAATTGATAATTGACACCTAAATTATGAATGTCTTCAATACCAACTTGAGTATTAATACCACCAAAATAATTACTCTCCCAAAATCGTGAAGGACCAAATGGAAGGCTTTGGACGCCGACTTTAATTTCATGACTTTCATTGAAATTATAACTAAGCCAACCATCTACTAATGTCGAAAAATCACAGATTTTATCGAACTGATAACAGCGATATTCCATATGTCCTTTGATCAACTGATTTTCATAATCGAGATTAATTTTAGCAGTATCAAATTTTAAACTATGGTCATTTTTTGAGTAATCTTTATCCTGAATTTTTGCACGTAAAAATCCCGATAATTTAATTGAACCCGCTGTCGTTTCTTTGTCACCAAATTCAAAATTAGAGGCATGAGTTTGGGACACCATGACACCAAATGATATCAGGGTAATTTTCATTAATTCCATAGTAAACAATCCATTGCGCGTAAAAAGGCCATTTCAAATGAAATGGCCGTGTGAAATGTAAAATTAATTATTTGAGATACTGTTTGACGTTTGTGGCTGTGAAATTTTCACTTGTTTTGGAAATAATTTGACGCAGATAAAATAAAGAATTGCGGTAAAAATAAGACCTGCTATCCATGATAGATCTACATTACCTAACATTTTCGCAATACTACCCGTATAGAGTTTGGAGTCAATGAAAGGAAGCTGGAAAACAATACCTGCAACATAGCAACCAATTCCGACCATATTCCAGCGACCGTACTTTCCATTTGGGTCAGAAAGGTCCTTAATATCGCATTTCTCATGCGAAATAAAATAATAATCAATAAGGTTGATTGCGCTCCAAGGAATGAAGAACGTTAAAAGAAATAAAATAAATGATTTGAATGCACTAAGAAAAGAATGTTCACCCAAAATAGCGATAATTGTAGAAACAGCAACAATTCCAATAACGGCAAGAAGTCTTTGCGTTTTAGTGATGTTTAGTGTGCCTTTAAAACTACTATAAATAGTTGCAAGGCACATAAAGCAACCATATGAATTTAAGGTGGAAATTGTAAGTTTTCCAAAGGCAATACAAAAGTATAAAATAGCTGCTATCGTGCCAACACTACCTAAGCCAATCACATAAGCAACTTCATTTCCAACAAAATTACCTTGAGCAATTTGAGCAATAAATACACCTAGTGTCATCGAAATTTGTGAACCAATAAACGAACCTGCAGCAACAGCCCAAAAAACTTTGGAAGAGGAAGTTGAACTTGGTAAATATCTCGAATAATCGGCAACATATGGCCCGAAAGCAATTTGCCATGATGCAGAAAGTGAAATTGCTAATAAAAAAGACGACCAGTTGAAGTGTTTAACAGTAAACAGGCTGGCGATGTCAGCCAATAACATAATTTTTGCAAAAATAATGATGAATGTAATAATGCCTAACACACTGGCAAGTTTACCGATCCAGTGAATAACCTTATAACCGACGGTAGCCAACACGATAATAATTGCAGCGAAAATCAAAATACCGACAAGATTGCTAGTGTTCAACAGTTTGGCAATGGCTTGCCCAGAAAGGACAGTTCCTGTGGCTGTGAAACCGATATACATTAAACAGACCAGAATAATGGGTATACATGCCCCATATACTCCAAACTGAACCCGGCTTGAAATCATTTGAGGTAAGCCTAATTTAGGGCCTTGGGCCGCATGTAAGGCCATAATCGTTGCACCAAAAGCTTGGCCGATAATTAATCCAATAATGGACCAAAATACATCTCCCCCCAGCACAACAGCTAAAGCACCCGTGACGATAGCTGTAATTTGAAGATTTGCACCAAACCATAATGTAAATTGGCTAAAAACGCTGCCATGCCTTTCATTTTCAGGAATAAAATCAATTGAACGGTTTTCAATAAAGTTATTGCCTTGTTGTTTTTCCGTTTCTACATTTTGCGTCATACGAATTTCCTTTCGTCGTAGAGATTTATCCCGCGGTCTTATTTAGTGACCTATCTCAGTGATCTAATATAATTCACAAAAAATGATAACGAGTAACTAATATTTTTATGTGATATGGACTAGCATTTTTCAAGCAATAAGTTGTTAAACATGAGTAAACATGTATATACAATTAATTTGTTTATAAAATAACCTGAGCAAAAAACCAAAAGCAATAGTTAAAAGTACAATAATATAAAAATAAAAATAAAGTATTGAAAAATAATATAAATAAAAATTTAAGAATTTTATATTTTATTAAAAGATAAAATGTTTAAAAATATTTTGAAAAAATAAATCTACCTTAAACAAGGTGTTATACCTTTTTTTAGAAAAATGAGTTTACATTAATAATTTAATTGTATATACAAGTATATATATGTATTTATGTCATAAAATTTAAGGAAGAAATTATGCCTAATAGTTTTAACCCGCCACTTGGGGGTATCAAAATTTTGGATTTGAGTAGAGTATTGGCTGGTCCACACTGTACAGCACTACTCGGGGATATTGGTGCTCATGTCCTAAAAGTCGAGACACCAATGCATGGTGATGATAGTCGTCATCTTGGTCCTTTCAAAAATGGGGAGAGTGTTTACTTTGATTTGATTAATCGGGGTAAAGACAGCTTAGAACTTGATCTAAAAAATGAAAATGATTTACAATTTTTTTATGAACTCGTTGCTCAAAGCGATGTAATTGTTGAGAACTACAGACCAGGCGTAGCTAAACGTCTTAAAGTTGATTTTGATACTGCGAAAGAGATTAATCCTAAAATTATTTACGCAAGTATTTCCGGATTTGGTCAACAAGGACCTTTATCACAGTTTCCTGCTTACGATATTACTGTGCAAGCAATGTCTGGATTAATGAGCGTGACTGGCTTCCCTGAAACTGGACCAACCAGAGTGGGTGAATCTATTGGCGATATATTTGCGGGGACATACGCTGCTTGGGCAATTAGCAGTGCCTTATTTGCAAGAGAGCGTGGTGCTCAGGCTCAACATATTGATGTCGCAATGTTTGACGTTATGCTCAGCATGCAAATGACAGGATTGGCAAATTTCTTTGCTAATAAAAAAGCGCCTACGATTGTAGGTAACCGACACCCTGTATCGACACCTTTTGACACTTATAAAGCTAAAGATGGATTAATGGTCATTGCAGTGGCGAATGATAAATTATTTGCAAAATTATGCAGTGCAATGTCACGAGACGATTTGATCAATAGTGAATTATTTAAAACTGATCCACTACGTACAAAAAATGAGTCGAAACTTAAACAAGAAATGGAAAGTTGGCTTAGTGAATACTCTGTTGATGATGCATGTGAGCTATTACTAAATCAAGGTATTCCAGCGGCACCAGTGTGGAACTTAGAAAGTTCAGTGAATAGTGAGCAGTCGAAAGCGCGTGAACTATTTGTTGCAGTTGAGGGTTCGGATATCCCAATAGTTCCTCAACCTGTATTTTTCAATGGCGTCAAACCACACGCTACCCAGCCGTCACCTAAGTTAGGTGTATCAAACAAAAAATATAGAACCAATTAATATCATAAGGACATGAAAATGAATTTTTCAATGAATGAAACAGAACAAGCCATTGTTGATATTGCGACAGATGTATCTCGTAATGTACTCAAGGAAAATGCGCAAAAATATGATGAGGCTGAAACCTTTTGCGTAGATAGTCTAAAAGCACTTGGTGATCTAGGGTTTATGGGCATCAATTTACCTGAAGAATATGGTGGTTTAGGTATTTCAAGTATTGCAATGAGTCATATCGTAGCCCAGGTGACAGCAGGATGTGCTTCTACAGCCTCAACGTTAACAGCTCATTTTCTTGCGACAGACTCAATTTTAATTGGTGCTAATGAAGCGCAAAAACAAGAATATTTACCACGTTGTGCCGATGGAACCTTACTTGGTGCATTTGGTTTAACAGAGCCTGCCGCAGGTTCGAATCCAGCTGGAATGCTTACAAAAGCTAAAAGAGAAAATAATGGATGGAAAATTAAAGGAACCAAACATTATATTACCAATGCCGCTGAAGCTGATTTTATCGTGCTATACGCCAAAACCAATGAAGAATTAAAGCATAAAGGGATAAGTGCTTTTATTATTCCGAAGGGTACAGAAGGTGTCAGTTTTTCAAATCCTGAAAAAACCATGGGACTTAAAGGCAGCCATATTTATGAGGTTTCATTTGATTGTTGGGTACCAGAGTCAGCGTTGATGGGGCTTGAGGGCAACGGATTTAATACCGCAATGGAAGTATTAGATCGTGGTCGTGTAGAAGTAGCTGCAATGGCCTTAGGTATTAGTCAAGCTGCAATCGAGTATTCTCTACTATGGGTAAAAGAGCGAATGATTGGTGGAAAACCATTGTCGTCATATCAGAATACCCAATGGAAAATTGCTGAAATGCATACGCAATATGAAGCCGCAGAGTTATTAACGTTAAAGGCTGCATATGCACGTGATTTTCGCGAACGATACAGTTTGGAGTCGGCTACTGCAAAACTTTTTGCTTCAGAAGCATGTGCATTCATAACGGACAACGCTTTGCAATTACATGGAGGTTATGGCTTTATCCGAGACTTACCTTTAGAGAGATTTGTAAGGGATGCGCGTATTTTAAGAATATTTGAGGGAACTTCAGAGATTCAAAAACTGATTATTTCACGAGCAGTTATATTGGGCTAATAGTATTTCAGTCTATACATCTATTGTTATTTAAAGAGGCATATATTGCCTCTTTTTTTTGTTTTAATTTTAATTTAAGTAATACAAACAATACCTTAGGTTTAATTTTTAATATTTTTAAAATTAACTATTGCATAAGGCAAAATGATTGGTATATAAATGTATATACAAGTACATACATTCAAGATAATTATTTATAGTCAATAGAAAGGAGTCGATTCAATGACTAATTCAGCAAATGCTACTAAGTTTCGTGATGTCGAAATTCGTGCGCCACGTGGTACAGAACTCAATGCTAAAAGTTGGTTAACGGAAGCACCTTTACGTATGTTAATGAACAATTTAGACCCAGATGTTGCTGAGAATCCAAAAGAATTAGTGGTCTACGGTGGTATTGGTCGTGCCGCACGAAACTGGGAATGCTTTGATAAAATTGTGGAAACACTTAAAGAATTAGAAAATGATGAAACATTGCTTGTTCAATCAGGTAAACCAGTCGGTGTGTTTAAAACGCACAAAAATGCACCTCGTGTTTTAATTGCCAATTCGAATATTGTTCCTCACTGGGCAAATTGGGAACACTTTAATGAATTAGATGCGAAAGGATTGGCGATGTATGGTCAAATGACCGCTGGTTCTTGGATTTATATTGGTAGTCAAGGCATTGTACAGGGAACTTTTGAAACCTTCGTTGAAGCAGGTCGTCAGCATTATAATGGCAGTCTAAAAGGTCGTTGGGTTGTTACAGCAGGTTTAGGTGGTATGGGGGGGGCTCAACCACTTGCTGCAACTTTAGCTGGGGCATGTTCTTTAAATATTGAATGTCAGCAATCACGTATTGATTTCCGTTTACGTACGCGTTATGTAGACGAACAAGCCACTGATCTCGACGATGCTTTGGCTCGTATTGAAAAATACACGGCAGAAGGTAAAGCAATTTCAATTGCACTTTGCGGAAATGCCGCGGAAATTTTACCTGAAATGGTACGCCGTGGTGTTCGTCCAGACATGGTTACAGACCAAACAAGTGCACACGATCCATTGAATGGATATTTACCTGTGGGTTGGTCATGGGATGAATACCGTGAAAAAGCTAAATCACAACCTGCAGATGTAGTGAAAGCCGCTAAACAGTCTATGGCTGAACATGTAAAAGCCATGCTTGCTTTCCAACAACAGGGTGTACCTACATTTGACTATGGTAATAATATTCGTCAAATGGCAAAAGAAGAAGGCGTAGCAAACGCTTTTGATTTCCCAGGCTTTGTTCCCGCTTATGTACGTCCATTGTTCTGTCGTGGTATTGGTCCATTCCGCTGGGTTGCGCTATCGGGCGATGCAGAAGATATTTACCGTACGGATGAAAAAGTAAAAGAACTTATTCCTGATGACGATCATTTACACCATTGGTTAGATATGGCTAAAGAGCGTATTAGCTTCCAAGGTTTACCAGCACGTATTTGTTGGGTAGGTTTAGGTCAGCGCGCAAAACTTGGTTTAGCTTTTAACGAAATGGTGCGTCAAGGTGTGGTAAAAGCACCGATTGTTATCGGTCGAGATCACTTAGATTCAGGCTCTGTAGCTAGCCCTAACCGTGAAACTGAAGCTATGCAGGACGGTTCAGATACAGTGTCAGATTGGCCATTACTGAATGCTCTGTTAAATACTGCTAGTGGTGCAACATGGGTATCATTACATCATGGTGGTGGTGTGGGTATGGGCTTCTCTCAACACTCAGGCGTCGTTATTGTTTGTGATGGTTCAGCAGAAGCAGATGAGCGCATTTTGCGCGTACTCACCAATGATCCGGCGACTGGTGTAATGCGTCATGCAGATGCAGGTTATCAAATTGCGATTGATTGTGCGAAAGAGCAAAACTTAAATCTACCTATGGTTTAAGAACAATTTGAGAGGTTATTCATGCAAGTGAATAACCTCTTTTTAATTTAATTAATCTTTATAAATCAGGATGATTCGAATGAAAACGGTCTGGCAAAATTGTCACATTGCAACAATGGTAGATGCTCAATATTCAATCATTGAAGATGCTGCTATTGTGACTCATCTGGGTAAAATTGAGTGGATCGGATCAGTTGCAGATTTACCTAAAAATTTAAATGCCATCAATGTGGATTTAGATGGATTTTGGGTCACACCGGGCTTAATAGATTGTCATACGCATAGCGTGTTTGGCGGTAATCGTAGTGTCGAATTTGAGCAACGGTTGAAAGGTGTATCCTATGAGATGATTGCTGCACAAGGTGGCGGAATCGCAAGTACAGTAAAAGCTACACGTGAGACTTCAGAAATTCAATTGCGTGAACTGGCGATCAAACGCATAAGAAACTTGCTTAGAGAAGGCGTGACCACATTAGAAATTAAGTCTGGTTATGGATTGGATTTAGAAAATGAAAGAAAAATGCTACGTGTTATACGGCAAATTTCAGCCATTTTGCCTGTTACTATTAAGAGTACATGTTTAGCTGCACATGCTTTACCGAATCAATATAAGAATGATAGTGATACATATATAGAATTTATTTGTGAGACTTTACTTCCTCAACTGATTTCTGAGGGATTGGTTGATGCGGTAGATGCATTTTGTGAACATTTAGCATTTTCACCAGCTCAAGTTGAAAAGGTATTTCAGGTTGCTCAGAAACTAAATATTCCTGTCAAAATTCATGCAGAACAATTATCAGAATTGCACGGTTCAACATTAGCTGCACAATACAAAGCGCTATCCGCAGATCATTTGGAATATTTGACAGAAAGTGATGCCGAAGCAATGGCTAAATCTGGCACTGTAGCTGTGCTATTGCCAGGTGCATTTTATTTTTTGAGAGAAACCAAACACCCCAATATTGCAGCATTGCAAAAGCATAATGTGCGAATTGCCTTATCTACAGATTTAAATCCCGGAACTTCACCAGCTTTGTCACTTCGCTTAATCATGAATATGGGCAGTACATTATTTAGACTGACGCCTGAACAGGCTCTAGCAGGTGTAACTATTCATGCTGCACATGCATTAGGGCTAGGTCAATCTCACGGTAGTCTTGAAGTTGGTAAAGTTGCAGATTTTGTAGCATGGGATATTCAACATCCATCTGAAATTACCTATTGGCTCGGCGGTGATCTTGATAAGCGTACTATCTATCAAGGCCAAGAGCGCAAATTCTAATGTAATAAAGTTTCGAATCATTTTTAAAAATTACAGTTTATTCGAGCATATAAGTTATGGAAAACAACTTTATTTGGACTGGAAGATGTGATGGCAGTGATCCATCACAATTAAGAATTCATCAAATTATGAATCAAAGCAATTGCTTTGACATGGTAGTACCCACCTTTACACTCGTCGGCTTTTGTTCAGATGAGGGGGTTAATCGAAATTTTGGACGTGTGGGTGCTGCTGAAGCTCCTGATTTAATACGAAAGCAATTGGCAAGTTTGCCTATAGTGCATGAAGTTGCTTTGCACGATCGAGGTAATATTTCTTGTCTCGACGGTGATTTAGAACAAGCACAAACACATTTATCTGCTGAGTTAGTGGATCTACTAGAAAGTGGTCATGCGCCGATTGTTTTAGGCGGAGGGCATGAAGTTGCTTATGGCAGTTTTAAAGGTCTTTTTGATTTTGTTCAAAAAAATGAACCTCATAAAACAATCGGGATTATAAATTTTGATGCACATTTTGATTTGCGTAATCACAGTGTTGCAACATCAGGCACGCCGTTTTTACAAGCGGCAAAACTGAGTCAAGAATTTAATCAAAACTTTAATTATTTGTGCTTGGGCGTAGCACGACATTCCAATACCAAAGAGTTATTTTCAACTGCAGATCGATTAAATTGCACATACATTTACGATAACGAATTAAGACAACCTTCTAGTTCACAAGTATTGAGCACAATAAAGAATTTTATAGATCGAGTAGACATTTTATATGTGACAGTCGATTTAGATGTTTTTTCTGCTGCAATTGCACCCGGTGTGAGCGCTCCTGCTGTCAGGGGAATAGATGTAGCGTGTTTCGATGAACTTTTTAGTTTTATCCATTCATCTGGGAAAATTCGATTACTGGATATTGCTGAATGTAATCCACGTTATGACATAGATCAACATACTGCAAAATTAGCAGCTTACATCATTTTTAACTACATTTTTAAATAAGAAATAAATCTTAGGGAGTTATACTCAATGAATGAATTGAGTTATTTAAATGGAAGTTCAGGTGCTTGGCAGACATATTTAGCGCAAGTTGATCGAGTTGCACCTTATTTGGAGCATTTAAAAGATTATATCGATACGTTAAAACGACCAAAACGCGCTTTGATTGTTGATGTGCCGATTGTGATGGATGATGGATCAATTCGTCATTTTGAAGGATTTCGTGTGCAACATAATCTTTCGCGTGGTCCGGGTAAAGGCGGAATTCGTTTTCATCCAGGTGTAGATTTAAATGAAGTTATGGGGCTGTCGGCTTGGATGACGATTAAATCTGCAGTATTAAACTTGCCATTTGGTGGTGCAAAAGGTGGGGTACGCGTCGATCCATCAAGTTTATCTCCTAGAGAATTAGAACGACTTACTCGGCGATATACTAGTGAAATTGGACATATCATTGGACCGCAAAAAGATATACCTGCACCAGATGTTGGGACCAATCAGCATGTGATGGGCTGGATTATGGATACTTATTCATCAAGTCAGGGGTATACGGTTACAGGTGTGGTCACAGGTAAACCTGTGCATTTAGGTGGATCTTTAGGTCGAATTAAAGCAACAGGTCGTGGGGTATATATCTGTGGTGTAGAGGCCGCAAAAAAAATAGGGTTAGAATTAAAAAATTCAAAAGTTTCAATTCAAGGCTATGGCAATGTAGGTAGCGAAGCGGCATTACTTTTTTATATGTCACAAGCTAAGATAGTATCAATACAAGATCATACTGGAACTATTTTTAATGATCAGGGTATTGATATTACTCAATTAAATGAATATGTTAAAAAGTTTGGTGGTGTATCGGGCTTTCAGTATTCTACAGATTTGAGCAATGAAGAGTTCTGGGATGTAGAAACTGATATCGTCATTCCAGCAGCACTTGAAGGTCAAATTACATCAGATCGAGCTAAAAGAATTAAAGCTTCTATTATTTTAGAGGGTGCAAATGGTCCAACTTATCCAGAAGCAGATGACATATTAATTGAACGTGGCAAAATCATTGTTCCTGATGTGATTTGTAATGCTGGTGGTGTAACTGTGAGTTATTTTGAGTGGGTTCAAGATATTTCAAGTTTCTTTTGGTCTGAAGAAGAGATTAACCAAAAACTGGATACTTTGATGATTAATGCGATGAATGAAGTGTGGAACACTGCTACATTAAACCATTGCTCATTGCGTACAGCAGCTTATATTTTGGCTTGTGAACGAATTTTGACAGCAAGAAAAGAGCGAGGGATTTTCCCTGGATAAACTTAATAATTGTTTAGATTTTGAAATAGATTTAGCAAAGTGCATTCATTTATGCACTTTGTATCCTTAATACATCGATTGAAGTTGAATAATAAAATAAGAAAGGGAATCTCTTGAAATTTGAAAATCAATCTGAGATAAATCTTCGTTTTCAACTTTTAATAGTTCATATTCTTTTAAGCAAAAATGGGTCTGATTTACTTTAATAATTAAATCAGATTTGTCTGCATTGAAAATAAAAATTATTTTTAAGTCGCCATTTACACTAATATTCAAGTCTTTTGAATGATAGTTCATGGCCGCATTGAATAGGGTAGGATTATAGATCAAGTTAAAGTCACGAATGGGACCATCTATTAATTCAGAGGCAATGAATGCATCACCTGAAAAATGATAAATTTCATTCTTCTTTAAATTGACTTTATCTTGAGTCAACTGGTTATCTAAAATAAATCCTTTACCTTCTAATAAGCTAATTAATCTATACTTATTTTCAAATTTGGAAAAAACGCTATTTTGATTTACATCCGCAATGGATATACGCCAATCAAAGTTTTCCAGCGAGGAATGGCTAGACGCCAGTTGTAATGTATAACCTTGTTTATTTTTCCAAGGCATCCGCAGATATTCAGAAGTGTTGAAGACTTTTATCTTCATGAAGTGAATTTTCCTTCAAGTTGATAACGACTACCTGGATAGATCAATCGAGCACTTGAAATAACATTATTTTTCGCCCAAGTTCGGCGTTGAATAAATAAACAAGGTTCAGTTTTAGTGATTTTTAACCATTTGCATTCTTGAGCTGATGCTAAGATAGCTTTAACGGTATGTTCACCTTCAGTCATTGGAGCAAGTGACATAAGATAAGCATTTGGTGTAAGTTCAGTAAAATCTTGCTCAAGATAATCTGGAATAATTGCTGCGTTTACCAAGCGTTCTTCAATTTGCACAGGAATTTCATTTTCATAATGAACAATAATGGAGTGAAATAGTGTTTCGCCTTCACGTATTTGCATAGTCTGTGCTTGAGTGAAATCGGCTTTTAAACTTTCCAATACTAGAACTTGGGCGCGATGTTTATGTTTACGCGCTTTTATTTCATCAGCAATGTTATTAATTTCAAAAAGTGCAGTATGACGTTTTTCTTCGGCTACAAAAGAACCAATTCCTTGTACACGAACTAAAATACCTTCAGCCGTTAATTCTCTTAGGGCTCGATTTACAGTCATTCGGCTACAGCCAAGTAACTTTACCAGTTCACTTTCCGAAGGAATTTTTGTGTTTACCGTCCAGGTCCCATTGCTAATATTGTTGTTAATTAATTGTTTAACTTGCATATAAATGGGGATTGGAGAATTTTCATCAAATGTCAAATCAGCATTTTTATTATTTTGATTAATTTGAACCATTATTCACTCGGGTAATTAAGACTAATTGTACAATTTTACTTTTAATTTTTTAACTTGTATATACATCTGGATATTCTTTTAGTGAAATTAAAAAATTTAAATAAAATATATAGTTAATTAAATATTTAGATTCTCTATATGAATGTTGGTAGAAAATTTGAATCTGATCTCTTAGCGAAATTAAAATTTAAAATGTGAATTGGCTCTAGTTTTTATAGATAATATTTTAACTGTTATGTTGGCATGTGAGAGTGGGAACACGAATTAATATTTAGAATCGCCTAAATTTTGTATGAACGATTCGCCAAGTGTTCAAAATAAGGCAAAATAATTTGCCAATCTGAATTTTTATTTATATGATAGCGGCCATGGAAGCGTGGCAGAGCGGTTTAATGCACCGGTCTTGAAAACCGACGAGGGCGCGAGTCCTCCGTGAGTTCGAATCTCACCGCTTCCGCCATATTCAAAAACCCCAATGTTTTACATTGGGGTTTTTTTATTGCCTAAATTTTTGAATAGTTTTTTTCTACAGGCGAAGTTGATATACAGCATGAATATGACATGCTATTAATTATTCACAATAAACAGAAAACATAATTAATCGATTTAGAAAAGGAATTCATCCATGCAGAAACCAGAGCTTATTCATGAACTGGAATGGCAAGCGCGTTGTCAATTGGCGGCACTGTATCGCTTAGTGGCTTATTATAAAATGACCGACTTAATTGATACTCATATCAGTCTGCGTTTAAGTCATGAACCTGAGCATTTTCTGATTAATCGTTATGGTGTGACCTTTGACAAAATGACGGCTTCTGATTTGGTCAAAATTGATCATGAAGGAAAAATTATTGAAACTTATGATACAGGGAAGATGGTGAATGTTGCGGGCTTTGTGATTCATTCTGCCTTACATCATGCGCGTGCAAATATTAATTGTGTGATTCATACGCATACTGCCGATGGCGTGGCGGTTTCTGCACAGGAACATGGATTATTGCCAATCTCACAACATGCGTTAAAGTTCTATCAGAACATTGCTTATCATGAATATGAGGGCATAGCCTTTTCAACTGAAGAGCGTGAAAGATTGGTACAAGATATGGGCAATTTTCGCTGCATGATTTTACGCAATCACGGCTTGCTTGCGACTGGAGAGAGTGTAGCACGGGCATTTCATGAAATTTACTTTTTAGAACGGGCTTGTCAAATTCAAGTAAAAGCGTTGTCGAGTGATACATTGCATTATCCGAGTCCTAAGGTTTGTGAACATACGTTGCAGCAGTTTGAAAATCCGATGGCCGAGCCAATTATTCAAGCGGCTTGGCAGGCGGCTTTGTCTTTAATTGATGATCAGCAATCAGATTATTGTCGCTAATATAATTTTCAATCATCAAGGTTGTAGATTGAAGGCACTGTGCCTTATGTGCAGAAGAATAGTCATGGCATGAGCAACGCGTTATCATGTTCATAGTGGAATTATGAGATGAACTATGAAAATCGTTGCAGATGAAAATCTGGCATTTACTGAGTATTTTTTTACCGAATTTGGTGAAATAAAGCAAGCGGCAGGTCGAACATTGACCCATGAGGATGTCAAAGAAGCCGATGCATTATTGGTACGATCAGTGACTCAGGTAAATGCAGAATTAATTCAACAGACCGCACTCAAATTTGTCGGTAGTGCTACAATTGGAACAGATCATTTAGATATTACCGCTCTAGAAAAGCAGGGCATTGCTTGGTCAAATGCCGCAGGTTGTAATGCACAAGCGGTTGCCGAATATGTGATTACAGCATTGCTCTACATTAAACCTCAACTGTTGAATGCAAATGAACAATTTACCTTGGGTATCGTTGGTTTAGGTAATGTCGGTTCACGTTTGGCCGTCATGGCAGAATTATTCGGTTGGAATGTCATTGGCTATGATCCATTTGTGCAATCTGATCATGTGAAACAAGTTGAATTTGCAGAACTGTTAAAAAAAGCAGATGCGATTAGTATCCATGTGCCACTAACTAAAGTGGGGGAATATCCAACCTGTCATTTAATTAATGCTGCTGCACTTGCCGCTATGAAGCCTTCAGCGATTTTGATTAATTCCGCGCGTGGGCCAGTGGTCGAAGAAGCTGCCTTAATTGCCGATATTCAACAAACTCAGCGTAAAGTGGTCTTAGATGTTTTTGAACATGAGCCAGAGATTTCAGCAGCGTTGTTGGATTTAATTTACGTGGTGACACCCCATATTGCAGGCTATAGCTTGGAAGGTAAAGCACGTGGCACACAGATGATCTATGAAGCATTCTGTCAAACTTTCAATCAACCGATAAATAAAGCTTTTGAAAGTCAGTTGCCCGTCTGTGAGCAGTATTTTACTGGTGCTGACTTTAAGACGGTATTACAGCGTTATTTAAAAGATATTTATGATATCGCTCGTGATGATGCCAACTTACGTGCTTGCCTAAAAGACGGTAAGGTGGATCAAAAAGCCTTTGATTATTTACGGAAAACCTATCCTTTACGCCGTGAATGGGCTGCACATGGAGGCCCAGCAGCATGAGTCAAATGAACTTTCAACCGAGTTGTGAACTCACTGCACTTCGTGCACGTGCCACGATGTATGCTCAAATTCGCCAGTTTTTTGCTGCACGTGATGTGCTTGAAGTGGAAACACCTGTGCTTTCACAAGCGGGTGTCACCGATGTGCATTTAGCATCGGTACAAGCTCAGCGTCATGTGAATGGTCAAAAGCAAACGCATTATTTGCAAACTTCACCTGAATTTGCCATGAAGCGTCTGTTGGCAAGTGGCAGTGGGCCTATCTACCAAATCTGTAAAGTTTTCCGTGATGATGAACATGGACGTAAACACAACAGTGAATTCACCATGTTGGAATGGTACCGTCCGGGTTTTAGCTTAAAAGACTTGATGTTTGAAGTGACTGACCTATTGAATGAAACTTTGAAACAGCGCTTTGGTGAAATTCGTCCGACTATTTTGAGCTATAAGCATGCCTTTATGGATCGTTTGGATTTGAACCCGTTACAAGCTTCTTTACAAGATCTAAAAGATTGCTGTCGTCGTGTGGGGCTAAGCTTAGATTTGGGTGAAGACCGTTTAGGCTATATCGATTTATTGTTTTCGCATTATGTTGAGCCGAGCCTCGGTTTTGATACGCCAGTGTTCCTTACTGATTTTCCACCGGAAATGGCTTCTTTGGCGAAAACCCGTGTGGACGAAGATGGTGAGTTGGTTGCAGCACGATTTGAGCTGTATATCGAAGGTTTAGAGTTAGCGAATGCTTATGATGAACTGATTGATGCGGATGTTTTACGAAGTCGTTTTGAGGCAGATAATGCAGAGCGCGCTAAACTTGGGTTGCATGTGATGCCGATTGATGAATATTTGCTTGCTGCATTACCGCATATGAGCGAGTGTGCAGGTATAGCCTTAGGTATTGATCGATTGCTAATGGTGGCTATGAATCAGCTAAAGCTTGAAAAAGTCATTAGTTTTCCAGCAGCTGTGTCATAAGTGAACTGAATAGCTGCTGTCTATAAATGCTTATACATTTTAGACAGCAGCATAGCTTTCAAATTTAAAAAGGCCTATCAACGTATAGATTGTGATTTAGCGATAATATGTCTAAATATTTATAAAAGATGCAATTTAATTACAGCAGATTAGCTAAAATTTTATATAAATTATCAATGTCACAATAATAAAAAGAGTAATAAAGGCTATTTCAAGACCTTTATTTCTTTGAATTTTTTTATGATAGAAAACAATGCTGAGTGGGGAAAGAAAAAAGGAGACAATTATCGCCCACAGCCAGTTTAAATTTGGGCTTCTATCAATACTCCCGTCATTCTGTGTAGTCCAGTCTTGATGTGGATGAATAAAATCCACAGCAGCGCTCGCCAATAGAAAAATATTAATATATAACATAACTCCCAAAACTATATAAAAAGGAATAGAGCTTATAAATGAACGCTTAATTATTAAGGAGCCTAGGGCTAACATTCCAAAAAATATCATGATGAGCTGTGGCAAACTTTTTAAAAGGGTTTGGGTAAAGCCCATCCCTACTAGGAGTCCGCAAAAGACAATAGCAATCAATATATTGGAAAGTTGTTTCTTCATTATTTTTATTCTTTTTACCAGTCTTAAATTGGGTTGAGTATCAGTATTTAATTTTCAGAGATGACACTAGATTATTTCAATTTTTCATTTATTTCAAAATACTTCGGCAGGCTTAACAGCAATGATGAAAGTCAATCCTCTCATTTCTGAGAGGATTTATTTTAAGCTGTAGGCGTGTTATGGCCGAGTTCATGCTTGAATTGTCCGATAGCTTCAATTCGTTTCTGAATCAACATTTCACCAATATCAGGGCCTTTCACATCTGAAGGTAAGTCAGAAGCCTTGATATTACGAACCACCTGCATGGCATCTAAAACGTATTGAGCTTGCGGATAGGCACGATCCTCTAAACCTAAGCGACCACGTGAATCACATTCACAGGCTTGTACAAAGGCCTCTACGCGTTCAGGACGGCGTAGCACATCCAGACGTTGTAACAGGCGCCACAAGGTACCCGGTTTTAAACTCAAGGCTTGATGGCATTTTAAATGTTCTTTACACACTGAGATAGCCAATTGTTTGGTATTGGTGGGAACACGCATACGGTCACAGACATCAGTAACTGGTTTTACACCACGCTCTTCATGCATGATATGGCGCGGTAACTCATCTACTGGAGTAAGTGCTTTGCCTAAGTCGTGTACCAGTACAGCAAAACGAACATCCAAAGAATAATTTGCACGACACGCTTGTTGTAGCGACATCATGGTATGAATGCCACAGTCTATTTCAGGATGATATTCAGGACGCTGTGGAATACCGTATAACGCATCAATTTCAGGGAACAAGACTTTTAAAGCGCCACAGGCTCTTAATACCTCAAAATATTCATCTGCGTGGTCTTCCATTAATGCACGAGACGTTTCCTTCCATACACGTTCAGGTGTAAGGGCTTCAAGCTCGCCAGATTTGGCAAGCTCTTGCATCAGTTCCAATGTTTCATCAGCCACTTTAAAACCTAAAGCTTTATAACGTGCCGCAAAACGTGCAATACGCAAAACCCTTAATGGATCTTCGACGAAGGCATCAGACACATGGCGAAGGATGCGTCGCTCTAAATCTTGTTGACCATGGTAGGGATCATAAATCTGACCTGCATCATCCATGGCAATCGCATTGATCGTGAGGTCACGTCGAATGAGATCTTGTTCGAGTGTGACATTGACGTCGGTATAAAATTCAAAGCCATGATACCCATGTCCAGACTTACGTTCTGTACGGGCTAAGGCATATTCGTCTTTGGTCTCTGGATGAAGAAAAACAGGGAAATCTTTACCCACAGGTTGATAACCTTGAGCAAGTAATTGTTCCGGCGTTGCACCGACAACGACATAATCTTTTTCGTGATAGGGGTGCCCGAGCAAGTGATCTCGAACTGCACCGCCTACTAAATAAACTTGCATGAAAAAACCTCTATTCTTAGAGCAATCATGCTACAGAACAGAGGTTTTCTCAAGTCACAAAGTGTGTTCAGGTCAACTAAATTAGAGTGCTAATTTTTCGTTTTCTTGAATCTCTGCAACAGTTAATGCAGTCATATTCACTAAACGGCGAGTTGTCGCAGTTGGCGTTAAAATATGAACAGGTTTTGCAGCACCCAAAAGGATTGGGCCAATCGTCACGTTACTACCTGAAGTTGATTTCAACAAGTTGAACGAAATGTTCGCTGCATCCAGATTCGGCATAATCAGCAAGTTCGCAGAACCTTTAAAACGTGAGTTCGGGTATGCGAAATGACGAATATTTTCATCCAATGCAGCATCACCATGCATTTCACCTTCAACTTCAAGTTCAGGTGCAATTTCTGACAAAATATCATAAACCTTACGCATTTTTTGTGCGCTAGGATCATTTTGGTCAGAACCAAAACTTGAGTGAGAAAGCAATGCTACACGCGGCGTAATACCAAAACGGCGTACTTCTTCAGCCGCTAAAATAGTCATTTCAGCCAACTGTTCAGCTGTTGGATTACGGTTAATGTAAGTATCAGCAATAAACAAGTTACGATCTTCAAGCATCAATGCATTCAGCGTGAAGAAGTTATTGCGGCCTTCTTTTAACCCAATCACATTGCTGACGAAGTCTAAGTGAATGTCATAGCTAGAATAAGTACCACATAGCATACCGTCAGCCACACCATGACGAACCAGCATTGCAGCGATCAGGGTAGAGCGACGACGTGCTTCACGCTGTGCGTATTCAGGTGTTACGCCTTTACGCTGCATGATGCTGTAGTAATCATCTGCAAACTTATCGTAATCAGGATTTTTCTCTTGATCAACGATAGTGATGTTCACGCCATCTTCAAGACGTAGACCTAATTTTTTGATGTTTGCTTCAATGACTGCTGGACGACCGACAAGAATTGGTTTTGCCAAACCTTCATCAACAGCAATTTGTACTGCGCGAAGTACACGTAAATCTTCACCTTCAGCATAGGCAATGCGTTTTGGATCAGTTTTTGCTTGCGCAAAAATTGGTTTCATCATGAATGCAGAGTTATAAACAAACTCAGACAAACGTTGACGATACGCAGAGAAGTCTTGAATTGGACGAGTTGCAACACCTGAATCCATCGCTGCTTGTGCAATTGCAGGTGCAATCTCAAGAATCAAACGTTGATCTAATGGGCGTGGAATGAGGTAATCACGACCAAATGAAGCAGATTTTTCACCATACGATGCAGCGTCTGCTTCAACATGCGCCATGCGAGCAATCGCATGTACACAAGCAATCTTCATCTCTTCATTAATTGTGGTTGCGCCCACATCTAGTGCACCACGGAAGATATAAGGGAAGCAAAGCGCATTGTTCACTTGGTTTGGATAGTCTGAACGACCAGTTGCCATAATCACGTCTGGACGTGCTTCATGTGCATGTTCAGGAAGAATTTCAGGGTCAGGGTTAGCAAGGGCAAAGATGATCGGATCTTTCGCCATGACTTTAACCATTTCTTTGGTTAAAATACCTGCTGCAGAAAGACCAAGGAACATGTCCGCACCTTCCATTACATCAGCAAGCTGAGAGCCTTCGATGTCTTGAACGTATGCCTTTTTCGACTCATCCAAGCCTTCACGTTTAGTCGTCAATAAACCGCGTGAATCTGCCACAACGATGTTTTCTTTTTTTACGCCAAGTGCGCAAAGTAAGTTCAAACATGAAAGGGCAGCAGCACCTGCGCCAGAAGCGACAATTTTGATTTCTTCAATTTTTTTGCCATTGAGTTGAAGTGCATTCAGTAATGCAGAACCCACAATGATCGATGTACCGTGTTGGTCATCATGGAACACAGGAATATTCATGCGTTCACGAAGTTTTTGCTCGATGTAGAAACACTCTGGGGCCTTGATGTCTTCAAGGTTGATACCACCAAAAGTTGGTTCTAATGCTGCAACGATATCTACGATTTTGTCTGGATCGTTTTCAGCAATTTCAATGTCAAAAACATCAACACCAGCGAATTTTTTGAATAGAACGCCTTTACCTTCCATAACAGGTTTTGACGCTAAAGGACCAATGTTACCTAAGCCCAGTACGGCTGTACCGTTACTGACTACAGCAACAAGATTACCGCGCGCTGTGTAAAGTGCAGCAGTAGATGGGTCGCGTTCAATTTCTAAACAAGGTGCAGCGACACCTGGCGAGTATGCGAGGGCTAAATCGTGTTGGTTGACCAATTGTTTGCTTGGTGTAACGCTGATTTTCCCCGGAGTTGGAAATTCGTGATAATACAAAGCCTGCTGTTTTAAAGATTGATCGTCCATCTGTATCTCGATTGTGTTTTGTTTATCCAATATAAAGCTGCAATGCTTGCTTTATCCGCTTGAATATAACATTAGTTGCACAGTTGGGACAGTCGAAGTCGCGTCTTTTTCAGACAATCTTATAGCTCAGGCATAGTGACTTATATTAAGTAAGTATAAGCAGGCGAAGAGATATTATTTTCAAGGAACACGGTTGCCTCTTCTTGTGGCAGTGGCTTAGAGAAAAAATAGCCTTGAGCAATGTCACATTCTAAGTCTTGTAGATACTGTAACTGCTGTTCAGTTTCAATCCCTTCAGCGACTACCGTCATGCCCATCGCTTTACCCATGGCAATCATGGCACTAACGATGGCCAATTGTTTATTTTCACCAATTTTAGAGATAAAACTGCGGTCTATTTTTAATATATCAATTGGAAAATCAGCTAGATAGGATAGAGAAGAATAGCCCGTACCAAAGTCATCAAGTGAAATATTGATCTTACGTTTTTTTATTTCATTTAATAGTTCACGTACTGAATCTAGATTTTCGACCAAAGAAGATTCTGTAATTTCCAGTTCCAGACTGGCACCATCAATCTGATTGGCATCTATCGCTTCATCGAGATCATTTAATAATTGTCCACGGCGCAGTTGCTGTGCAACAATATTGACGGATACACAAATATTTTGATAACCCAAATTATTCCAAAAGCGAATTTGCTGCGCGGTTTTTTGCAGGACAAAACGCCCGATATCGGAAATTAAACTGGTTTGTTCTGCTAAAGGAATAAATAAGCCCGGTGGTATTAAGCCTTTTTCAGGATGATTCCAGCGCACCAAGGCTTCAAAACCGTAAATATTTTTATCACGGAAATTGATCTTCGGTTGGTAATACACCACCAGCTCATTATTTTGAATGGCTTTACGTAAGTCTCGTTCCAAGAAGATCCCTTGCTCTAATAATGCGGTATTTTCATTGGAATAATAACGTGTAGTATTGCCTCCCAAATTTTTGGCTTCACTCAGCGCTTGTTCTGCACAGTTATTTAGATAATCTAGCTGACGGCCATGCTCAGGGTAGAACGCTACACCCATAGATAAGGTGATGACATGATCTTGGCCAAAAATATTAAATGGAATGCTAAAGGCTTTATTGATGCGTTCACAATGCTCTTGCACAGAAGGGCGGATGTGTGAAATTTCATACACAATCGCAAAATCATCGCCATTTAAGTGTGCGACAAACAGAGCTTCGGCATTGGTTAGACGTAAACGCTGTGCGACTTGGCGTAACAGCTCGTCACCACCATTGTTGCTGAGATATTCATTTAATGGACGGAAACGGTCGATGTTTAAACGAATGACAGCCAACTGTTTAATCGAATCTTGCTGTGAAACTAAATATTGATGCAGTTGATAGTTGTAATAAAAACGGTTCGGTAAATCCGTTAAGGTGTCATAGTTTTCTAAATAAGATAATCGTTGTTCTTGCAATTTACGTTCGGTTAAATCTGAGACAATTCCAATGTAATGGGTGACGCGATTTTGATCATCGGTAATCGCATTAATATGCATCCACAGCGTCAGTTCTTTACCTGAAAGAAATTTTTCGTGCAATTCACCATCATACTCACCAATTTTCAGCACTTGTTTAATGATCGAGTAGTGCATACTGCGTTGAATTGATTTGTAATTTGCAGTGATATCAAAAAGATGTTTACCAATAATTTGGTCGTAGTTAAAGCCGGTTAATTGTTCGTAAAATGGATTGACTTCGATATAGCACAGCTCTTCATTTAAAATGAAAATCCCTTCAGCAGCTTGTTCGAGTACACTGGCTGCAAGTTTTAAACGTTCTTGAGACGTCCGTTCCTGATGAATGTCACGACGAATACCGACCATGCGCAAGGGCTTACGGTTATCTGGATCGCGTTGAATGACCCGCCCAATATCATGTACCCAACTCCATTTTCCTTGACTGTTTTGAATTCGATAGGTGGCCTCATAACGATCTTTAAATCCACGTAGATGTTGAATCATTGCCGACTTAAAATGAGGAATATCATCAGGATGGATCACATGCTGTAATTGTTGTTGATGCTCTTTCGAATGTCTAAGGGTTTTTTCTTGCTTATAGTTGGTGACAACGATTTTACGATCTTTGATATTCCAATCCCAAGGACGTAAACCGGCGATTTCATGCGCAAGGACTAAATTGGCTTGTTGGTTTTCTAAATCCTTGTTCATTTGCTCAATGTCGAAGGTCCGCTCTTTAACTTTCTGTTCAAGGATTTGGTTACCCAGTTGTAGCTGTAATTCGATGTCTCGTGATTTGTTGACTTCATCTTGGAGCTGCTGACACAGTTCATCAGTCCATTTGACTTGTTGCTTGGCACTATCGACCAGTAGGTTATTTTTAGCATGTAAGGTCGATACACGACGGTGAATCCGATACGACGTCATGGCGCACATTAGAATCACAATGAGCCCAAAATTAATACTCAGGCTAAATAAGTGATTTGAACCATCTAAGAAAAAGAACTGTGCAATCAGATACGGCACAATAGACGGGATGAAGGCCAAACAAAAATAATTGAGTTTTTGCGTTAAATAGGTCAAACCAAAGGTTTGT
The DNA here is from genome assembly GCF_013419295.1 of Acinetobacter sp. YH12094. Taxonomy (NCBI): domain Bacteria; kingdom Pseudomonadati; phylum Pseudomonadota; class Gammaproteobacteria; order Moraxellales; family Moraxellaceae; genus Acinetobacter; species Acinetobacter sp. YH12094. Next base: position 36,327 of record NZ_VPAK01000002.1, read on the forward strand.
GTCACGATCAAGAGTAGGGCGGAGAGCGTTAAGGCCTGAATCGGTTCAAAGCTTTGATTGGTCGCAGGTAAATAGTAAAAAATTAAAAAGATACCGCTCGCAATCAACGTACCAACTGAAAAACACTGAAACTGTAGCCAACGATGCGCAATCATCAGTGAATATTGTTCGGGTTTAAAATAAACGGTGCTCATCAGCCAGCATAAACTGACAAAAACTTCTGTAAAAATAAACCAAATATTGAAATACAAAGATGGCGATTTATAAAAAATTTGATATATCGAAAAAATATATAAGCAAATAATCAGGATACTGACTAAAAAATAGCGGCTATGGCGAATCGTGTTCGCAATTTGAGCAGTATGATTGTACTGCTTGATATATTCATCTTGTTTATACGTCATGAATATAAAAACCCTGCCTTAACTAAATCTAGATCGTTGTATTTGTATTGTTCCTGAGAGTATTTGTTTATTCTTGGTAACAAATCATTTGTTTTTATTGACTCTAGGGTAATTGCGTTACAAATAAAAAGCAATATCAAGGATGCCATCATTGATGCTTTCAGATGAACTATCGAGTAAAAATTAAATAAATTTATAATTTAAAATTGAAAGTGCAACTACAGGTGCAGTTTCTGTGCGAAGGACACGTTCACCGATACACCAGTTCACGAAACCTTTCTCATTTGCTGCGCTGATCTCGGCTTCGCTCAAGCCACCTTCAGGGCCAATCAGTAAGGCAAATTGTGGGTCAGCATCAGCTAATACATCAATTTCATCTTTATTGGGTGCGAGTACCAATTTTGTTGTCGGTAGGTCACTTTCCAACCATTTTTCAAGGGAAAGAGGCGGAAGTACTTTAGGAACAATGTTGAGTCCACACTGTTCGCAAGCAGCAATAGCAATGCCTTGCCAATGGTCAAGTTTCTTTTGATCACGATCGTACTTCAAACGCATCTCACAACGTTCTGAAGTGAGTAGTTGAATTTCAGAAACACCGAGTTCCACCGCTTTTTGAATCGCATAATCCATGCGGTCGCCTTTGCTCATCACTTGACCCAATAGTGCCGTAAAATGTGGTGTGCGATTGCTTGGATTGAATTGCAAAACTTGGACGGCAGCCGACTTTTTAGCGATTTCAACCAATTCAATATGGTATTCGCCACCTTGCCCATTGAACAAAGTGGCTGTTTCGCCCACTTGAGCACGTAAAACTTTTACCCAGTGATGAAACACTGTTTCCGTTAATTCAACAGTCGTACCAACAGTTAAATCAGCTTCAATATAAAAACGTGGCATTAAAGTTTTACTCTCAAAAAGGTCGAAATGTCTTATGCAAGACCGAGGTCTTTCACAAGTTGACGTGTAGGGTCAGTGGTGTTCATGGTGTAGAAGTGCAGGCTTGGCGCACCACCAGCAATCAGGCGTTCGCAAAGTTTTACAATCACTTCATGACCAAAGGCTTTGATTGACGCTGTATCGTCGCCATAAGTCGCAAGCTGTTTGCGAATCCAACGTGGAATTTCTGCACCTGTACCATCAGCAAAGCGAATTAAATTACTTGCATTGGTAATAGGCATGATGCCTGGAGCGACAGGAATGTTCACGCCTTCTTTTTGAATGCGCTCTACAAAGTAGAAGTATGCATCTGGGTTAAAGAAGAACTGTGTCAAAGCTGCGTTTGCGCCTGCATTGGCTTTGTCGCAGAAACGTTTGATGTCGAGATCAAAGCTGTCTGCTTGCGGGTGCATTTCTGGGTATGCTGCAACTTCAATTTTGAAGTGATCGCCAGTGTGCTCACGGATGAAACGCACAAGATCTGTTGCATAAGGCAATTCGCCCAAGCCCACTTGACCAGACGGCAAGTCGCCGCGCAGCGCAACAATACGGTCAATGCCTTGCGATTTATACAAATCCAGCAATTCAGCAATACGTTCTTTGCTGTCACCAATACAAGACAGGTGAGGGGCAACCGGTGTGCCTTTACCGTTGAAATCATTCAATGTAGACAAAGTGCGTTCACGGGTAGAACCGCCTGCACCGTATGTTACAGAGAAAAATTCAGGATTTAATAATTGAAGTTCTTGGTGGACAACTTTAAGTTTTTCCGCGCCCGCATCAGTTTTAGTCGGGAAAAACTCAAAGGAAATAGGAATCTGTTTTGACATGTTCAAATCCTTTTTTATAAATACTTATTAATATTTTTGACCTCTCCTAAATCCTCTCCTGAAAGGAGAGGACTTACTCTCGTGAATATCCACATTTTAATGAATATTCCCTCTCTTGCACTGAGCTTCAAAGCAGTGCTTGAAGCTCGCTCAGGAGAGGGTTAGGGAGAGGTATTTATAAAACTTAGTATTTATAAGCCTCAGCTTTGAACGGGCCTTCAACTTGAACACCGAGGTAATCCGCTTGTTCTTGAGTCAAAGTCGTTAATACGCCACCGAAACCTGCAACCATTGCAGCAGCAACTTCTTCGTCTAATTTCTTAGGAATAAGTTCTACGCGGATCGCAGCTTGTTTTTGATCTTCAGGAAGATCAGCAAATTTTTCAGCGAATAGGTGCATTTGACCCAATACTTGGTTGGCAAAAGAACCATCCATAATACGTGAAGGGTGACCGGTTGCATTACCAAGGTTCACCAAACGGCCTTCTGAAAGAAGAATAAGGTAATCATTTTCATTTTCTGAACGATACACTTGGTGAACTTGTGGCTTAACTTCAACCCACTTGTAACCACGTAGGTAGTTTGTATCGATTTCAGTATCGAAGTGACCGATGTTACAAACCACAGCGCCCGCTTTTAATGAATCAAGCATTGCAGCGTCACATACGTGGTAGTTACCAGTTGTTGTTACGATCAAGTCAGTATTTTGAAGAAGATCAAGGTTGATGTCTTCTTTCTTACCCGTTTGAATGCCATTTTTATACGGAGCAACAACTTCGAAACCGTCCATGCATGCTTGCATTGCACAGATAGGGTCAACTTCAGTGACACGTACAATCATACCTTCTTGACGAAGTGATTGAGCAGAACCTTTACCTACGTCACCATAACCGATTACAAGTGCACGGCGGCCAGATAAAAGCATATCTGTACCACGTTTGATTGCATCGTTTAGTGAGTGACGGCAGCCGTATTTGTTGTCGTTTTTAGACTTAGTGACAGAGTCATTTACGTTAATCGCTGGAACTTTTAAAGTACCGTCGCGGTGCATTTCGTAAAGACGTTGAACACCTGTAGTGGTTTCTTCTGTAATACCGTGGATTTTAGCAATCACTTCAGGATATTTTTCGTGAACAAGCGCAGTTAAGTCACCGCCATCGTCCAGAATCATGTTGGCATCCCAAGGTGTACCGTTCACATTGATTTGCTGTTCAAGACACCACATGTATTCTTCTTCAGTTTCGCCTTTCCAAGCAAATACAGGAATACCCGCAGCAGCGATTGCAGCAGCAGCGTGGTCTTGAGTAGAGAAGATGTTGCAAGAAGTCCAGCGAACTTCTGCACCTAATTCAACTAGAGTTTCAATTAAAACTGCAGTTTGAATGGTCATGTGGATACAGCCAAGGATTTTCGCACCAGCAAGCGGTTTAGCCGCTGCATAGCGTTTGCGAAGACCCATTAGGGCTGGCATTTCTGCTTCTGCAAGTTTGATTTCTTTACGGCCGTAGTCAGCTAGTGAAATATCGGCAACTTTATAATCTGTAAATGAAGCATTAACCGCGTTCATCACGATCTCCTTAATAAAAACAATTGATCATTATGTTCGCGGATGCCGTTGTTGATTGGAACGAGTGTCCAACCGAATCGTCGAGCCTAGCGATCTTATATTTAGTGCCTATAAGAAAGTCGCAGCATCCCTCGACTAGGGCAGTATTGTACTTGGAAATAGAGTGAGTTCCAATCAAAAATTGGTTAATATGTAGATGAATAATCTGATAATAAAAAGATAATAACGTACATATCATGAATATATTAAAATTTAATATTTTCCTAGTTTTACTCGTATCTTCACAAGCTGTCTCAGCAAGGCGAGGCGACTTTTCACCACAAGATATTTTTTTTCTGCCTTTAATTTTGATTGGGGTTTTATCCTTATTTAAATTTTCAGGCTTTATTGAAAATTATACGAAAGGCTTAAATTTAACCCTTAGAGTAGTCATAAAAGCAGTGAGTTTTATTATTTTGATTGGCATCATTGCCCTTATAATTATCGGGATAGGGCTAATTTCTGAGTATATTCCTGAAAAATGGTCGATGATATTCTAGTGCAATTTTAAATATAAAAAATTGGAAGCTAATAATGAAAAAATTAACTGCATTCATATGCTTGTGTTTTTCAGCACTAACATATGCCAACGATTCAACAGGCTATGTGGCAACAGGCGGTGTGCAATACCTGAAAAATAAAGATATTCAAATGTTCAGTGAAGACCTGTTTATTAGTAAAAAAATCATCAAGGTCGATTACCAGTTCAAAAATTTAAGCAATAAAGATGTGACTGAAACGGTCTTATTTCCGCTGCCAAAAGTTGAAAACTTCTTTGAATCTGATTTTGCCAATACAGAAAAGCTGCTCAAAAGTTTTAAAGTTCAGGTGAATGGAAAAACGATTCAGCCAGAAATGCATGTGCGCACTTTTATTCAAAAAGATGAAAAAACAGCCCGATTGATATGACGGAGAGTTTTAAGCAATGCGGGTTTACGGAAAAAGACATGCTGAATCCGTGGAGCAGGCAAGATGATGAATATGAAACATTCGAGACAAAGCTCAGAAACTGTAAAAATGCAGCGCTGCAAAAAGTATTGCCCAATGATTCGAGTGAAGAAATTTCATGGTCATCTCAGGTGATTTACAGCTGGAAGCAAACCTTTAAAGCCAATGCGCTCACACGTGTACAGCATCAATATGCACCGCTGGTGGGCGGGTCTGTGGCTTTATATCCTGATGAATATAATCAAAGTTATTGTATGGATCAAAAGTTTAAGGCAGGACTCAGAAAGGCCAAATCACAGCATGCACCATTTCAAGCACTGGGCTATATCTTAAAAACTGGCGCCAATTGGGCAAAGCCTATTCAAGATTTTAAACTGACTATCGAGCGTGATGCAGGAGAGCTGGTTTCTTTTTGCTGGGCAGGTAAAGTGAAGAAAATCAGCGCTACGCAGTTTCAAATGGTTGAAAAGAATTTTGTACCGAAACAAGATTTGGACATTATTTTTGTGAGTAAACGTCCGTCATAAGACACAATCCAGCAAGAGATATAACCAAAGTAATGAGCCTAGAAAAATTTAAATCATATGCTGCATATTTCTTGGGAATGTGTGCCTGTTTATATGGTTGTTATACTTTTTTCTATGAAAATGACAAATGGCATTTGTTGCTGTTTTCAATAATGTTGTACGGCTTGCTGTATGCAGTATTTAGATTTATCAGCAAAAAATCATGGAGCTGGTTGTGTCATGGCCTCAGTTTTATTGTTTTGTATAGTACTGTTTTAGCCATATTTTTTAGTTCAAGTTTTTTACAAATTAAAGAATTTCAACTGACTCATCCCAACTGGATTTTGGCAGATCAGGTTCAGATTAATCAAGTTGAAATTGATGATTATAGGCAAAGGCGTTCACTGCAATATGCGTATACGCGAGTGCAATACCAATACATGCTGAATGAGCAAATAAGTACAGGTGTTGCAGATAAACTTGACCCGCAATATATGCTTTGGTTTCTTGAAACGTCGCAGGATTTAAAAGTCAGAGCAGCACTCAAAACTGAGCATGCAATACATCAGCAGCAGTATTCAGTGTATGTAAATACTCAAAATCCGAATCAATCACGATTTTTTCTTAACCAAGACTATTTTGAACTTCGTAATTCAGGGTTTGCATGGCTGATTTACGGCCTTCAAATGCTGTCCTTGGTTTTAGTTCTTATCGTTGTCATTTTGCTGTGGGATGCCTTTTCTGATTCGAAAGAATCTAAGACCGCTAAAAAAAGTAAGACTAAGCCTAAGGCAAAGGTGTAAAAAGCTAAACCTGATATGGAGTAAACATCTTCGTCCTAAAAAACTTCTGCACTAGGGATAAATTTTTTTTGATGCGGCATAACTATGTTTATAAAAATTGCCGTACAAATCGCGCTGATTTGTTTATTATCACTGCAAATTTAAGTTGTGAGTTCTTATTATGTCTTTGGAAATGCCTGAAGAATTAGCCAATCTTGAAGCCAATGGCGGCATTTTTGCAGTATGGATGCTGTTGCAGCATTTAGGCATTGATGCGGATGTTCAACAGTTGGTCGAAGTCTGCGGCTATGAGGCAGAGCATGGCACAACCACCATTGGTTTAGCTGTAGGACTGAGAAAGTTTGGCTTTCAAGTAAAGTTTTACACAGAGCATGATCCTGAGTTGCAAGACAGTGAAAAACGCAGCTATGCGGAAGCTGACCAATTGGAACTGCCTATATTGCCTGCAATTGGCTATGCACAAATTCAGCAGGCTTTTGAACAAAATCAGTTTGTGATTGTGTATTACGATACTCTAGAGGGCGTGGGGAATCATTCTTTGGTGTATGACATTGACGAAACTGAAATTAGTTTCTTTGACAGTTTTGATGCCATGCCAGCAGAGGTATTTGAACAGCAGCGTGGAGCAGAAGGCATTTGCCGACAAGTGATTACTGTAGATGTAAATGACTATGTGGCGAGCTGAGTCATTTTGTTAAAAGCAAAAAGCCCATCATGAGATGGGCTTTATTTTTTAGAAAATAATTGGATTACTGCTCAGCCACATTGGCTTTTTCATTCCAAAAATCTGCTTTTTCTTCATCAGCGTCGATGCCTAATCCATTAGCATAAATAAAAGCCAAATCACGCATGGCTTGAACTTCACCTAATTTTGCAGATTGTTCAACCAGTTCAATGGATTTAGCGACATCTTTTTCCACCACATCGCCGCGACGGTAAAAATTGGCCAATTCTAAAATTGCAGCAGGATGGTCATGTTTTGACGCTTGTTCTAACCAGCGGTGCGCATGCTCAAAATAGGTTTTAGATTCTTCAGGATCTTCTTCGAGCATGTCTTTGGCATAGACTGCATAGCCTTCACCCAGCCAATACATTGCTTCTACATGACCTAACTGAGCTGCTTTGAGTGCCCATTCTTCAGCAAGTTCAACATGCTCATCATTTTCACTTTGCATATAAATTTCAGCCAGTTCAAATTGAGCATCTTTATTGCCTGCCATAGCGCGGTTATATAAAGCAGGAGAGATTGAAAGTTCAGACATGTGTAATCCAAAAGAGCAGAATAGGCATAGCCTAATCGGTTGGCATGAAAAAAGCCAATCCGAAGATTGGCTTTCAATGTTTAGAGAAGCTTGTCTAATGAATTAAAATTTCAATAACACTGCTGACAATACAAATACGACAACCAATGCACCAATAATTTTCCAAAAGTATTCAGCGATATAACTAATACATAGCCCGACAAATAAAGCCGCAATGGTCAGAGCGCCAAACCAATAACTGATGTTATTGCTCGGCGTGCCAAGTGAGAGGCAAAGTAGTAAGGCGATGATCAATAGCGCCCAGCCGACTAGCGTGGCTAATCGTGTTTGGCCCACACTTAACTCTTTGCTGTGAAACTGCTTTTGATGTTTAGACATGCTGCATGCCAAGGCAAAAAAACCTAAGCTACTCAGTGCCCAAATCAGAAGAAAGAACATCATGCTTCAACCTCCTTTGTGCCACGTACTTTTTTAACAGGCAGCCCTTGATGCTTTTTCACTTTGTAAAATGAATAGGCAAACAAGATAGCCAAAAGCCACATTGCAAGATCAAAGGATGCAATCATCCATTGGCCATTTGCCATGGTATTCCAAAGCGCTTGACCACCAGTCATGAAGTTTACAATCGGCAGTAAGGCAAAAATTGCTGTGGCAAAAGCTAAAAGTTCTAGCCACGCTTGACGATGCGTACGGAACATCGCATAAATAAGCGTTAGTAGCCAAACAATAAAGAAACTACGAATTTCTAATTCCGAGCGGTTTTCAAGCTGTGCGGGAATAAAACGGTTGGCATAGAAAAATGCTGCGCAGGTAATGGGTAAACCAATAATCGCTGCAATATTGGTCACTTCAACCGTACGATAACCAAATGATTTAAAACCTTGTTTCTGTTGTTGCGGCGCACGTTTTACACACCACAGAATGAGACCTGTAGCGACCATCAAGGTGCCTACAATCCCTGAAATAAACAGCAGCCAACGTAGAGCTAAGTCTACACCACGTGCTTCATGTAGCGTGGTCACTACATTGTAAATACCCATCGGTACAGAAGGGTGCTTTAACTTGGCACTTTCGTCAGTTAAGTCTTTGCCTGTTACGCCATCAAATTGTTTACTTGCATAGACATTTCGATATGCAACACTTTCACCATGTAAGGCGCGTAGCTCAATTTTAGCTTGGTCTGTATTCGGTGCAATGATGCTAACGGTACTAATAGGATTAGTTTTCCATTCAGCCTGAACCGCAGTCACGATTGGTGCTAAGTTGGTCAACGGCGCAGCAACAACAGGTTGCTCTTCATGTTTAGAGCGACGATCTCCTCGACCTTCACCACGGCCCTCAGCGCGATTTTCACCTGGGTTTTGTGCAGAATTGGCACGGGCTTGCTGTGGGTGTTCGCCACGTTCTTCGCGTCCTTGAGCAGATTCACGTCCTTCAGGTTTATTTTCTTGAACCAAAGCACGATTTTGTTCTTGTAAAAATTGTCCCCGGTTTTCATAAATACGTTCAATCCCCCAAGGCATGATCGTAAATAACAGCAGCAACAGGCCACTAAAGGTAATCATGATGTGGAAGGGGAGCGCAAATACTGCGGTTGCATTATGTGCATCGAGCCAAGAACGTTGTCCTTTGCCTGAACGGAAGGTAAAAAAATCTTTAAAGATTTTTTTATGAGTAATCACACCACTAATGATGGCAACTAACATCAACAGTGTCGCTATCCCGACAAACCATCGCGTCCACATACGTGGCATACCATACAGTTCGAAATGGAAACGATAGAGAAAATTACCACCACGCGTATCGCGCGGCTCAAGCACTTCACCTGTAGCACTATCAATGTAGATTTGTTTACCACCACGGCGTGCGCGAGGGTCTTCACCTTGTTCACGAACGGTAATTAATGTGGCATTTTGACGCGTATTCGGCAGCAAAATATTCCAAGCACCTGCATTCGGATGATTTTGCTGTAAATAATTCAGTGCGACTTCAGTTTGTTGGACTTGTGAACTGGCTGGAACAGATTGATGCAGCTCAGGTGTCATCCAAACATTGATTTCATTTTTAAAGAAGCTCAGGGTTCCGGTCAGGAAAATAGCGTACAGCAACCAACCTAAGATTAGGCTAGCCCATGTATGCAGCCAAGACATGGACTGGCGCGGTCCCTCTACTTTTGCATCAACACGCATTTTAGCTTCCCATCATCATGTAAATGGCATACAAACATACCGCAGGGATCACAATGCCTAAAGTTGCTTTGAGGGTTTTATTTACCATAAAGACCCAAATAAATGCACAGCTCCACAGGATAAATGAAATTAAAGTTGCACTCATGGCTGCACTTCCACGGTCTCCGCTAAACACATCTGCGATCACGATGGCCGATAGCATCGCGACAACATATCCGCCCACTAAAGCGAGGGCAAAGCGATAGAAAATCATCAAGCGATAGGTAAATAGAGAAGGAGTGTCTTTACGCGTTTTAGGCAGCGCAGATGTGAGGGGTGTCACAAGTGCCTCAGGTGGTGAGCTATTCATAAAATACTTAAGCGCTTGGAAATTGTATTAAAGTTAATCTAAATGATAACAATTATTATTAATAATTAGAATAATGTATTCACAAAATTATTGATTTTTCAGTATGCTGAGTAGAAATTGATTTAAAAAGAGGGGAATTAAAGGCAAAAAAAATAGCGACCGGAGTCGCTATTTTAGAATGCAAGAATGCTTAATTGTCTACATTATTGCTCTTGTTGAATGCCTGCAACTAACCAGTCTTGATCAGAACCCGCAGGTTTAACAAAATGCCATACTTCAGCAAATGGCTGTGGCAGGCTATTTAAGTCTTCACTTACCGTACCTGTAAAACGCACACTTACAACGTATTGACCATTTTCGTTAGCAGAATCGACCACCATAGCATTTAAGTTAGAAAACTCAGCAACGTCTTCATCTTTATTCGCCATAATGTCGTTATACATAGACTGGTAAAGATCAGGCGTTAAGTAACGCTGAATTTCAGAAATGTTGCTTGCTGTATTCATCGATTGAATGTGGTTAAAACGCTGACGTGCAACACGTAAAAATGTTGCTGGTTCTGTACCATCAGGCAATTGATTGCCGCTGTTGGTATAGGCAGCACCAAAAGGCGCGTTCGTTGCTGCAGCTGTACCAAATGGAGCATTTGAAGCTGCTGAATTACCGCCTACAGAATTACCAAAAATATTCGTATTGTCATTACCTGCACGAGGTGCGCCATTTTGCTGGCCAAACGGTGCATTGTTTGCACCGCTGTTTGGCGCATACGGATTGTTAGTGGCTAGTTTTTTTTTTGCGCCCATCTTACGGAAAATGAAGAAGGCAACAGCAGCGGCAAGTAAAATCCAGATCCAGCCTGGAATACCACCTTTCTCTTCCTGTTGTTGAACTTGCGCTTCAGAAGCTGCTTGACCGTTATTGTCATCGGCCATCGCATTTGCAGCGACAGCACCAATTGCAGCACCAGCCACACCAGCAGCAACCATTCCGCCCACATTCGAGCCAGATTTTGCTGGAGCGCCAGCAGTTGCAGGCTGTTGAACAGGAGCAGATTGACGAGGTTGCTGATAAGACTGAGTTGGAGCAGCTTGACGGCTCATACCATGGCTTTTACCACCACCGGCACGTTTCGCTTCTGCAATCGGCGCTACCAAAAGGGCTGCTGTTAAAAGAGCAGTCATCAAACCACGCTGTCGAACTTCCATCAAATTTTCCTATATCTATATAAATTTAAAATAGCCATCTAGTTATGCCGCCATTTGTACTGAATTTCAATAGAATATCGGTAAAAAATTGAAAATTCATTCAAAATAAACGATTCAACGTGACTAAGACTCATCGGTAAGTGTAATTGCCTGACTCAACGCCTCATGTAAACGTGCCACAGAAATAATCTCTACACCTGAAATGGGTTTTTGCGGTGCATTACCACGAGGTAAAATAATGGTTTTAAACCCATGCTTAATGGCTTCTTTGAGTCGCTCCTGTCCATTGGGTACAGGGCGGATTTCGCCTGAAAGGCCGACTTCACCAAATACTGCCAAATGCTGTGGCAGGGCTTTAGCTCTTAAGCTAGAGGCGCAGGCTAAAAGTACCGCAAGGTCAGAACCGGTTTCTGTGATTTTTAAACCACCCACGACATTGACATAGACATCTTGTCCTGCAGTTTGTACGCCACCATGACGGTGCATAACGGCTAAAAGCATGTTTAAACGGTTTTGTTCTAAACCTAAGGCCACGCGTCGAGGTTGTCCGTGCGCATCATCTACCAAAGCCTGAACTTCAACTAAAAGTGGACGTGTACCTTCACGGCTAATCATGACAATGGAACCCGGAATGGCTTCATCATAACGACTCAGGAAAATAGCGGATGGGTTTGATACCTCGCGCAGACCTTTATCGGTCATGCCAAATACACCAAGCTCGTTGACTGCACCAAAACGGTTTTTCACTGCACGAATCATACGGAAGCGCGAGTCAGACTGACCTTCAAAATACAAAACACAATCGACCATGTGCTCAAGCACGCGAGGGCCTGCCAAAGAACCTTCTTTCGTTACGTGACCGACAATAAACAGTGCAGTGCCACTATTTTTGGCAAAGCGAGTCAGGAGTGCAGCCGATTCACGAATTTGGGAAACACCGCCCGGCGCAGACTGGAGTGTCTCGGTGTATAGGGTTTGGATCGAATCTAAAATGGCAACGGCAGGGCGTTCATGTGCCAAAACTTCACAAATACGCTCGACACAGGTTTCGGCCATGACTTTGAGTTGATCGGTCGGCAAATCTAGGCGCTGGGCACGTAGAGCCACTTGAGACAAAGATTCCTCACCAGTGACGTATAAGGCAGAACTTTTACTCGCCGCCATATAGGTTGCGGTTTGTAGCAAAATAGTGGATTTACCAATGCCGGGGTCACCACCAATCAGCACTACTGAACCTGTGACCAGTCCACCGCCGAGCACACGGTCAAATTCACCAATACCTGTTGCCATTCGAGTTTCATGCGAAACTGAAACTTGATTTAAGGTGGTCACAGCGGCAGCTTGGCCTGCATAGCCACCGCCCATTTTAGGTTGTGCACGGTGTGTAACGGCGGGTGCAATATTGACTTCGACTAATGAATTCCATTCACCACATTCGGTACATTGACCGGCCCATTTGGGATGATCAGCACCACATTGTTCACATCGATAGACACTTTTTGCTTTCGCCATAATATTTACTGTGCACAAACTCAAATTGAGTCACAGCATAGCGGTGAATACATCGAAAAACCAAGTTTTTATCGCATGAAATGACTGATGAAGGTCAATTGATGTCGTTTTATTTTCAATAGCTGCACTTTTACATAGTAAGCACTTTATAATAGCGCATTATATTTTTTGAAATGGGTCACCACATGACTGAACTATTACGACATATCGATGCCATCGCACGTGAAAAAAATCGTGATGTGTTATTTGTGCATTTTGAAGAATATGATCATCAACATCCTGAAAAAAATACGGTGCGTAATGATGTTATGCACTGGTTTGACCTGCAAAATATCGACTATTTCCCTTGTATGGGGCTAGAAGGTGAGTCTTTAATCGATAGCTATACAGGTGATTTATACCTTGACGTGCCTTTTGATAAAAGCAGCCCTGCATATAAAACCCTCAGTGAATACCTTGAAGATGAACAAGGGAACATGAAAATTCAGGGGGTATTGTTCTTTTCTTTATCTTTGGAAATTGCCCTAGAAATCGAAGCTGATCTGATGGAAGCCAGTGCTGTAGATTCTGAATATGCTGAAAATGAGTTTGGTGACCAATTTGGTGAAGGCTTTATTGAAGATGCTGAATCATATCCAAAAGATGAAGCAGCCAATGAAAGCAAGACGAAAAACGACAAATTTGATGATGGTCAAATTGGCACAATTCAATAAGTAAATATCGATTTTCAGTCCGAATAAAAAAGCCACGTGAATTCACGTGGCTTTTTGTTGAGCAGGATGCAGGTATTAGTACAACTCACCTGATTTACGACGTTCAATAAAATCTTTCGATTCTTTCACAATGATGCCTGAGAGCAATAACAGTGCAATACAGTTTGGTGCAGCCATCAAACCGTTAAAGGTATCGGCAAATAGCCAAACGAGATCAAGTGTTACAACACAGCCGACAAATACTGATGCGATGTAAATTAAGCGATAAATCATTACTGATTTTTCACCTAACAGGTAAGTACAGCATTTTTCACCATAATAGCTCCAACCCAGAATGGTTGAATAAGCGAAGAAAATAATACCGAAAGTCACGACCCAACCACCGAAGCCAGGAAGTAGTTTGTCAAAAACACTAATCGTCAGTACGGCACCCGTTTGATCACCAAAGCTTTGTCCCGCCATGATGAAGCCCATCACCAGTACGATACCTGTAATTGAGCAAACAATGATAGTGTCTAAGAACGTACCTGTCATAGAGACAAGACCTTGACGTGCTGGATGGTCAGTTTTTGCAGCAGCAGCGGCAATAGGTGCTGAGCCCATACCTGCTTCATTAGAGAATACACCACGTGCCACACCATAACGAATCGCGGCACCAATCGCACCACCCGCAGCAGCTTCGCCCGTAAATGCATAGCTAAAGATCATTTTTAGTGCAGGAATCACCAATTCAAGGTTGGTGAAAATAATGATTAAGCCACCCAATACATAACCTACCGCCATAATTGGAACAATAAATGAAGAGGCTTTAGAAATGGATTTGATCCCGCCTAAAATAACGAGGGCAGAGAATATGGTGATGACGATTGCAGTGGTGAGTGTGCTGATCCCTAAGCTGTTTTCCACAGCAAGCGCGACAGTGTTGGACTGTACTGAGCTACCAATACCAAAGGATGCCAAAGTACCAAATAGGGCAAATACCACTGCCAACCATTTCCACTTAGGCCCAAGTCCACGTTCGATGTAATACATCGGACCACCGTTCATTTCGCCATTTTCATTTTTATGACGAAACTTTACAGCGAGTACACCTTCACCATATTTGGTTGCCATACCAAAGAGCGCGGTTATCCACATCCAAAACACTGCGCCCGGACCACCGAGCACACAAGCGGTGGCTACACCGGCAATATTACCTGTACCAATGGTGGCAGAAAGTGCGGTCATAAGTGAGGCGAAATGAGAAATATCGCCATCATGTTGATTGGCTTTAGGATGCTTGCCAAAGACTTGTTTGAATGCGAAAGGCAACATGCGAAATTGCCAGAAAAGTAGTCGGAAGGTGAGGAATATACCTGTTCCGACAATGAGGACCAACATGTACGGGCCCCAGACCCATCCACTGAGTGTTTCCATGATATTTTGAATGTCTTGCATAGTATCTTCTTCTTATCGGCCCTGAGTGAGTGAATGCTACATTTTTGATATCTGTAGCAATTGATATGCCATTGTTAGAAACTTCCATGATTTTTGGCATAAATTTTTATCGTTGGTAAAATATTTTTTGCATAAAATTTAAGTTATTACAAGTAAATTGTTGTTTTATTGGTCGCTTTAAAATGTGAGCTGGCGCTAAGATTTTTATATATAAGAAAAATAAATTAACTTTGTCACTTAATCCGAAAATATAGATGATGAAAAATAATTTTGTATTTTCTGAAATTTTTACGTTAATTTGTCGCAATTGGAACGCGAAGTTGAATTAAATAATGTCAAATGAAATTCATGGATCGCACGCTGATAGCGGCGATTTGAAACGAAGCTTGTCCAACCGACACCTGCAATTGATTGCGATTGGTGGTGCGATTGGTACAGGTTTATTTATGGGGTCAGGAAAGACCATCAGTTTAGCTGGTCCGTCCATCCTTATTATCTATATGATTATTGGTTTTATGGTTTTCCTCGTCATGCGTGCATTAGGCGAGTTATTACTATCAAATCTTGAATATAAATCTTTTATCGATTTTGCAACCGACTTAATCGGCCCGTGGGCAGGTTATTTTGTGGGTTGGACCTATTGGCTGTGCTGGATCACTATAGGGATTGCAGATTTATCGGCCATCATTTATTACCTGCAATTCTTTAATGGAGGTAACCCGTTCTCGCCCGAAGAAGGGGTGATGATCAGTGTTGCCGCCATTGTTTTTATCATGGGTTTAAACCTTGTTACGGTTAAACTTTTTGGTGAATTAGAGTTCTGGTTTGCACTGATTAAGATTATTGCAATCGTGGTGCTTATTGGTGTTGGTCTTTGGATGATCTTTACCGGGTTTACCTCATCGACAGGTGAAATCGCATCATTCACACATTTATGGTCACATGGTGGTTTATTCCCAACAGGTGTTACCGGCTTCTTGGCAGGTTTCCAGATTGCTATTTTTGCCTTTGTCGGCGTAGAACTCGTTGGTACTACGGCAGCAGAAACCAAAGATCCAGAACACAACTTGCCTAAAGCTGTGAACTCGATTCCGATTCGTATCATTATTTTCTATGTGCTTGCACTTGTGATTGTGATGTCCGTTACGCCATGGAATGCCATTGACCCAAGCATTTCACCATTCGTGAACTTGTTTAGCCAAGCCGGTATTGCTGCTGCTGCGATTATTATGAACTTGGTGGTGTTGTCATCAGTTATGTCATCGATGAATAGTGGTGTGTTCTCGACTTCACGTATGTTGTTTGGTTTATCTCGTGAAGAGCAAGGTCCAAAAGCGTTTGGCCGTCTAAACTCACGTGCAGTTCCTGCAAATGCGTTGTATTTCTCGGCAGTTTGTTTGTTGTTAGGTGCTGCATTACAGTATTTCGTACCGAACACTGTTGAAGCCTTTACATTAGCAACCACACTTTCTACGATTTTATTTATTTGCGTATGGCTCATGATTATCTGGAGCTATATCGTTTACTATAAAACTCGTCCTGAGCTGCATGCGAAATCAACCTTTAAATTACCAGGTGGCTTATATACTTGCTGGCTTGTGATTATCTTCTTCATCGGCATGATTTATGTCTTGTCGCTAGAAGCAGATACCATGAAAGCGCTCATGGTGAGCCCAATTTGGTTCATCATTTTGATTATTGGTTATTTTGGTTTTTATAAGAAAAAGCACCATTAATTTACATTTTTGATCTGATGTAAAAACATAAAAAGTTGCTCCTGAGGGGGCAGCTTTTTTATTTGGATATGGACTTATTTTAAGTTAAAACAGACTGTTTATTAGCGTTTCGATTTGTATTAAACAGCATTCAAATTGATAAGCTATTTCAGTGAAATCAATAGCCTGATCGAGCTAGAAATAAAGACAAATAAGGATTGAAAACAGCACCATCAAATTTTGCTTAAATTTAGTGCAGAATGGCAAAAAGCTCACTTGGATTTACAGGGCTTTTCTTTTATCCGCGGGTTGATCACGTTATACTCGGAAAAATCTTTTCATTAGGTACGTTTATGTATCGTTTTATGAATTATAAAATTATTGTATTAGCAAGTGCTGTGCTGCTGACCGCTTGTGGTCAGTCTGGTGCATTGCATTTACCTTCAGATGCAAATGCAGATAAGCGCGCAAAATATCTGATTTATCCAGATACGCCTGCACAGCAAAAGCAGGAAAAACAAGCGGATTCTGTTCCAACTGAATCGGAATCTTCAAATTCTAACCCTACACCTTAATGCTTTTATAGAAAGGATACTTTCATGAGTTTCACCCGTACGAATGGGGTATTGCATGCAGAGCAATGTTCTTTACAACAGCTTGCACAGCAATATGGCACACCGCTTTATGTTTATTCAAAAGCTACTTTTGAAAAGCATTATTCAGATATGGATCGTGCATTTAGCTTTATCGACCATCAAATTTGTTTTGCGGTAAAGTCAAACTCTAATCTTGCGGTGTTAAACGTACTTGCCAAGCAGGGCGCTGGTTTTGATATCGTGACGGGTGGTGAACTCGCACGTGTATTAAAAGCCGGTGGTGAAGCTTCTAAAATTGTATTCTCTGGTTTGGGTAAAACTGAAGCCGATATCCAAAAAGCGTTGGACGTGGGTATTGCATGTTTTAACGTGGAATCTCATGCAGAGCTAGATCGAATCCAAAAAGTTGCTGCGGCAATGGGTAAGAAAGCACCGATTTCATTGCGTGTAAATCCAGATGTGGATGCCAAAACGCATCCTTATATCTCTACGGGTTTAAAAGAAAATAAATTCGGTATTCCTTCAGACAGCGTTTTTGACACCTATGCGTATGCGGCGTCATTGCCAAATCTTGAGATTGTCGGGATTGATTGTCATATCGGTTCACAGTTGACTGAAACTCAGCCTTTTGTTGATGCGCTTGATCGTGTCATTGTGATGATCAATCAACTGAAAGAGATGGGTATTCAGCTAAAACACATTGATATTGGTGGTGGTTTAGGTGTGACTTACAAAGACGAAGTTCCGCCTACCGTTGAAGAATATGCTCAGGCAATGCGTCCGGCTTTAGAAAAATTAGGCCTTAAGGTGTATATGGAGCCGGGGCGTAGTATTTCTGCAAATGCAGGTGTGTTGTTAACTAAAGTTGATTTGCTCAAACCGACCAATCATCGTAATTTTGCCATTATTGATGCCGCAATGAACGACTTAATCCGTCCCGCTTTATATGAAGCATGGATGGATATTCAGGAAGTAACGCCTCGTACAGATACAGAAAAGAAAGACTGGGATGTGGTTGGCGCGATTTGCGAAACCGGTGATTTCCTTGGTAAGCAACGTCAGTTGGCGATTCAAGAAAATGACGTGCTTGCAGTATTGGGTGCGGGTGCTTATGGTTTTGTCATGAGTTCAAACTACAACAGCCGCGGACGTGCTGCTGAAGTAATGGTTGATGGTGATCAGTCTCATTTGATTCGTGAGCGTGAAACCATCGAATCATTGTGGGAACGTGAGCGTTTATTGCCTTAAGGAGAAATTCGAGATGTTATTAGAATTTACCAAAATGCATGGCCTTGGCAATGATTTTATGGTGGTCGATCTAATTAGCCAACGGGCTTATTTAGATACAGTGACGATTCAGCGTTTGGCCGACCGTCATTTTGGTATTGGTTTTGATCAGCTTTTGATTGTAGAACCACCTGATTTACCCAACGTCGATTTTAAATATCGTATTTTTAATGCGGATGGTTCTGAAGTTGAACAATGCGGTAATGGCGTACGTTGTTTTGCGCGCTTTGTGCATGAACGTAAGTTGACCAGCAAAACCAAAATCAAAGTACAAACCAAGTCAGGTATCGTAGAGCCTGAATTAGGTGCGAATGGTTGGGTGCGCGTTAATATGGGTTATCCACGCTTTTTGCCGCATGAAATTCCATTTATTGCGGAAGAGCCTGAAAACTTATACGACATTGCATTGGCGAATAATGAACAACTCACCATTGATGTGGTGAGTATGGGTAATCCGCATGCAGTGACGATCGTTCCTGATGTCATTACCGCAGACGTTGCTAAAATTGGTCCACAAGTCGAATCGCATGAGCGTTTTCCACAGCGTGTAAATGCTGGTTTTATGCAAATCGTAGATGAGAAACATGCACGTTTACGTGTATTTGAACGTGGTGTCGGTGAAACGATGGCCTGTGGTACAGGTGCTTGTGCAGCGGCAGTATCTGGTATGCGTCGTGGCTTATTAGCCAATTCGGTCGAAATAGAGTTGGCAGGTGGTAAGCTGCAAATTGAGTGGCAAGAAGGTGGTGTGGTCTGGATGACCGGACCAACCGCAACAGTTTACGAAGGACGCTTAGATTTAAGTTACTTCCAAGGTTAAACTCCAAGCCCTGATTCATTCAGGGCTTTTTTCATAAAATAAAAAGTGAATAAAAAATTATAATTCAATTGGATTGGAATCAACATGGAACAAATAAACGAAGAAATAAAAGAAGAAATCTTAGAACAACTTTTTCATAAAGCCTTACATGAACCCGCGTATCGACCCGAATTTTTAGCTCAGTTATTGGCAGCCAATGTGTATTGTGTGGGAACAACAGGGGGACGTGATTCACGTATTGCCGAAGATTTGATCTTGGATGAAGGTGACAGTGTTCAATTGAAATCATGGGAAGATGAAACATATGATTGCGTCATTCCATTTTTTACGTCCTTGGAAAAAATGCGGTTGGCAATATCTGAAGAGGAGTCGTATATCCGGCTACCAACCAAGGCATTATTTGAAATGACTTTAGGAGCAAGGCTTGTATTGAATCCACAATCACCTGATGCGACGAAGGACTTTGTACCAGAAGAAATTCAACATTTGCTGAACGGGCAGTATATTCAGCCCTCAGAAAACTATGAAGTTACGGAAGATACGGAAGTTTTAATTGGTCAGCCGGCGGAATATCCGCAGTTTATGATTGATCAATTAAGCATTTTTTTCGGCACAGAGCGTGTGGTAAAAGCTGCTTATTTAGCGCAAATGCTGAATCAAGCTCGAGATGATTCACCGACTTTGTTGATCGGATTAGATTTAGAAGCAGGATTATCTGAACAACAAATTCAAGAATTGCACAGTAAAATTGGTCGTATCACACAGGATAGTTTAAAAGAGCAATGCCCAGTGGATCTGATCCATGTCAATACGCACAGTGTGGATGGTGTAGAAGGGTATTTGCTTAATGAAACGCAAGCTTTTTACCAACGTGTTGATGGTAAGCCTAAGGGGTTCTTTGCTAGACTCTTTTCATAAAATAGATATGTAAAATCGCTTTAGTGAACGTACTGCAACGCTAAAGCACATGTTGAAATGGGAGAAGACAGATGACGATGGATCAGAGTCAACTACTGACTATGTGGTTGAAGGAACGTGAAATTCAAAATCAGTCTAAACATACATTGCAAGCGTATGAGCGTGATGTCAGTGATTTTCTCCAATTTTGTACAATACGCAACTTGCCACTGCATGATGTCGAAAAGTCAGATCTGCGTGAATTTGTCGCTTATAAAGTGGAACAGTTTCAGCTCAGTCCAAGTAGTTTGCAGCGCATGTTATCTTCGATACGCCAATTTATGAAATGGGCAGAACAAGGAGATTATCTCAATTTTAATCCTGCAGATGACTTTCAGCTCAAACGCCAATCACGTCCTTTACCTGGATTGGTCGATATTGAAACCATTAAACAAATCATGGAACAGCCTGAGCCAGAAAGTGAAATTCAACGGCAGCTTTGGATACGTGATAAAGCGATTTTGGAGCTGCTATATTCAAGTGGTTTACGTTTGGCTGAAGTGCAGGGCTTAACCATTCGAGATATTGATTTTAATCGCCAACTGTTACGTATTACGGGTAAAGGGAATAAAACCCGCATTGTACCTTTTGGTTCTAAAGCCAAAGAGGCTGTGATGCATTGGTTGCAATTATATCCTGCATGGCATGGTGATTTTGTCCCAGAAGCCCAAGTTTTTATCACTCAAAAAGGTAATCCACTGGGGGTAAGACAAATTGAAAATCGGGTTAAATTTCAAGCTCAACGTGCAGGTGTAAATGTCGATTTACATCCGCACTTATTGCGTCATTGCTTCGCCAGTCATATGTTGTCCAATAGTGGTGACTTGCGTGCTGTACAAGAAATGTTGGGGCATAGTAATTTAACCACCACGCAAATTTATACCCATGTGGATTTTGATCGATTGGCACAAGTTTATGATCAAGCCCATCCACGGGCGCAGCATAAAGATTCGTAACAATTGCAAAAACGACTTTGGTACTCAGTGGTCTAAATTTTGCTTAAATTCACAGGCTAGATTTCACATTTTGCATCCTAAAGTGGTCTACTTCATGAAAATTAAATAAGGATGTGAAAAAATATTGGTAAAATTGACCGACATTTTGAACTATTGTCGCATTATAAAAATTCAAATTATCGGGTATAAAAATTGTCCATTATTGAATTGACGTAAGTGCCGAAGTGAAATTCGCTATTTACTAAATTGCTGTACCGTTAAAAAAATATATAGGCCATACCATGATTTCAGATATTCAAGAAAAATATGACCAGTTAAATGGTCAGCAAAAAGAAATTTTTGCAGGATACGGCTTACGCCAAATCAAGCACTTCGTTGAAATTGGTTTGCCTGAAATAGAAGCTGTATTACCTGAAGGTGCGCAGCTACAAGGGATTAATGCCGATGGAAAAGTTCAGGCGTTTAATGCGGCGACGGGCCAATACTTTATTTGGATTTCGGATAAACAATGGCAGCTTACCAATAAAGCAACTGCTAAATTTGACAGTAAAGAAGATGCCCTCACCATTTGGCGTATTTTTGATTTGGCAAAGTATGAACTTATTGACCTAAGCCACATCCATCGTGACTTTTTGGAAAATCAGCCAGCCTAAACCATTGGTCAAATAAACAACTCATGGGCTATCTTCATTGGTTTTGGATGTTTAGCCCTTATATCACCCGCACCATGACATGTTGTGATGTTTATGAGCAGAGCGTTAAAGTGTCTACCTCGTTTGGTTTTAAGCTTTCAAATAAACATTTGAGATAAGCTAGTGGACGTCTTTGCAAAACTTATGATGCTAAACAAAATCTCTAAATGCCAACCCTTTTCGCTGCTCAGTGATTTAATTCATTCAGTCTTGATAGTGTGAGCCTAAAAATCAATGGTTTTCCTACTTGAGCAATTGAGCTTAAAGACCTCCTTAATAGTTCTCATCCAATTGCCGCAAATCATTATTTTTCTTTGCTTAAAATATAATGAAATACCGCATAGCTAGGTTTTTGCATTCGAGGCTGTGAATAACTGCGTTACTACGTGGTCATTCTTGTAGTATCAGCCTCGTCGTTTCTAATGCTTGAGTTGCTCGTTGGCAGATCAATTGTTTGGTTACAAATCTTCTAACGGTAACTGGAAGCTTTGTTTGATGATTTGGCTAGGTAAATCAGTCTTTACACTAGTGATGCCATTTTTCTTGGTTAAGTGCGTAGACTGAAATTTACGGTAACTTTCTAGGTCAGGAACTACAACTTTGAGCATTGCATCGCACTCACCCAAAATAATGTAGCACTCCATGACTTGAGGAAGTTCTTTCATCGCTTCGATAAAAGTATCGATGGTTTCAGCATCTTGCCCAGTCAACCAAATACGAGAGAATAAAATCAATTGAAAGCCAATCTTTTGTGGATCGACCACGGTGGTGTAATTCTGAATCACACCTGCTTCTTCGAGTAATTTGACCCGACGTAAACAAGAAGAAGGAGAGAGTCCAATTTCCTTGGCTAAGTCATTATTTTGCATACGACCATTATTTTGAAGTGCGCGAATGATATTTTTATCAATACGATCCAGTTTAACTAGAATTGACTTAGAAGATGTCTTCATGAAATAGAATATAATTCTAAAAATAATATCTATTATAGAATATTTGATATCCTATTTTAAAGCGATTCAAACATACTAATTTCACTTTCAGGACATAGAAAGGGAAAATTGAAATGTCTGTATTTGCTTTATTTGCCTTAACGGTAATTCCCCTTATTTTCACACCAGGACCCGATATGCTTTTTATCCTGTCACAAGTGATGGGTAAGGATGCAAAAGCAGGCATGATGGCTACAGTAGGTGTGTGTTCAGGTTATTTGGTTCACTCGATTTTAGTGGCATTGGGTATTGCTGCGATTATCGTGTCATTTCCACTACTGTTTGAAATAATCCGCTGGTTGGGGATTGCTTATCTTTTATATTTGGCGACGCATTTGCTGCGTTCAGTATTTAGCAGTAAAAAATTAAGTATTGAGAAAAAGTCAGCGTCCAACCCGATTAAAAAAGGCTTTTTTACGGCTTTACTGAACCCGAAAGGAATGTTGATATATTTTGCAATTTTGCCGCAATTTATCGATAAATCAGCGAATACCGTGAGTCAAGGTTTGATTTTGTCCTTCATTTTTATTGGGCTGATTTTTGTGGTGTATTGTAGTTTAAGTGTGGTCTTTGCACGTATTACACAAAAAACTGAAATTGATGAACGCAAACAAAAGTGGGTTGATGGTACATCAGGTGGTTTGTTGGCTCTTGCTGCGACATGGTTAATTGCCAATTAAAAACAGCAAATGTAAATAGAAATAAATGCCTTAACTAAAACCTTCGTGAAAGCGGAGGTTTTTTTATATGTGCTGAATATCGACACATATTAAGAACAAGAAAGAGAGAAAAACCCACCAATTAGCTTCGGAAAAGTGAAATTAGCGCAAAATTCATTATGCTTCTATCTTAAATGACAAGTTTAGATATGTTGCCGAATGTGTAGAGGGAAAGCTCTATTTCAGAAAGATTGATCGAAAATTGATATTAAATCAGATCTTTTGATGAGCTAAATCAAGTAAAAAAATAATAAAAATCAATGCTTAAAAAATAACTGAATAATGCGTTTTTTTGGATAACTGAAGCATTCTTTAAAAAATGTGAACGATAAGTTCAAGGAAATTACGCTTTTTTACAGGTCTTTCGATAATTGTGACTTGACCGAAATGCCGTACACATTGCAAGATAGGGCACCTAAAAAATTTAAAGTGAAGAGTTAATATAACTTTTCTCAACATTTACATTTGCTAAAACAGCCGAGGATTACATGAAGGCTCTTGTTGCTGTAAAACGTGTGGTTGATGCCAACGTTAAAGTTCGCGTTAAGCCGGACAACAGTGGTGTTGACTTAACGAACGTTAAAATGTCAATTAACCCATTCTGTGAAATCGCAGTGGAAGAAGCGGTTCGTTTAAAAGAAAAAGGAACTGTTTCAGAAATCGTTGTTGTTTCTATTGGTCCTAAAGAAGCTCAAGAACAAATCCGTTCTTCTATGGCGCTTGGTGCAGACCGCGGTATCCTTGTTGAAGCTGACGACAGCCAGTTAGGTGCACTTGAAGTTGCAAAAATCCTAAAAGGTGTTGTAGACGCTGAACAACCTCAATTAATCCTTCTTGGTAAACAAGCAATTGATGACGACTCTAACCAAGTTGGTCAGATGCTTGGCGCGCTTTTAGGTGCTGGCCAAGGTACTTTCGCTTCAGAAGTTAAAGTTGAAGGCGATAAAGTACAAGTGACTCGTGAAATTGACGGTGGTTTACAAACTGTTGAACTTGCACTTCCTGCAATCATCACAACTGACTTACGTTTGAATGAGCCACGTTATGCTGCTCTTCCAAACATCATGAAAGCGCGTAAAAAACCGCTTGATACTAAGTCACCTGCTGATTATGGCGTTTCACCTGCGACTAAGCTTAAAACTGTTAAAGTTGAAGCTCCTGCAGAACGTAAAGCGGGCGTACAAGTGAAGTCTGTAGACGAGCTTGTAGATAAATTGAAAAACGAAGCGAAAGTGATCTAATACAGAAGGATAAAAATCATGAGTATTTTAGTTATCGCTGAGCACGACAACAAAGCACTAAATGGTGCAACTCTTAACGTTGTTGCTGCAGCGCAAAAAATCGGTGGTGATATCACTGTATTAGTAGCTGGTTCAGGCGCTCAAGCAGTTGCAGACCAAGCAGCTAAAGTTGCGGGTGTAAGCAAAGTATTACTTGCTGACGACGCAGCTTATGCTAATCAATTGGCTGAAAACGTTGCTAAATTAGTTGCTTCTATCGGTGCGGGTTACACTCACATCCTTGCTGCTTCTACGACAACGGGCAAAAACGTACTTCCACGTGCTGCTGCGCTACTTGACGTAAGCATGATCACTGACATCATTGCTGTTGAAGGTCCTAAAACTTTCAAACGTCCAATCTATGCAGGCAACGCGATTGCAACTGTAGAGTCTGGCGAGTCTGTTGTAGTTGCGACTGTTCGTGGTACTGCATTTGATGCTGTTGCAAGCGAAGGCGGCTCTGCTGCAGTTGAAGCTGTTGCATCTACTGGTGATGCTGGTATTTCTAAGTTCGTTTCTGAAGAAATCGTGAAATCTGAACGTCCAGAATTAACAGCTGCGCGTATAGTTGTTTCAGGCGGTCGTGGTGTTGGTTCAGGTGAAAACTATCACACTGTTCTTGATCCATTAGCGGACAAGCTTGGTGCTGCGCAAGGCGCATCTCGTGCAGCTGTTGATGCTGGTTTCGTACCAAACGATATGCAAGTGGGTCAAACAGGTAAAATCGTTGCTCCTGACTTGTACATCGCTGTAGGTATCTCTGGTGCGATTCAGCACTTGGCAGGTATGAAAGAATCTAAAGTGATCGTTGCGATCAACAAAGACGAAGAAGCGCCAATTAACTCAGTAGCTGACTACTGGTTAGTGGGTGACTTGAACACTGTAGTTCCAGAATTAGTATCTAAAATCTAATTTCTGAACACAGTTCAAGACGCTCCTAAGCTTATGGCTTAGGAGCGTTTTTTATTGCGGAATGAATAGTCTGGTAGATCTTCTTGATCATGCTTAATCGATTAACCATACGTGAATGTACATAAATATGCATTGCACTTTTATTTTTCATATTTATGAGAGTGGTGGATTCTTAATTTCGTACTTCAAAATTCTTACGATATTATTTCTTGTTGTCAGTATTAGGCACTACTGTAGCGTAAGCTAAACGTATGTTGAAACTTAAATGGTAAGTAAGCAGGCGCAATCGCTTGGTAATAGGATGGAAATTAATAAATTATAAAAATACAAAGATTTAAAATAAAATAATAAAAATTTATCCTTCAAGTTTGAATCTTAAACTTAAAGCAAGTTTAAAGGATTGTGTATTTTGTGTTAACATTGCTTTTTTATTGAACTTGCCCTCTAGGCGGAGTCTCCCTTTGAAATTTGATTTTCAGTTACCAGTCAGTGTATTGGTGCTGATGATCTGTTGTTTACTTTTTCCTGTTTTACAAAGTATCTCTTTTCCTTTATTTGATGGAATGACTGTTACAGCAGTTGAATCGGTCCAAGCATTGTTATTGCTGTTTTTTGCGATTTTTACTTTTTTCTATATTCGACCACTTGAAATGCAAGATGGAAAGAAACAATTTTGGTTGTGGGCTGTTGCATGGTGGTTGTTGCTATTTGGTCGTAGTATTAGTTGGGGGCGTGACTATTTTCCTGATGTGCCTAAACCGTATTTTCGTTTAATTTCGGTATTCATGATTGCACCAGTCGTCTTTATGCTATTTTCGCCTTATTTGCGTCAAGAAATTGTACATAAACTAAAAACCTTGGCTTTGCCAATTTGGCCATTCGGCTTGGTGATATTGGGCTTATTTATTTCTGATGCAGTTGAGCATAGTCGAAGTCTTAGTTTTTTATTTTTGTACGATTTGGCTTATAAAGATTTCATCGAAGAAGTTTATGAATTTCCGCTTATTTTTGGTTTGTTTCTAACAGCATACCCATGGTTGCAGCATGATCATGTGCCTCAAGAATTAGAGGTCATGCAATATCATAAAGAGTGATTTTTATCACATTTATGGGTCTAAATTTGAAGCTTCGAAAAGAAATATTTTGAACATTAAACAACCTCTATTCGTAGAGGTTTTTTTCACAGCAAATAAAATCAAAATGCTTAAAATAAATACAAAAAATCATGGTTCTAGTGCAAGATGATTGGCACAAAAATCAGGGTTTTTATGCTATACTGTCCGACTTGATTTTTGATATTGGTTCAGTATTTTTTGAACTAATTTTTACAGATTTACGATATATAAATGCGGGCAGAATTCTGCTTGTATAACAAGGAGTATGCATGAGCGTATCGGAAATTAGACCGATTGCCATTGAGGATGAACTGAAGAGCTCATATCTCGATTATGCAATGAGCGTGATTGTGTCACGTGCGTTGCCAGATGTCCGAGATGGTCTCAAACCTGTTCACCGTCGTGTGCTTTTTGCAATGCACGAATTGGGCAATGACTACAACAAAGCTTACAAAAAGTCTGCCCGTGTAGTCGGTGACGTCATCGGTAAATATCACCCACATGGTGACTTAGCTGTATACGAAACCATTGTTCGTATGGCTCAAGATTTCAGCTTACGCTATCAATTGGTTGATGGTCAGGGTAACTTTGGTTCTGTCGATGGTGACAGTGCAGCAGCAATGCGTTATACCGAAGTTCGTATGCGTAAATTAACCCACGAACTTTTAGCGGATCTTGAGAAAGATACCGTAGAGTGGGAAGACAACTACGACGGTTCTGAACGTATTCCACAAGTCATGCCAACACGTGTGCCTAACTTGTTGATTAACGGTGTAGCTGGTATTGCTGTAGGTATGGCAACCAATATGGCTCCGCATAATATGACAGAAGTCATTAATGCATGTCTTGCTTATGCCAACGATCCGCATATCAGCATTGAAGGGTTAATGGAACACATTTCTGGTCCAGACTTCCCTACAGGCGGCATCATTTACGGTAAATCAGGCATTGTCGATGCGTACCGTACTGGTAAAGGTCGTTTGCATATCCGTGGTAAATATCACATTGAAGAAGACCAAAAGTCGGGTCGTAGCACGATTGTCTTCACTGAAATTCCTTATCAAGTTAACAAAGCAAAAACCATTGAACGTATTGCTGAGTTGGTAAAAGAGAAAAAACTTGAAGGTATTTCTGAACTTCGTGATGAATCAGATAAAGAAGGGATGCGTATTGCAATTGACTTGAAGCGTGGTGAAAACGCTGAAGTGATTGTAAATAACCTATTCCAAAATACTCAATTAGAAAATTCATTCAGCATTAACATGGTTTGCCTCGATAATGGTCAGCCTAAGCTAATGAACTTGAAAGATATTATTGCAGCGTTTATCCGTCACCGTCAGGAAGTGGTTACACGCCGTACTATGTTCGAATTGCGTAAGGCACGTGAACGTGGACATATCTTAGAAGGTTTGACGGTTGCACTCGCAAATATCGATGCGATCATTGAAACCATCAAAACATCTGCAAACCCAAGCGAAGCACGCGAACGTTTACAAGCGGGCGAGTGGGCAGGCGGTGGTGTTGTTGCCTTGCTTGAAAAAGCAGGCGCGGTATCTGTCCGTCCAGATGAAATTGAAGGCGAAGATCCAGCACGTCCATTTGGTTTAACAGGTGATATTTATCGTCTGTCTCCAACTCAAGTAGGTGCGATCTTAGAACTTCGTTTACATCGTTTAACTGGTCTAGAACAAGACAAGTTACAAGCTGAATATACAGAAATTCTTGGTCAAATTGCTGAATACACTGCAATTTTGAACGATTTCAACTTATTGATGAACGTGATTAAAGAAGAATTAGCTTTAATCCTTCAGCAATATGGCGATGCACGTCGTACCGATATCGTGGAATCACGTATCGACTTCTCTCGTGAAGATTTAATCCCTGAAGAGCAAATGGTACTAACTGTTTCTAAATCAGGCTATGCAAAAACTCAACCATTGTCAGACTACGCTGCACAGCGTCGTGGTGGACGTGGTAAGTCTGCAACTTCAATGAAAGAAGACGATTACATCCAACATTTGATCGTGACTTCAAACCACGCAACAGTGCTTTGCTTTACCAATGTAGGTAAAGTTTATCGTCTGAAAGTCTATGAAGTGCCTCAAGCATCTCGTGGTGCGAAAGGTCGTCCGATGGTGAACTTATTGCCATTAGATGAAAACGAAACCATCACCGCTATTTTACCAGTGGTCGATGCGCCGAAGAAATTTAAAGAACGTTTGGCTGACTTTAAAGCATTTGTAAAAGCCAATAGTGCACAGTTACAAACCAATGAAGTGATTAATAGTCATTTTGCGGGCTTAGAAGCTGCACTTGCTGAGACTGAAGATGGTGCAGATGATTTATCTGACGCACTTCGTATTCAGTTGAAACAATTGGGTCTAGAGTTATCTACGACTGATCTTGATGATGAAATCATCAATGACTTTGCACAGCAAGCGGAAGCCGTTCGTAAAAACTTCTACGTATTTATGGCAACAGAATACGGTACGATTAAACGTGTTGAGTTAGAACAATTCTCGAATGTTCGTTCAAACGGTCTACGCGCGATTGAACTCAATGGTGATGACACCTTAATCGGTGTTGCCATTACCGACGGCGAACAACAAATCATGTTGTTCTCAAACGAAGGTAAAGCCATTCGTTTTGCAGAAACTGACGTGCGTTCAATGGGTCGTTCTGCCAAAGGTGTTCGTGGTATGCGCGTGACCATTGGTGCAGCAGCTCAAGCTGAAGACGCTGAGGATGCGGATGTAGAGTCTGATGATGACGATACATCTGATTCAGCTCTCATTAGCCGTATAGTGTCATTGGTGGTTGTTCCGGAAACTGGTGAAGTACTTTGTGCTTCAGCTAATGGTTATGGTAAACGTACACCAGTAGATGACTTCCCAACTAAGAAACGTGGCGGTAAAGGTGTTATTGCAATCAAAACATCTGAACGTAACGGTGAACTTGTTGGTGCGGTAGCGATTGATGCGTCTAAAGAGCTGATGTTAATTTCAGATGGTGGTACGTTGGTTCGTACACGTGCGTCTGAAGTGGCACAAACAGGTCGTAATGCTCAAGGTGTTCGTTTGATCCGTTTAGGTGAAAGCGAAATCTTAGTCGGTGTTGTGGCGATCGAAGCAGTTGAAGAAGACGAAACTTTTGAAGAAGTGGAAGCAATCGAAACTGAGCAACTTGTAGATGACTCAACGATTATTGATCAAAATGACAATGAATCAGATCTCAATGAGCCTGAAGAAGACTAATTGAAGATTGAGAAAAGAGGGCGCTACGGCGTCCTTTTTGATAGATGAATAGTATTAACAAAAATTTATATAAACAAGAATAGTGACTTAAATGTATTTCAAAAAATTAATTAGAACCAAAGGAATAGTCATTTGTTTTGCATTAATGGGATGTAGTGAGCCGACGTCTGTAGAGTTTAATGAAGGTATAAAAAAAGAATCATCTATTCCTTATAAGCTGACACCTTTGCAACTTAAACACATTGAGCAATTGTATGTTGCTATACGTGATAAAGATTTAGATCAAATCTAGAAAATAACAGATGAGAAGTTTTATCAAGCTTTGTTAGAAGATCCAACATTATTACCAGAAATATCTTCATATATTCCATATTTTGAAAAAGTTTTAGATTATAAAATGTTGGAATATAAAAGTATTAAAAATAGTGTGCATGGTGAACTAATTGAAGCAAACCTTAAGTATGAATACGAGCAGCAAACTGTATTTTACACCGTATTATTTAAACAAGATGATCCTTTGGCTAAAATTATCGGTAGTCATCTAAAGTTGGTACTTAAATAAACCCTTAGAATTTTCAGTGGTACTTTATTTAAATACATTAAAAGTGAAGCTCATTTACCTTGCGTAAGTGAACAGAGTTTAATTTAATGTACTGTCAACAAGTTGGAAAGAGAAAAGTTAAAGAGATATCTTAATTTTAATATCAACTTTGAAGTTTTATATATACTCAAAAGCTTAAATTAGGAATAAGTGTGGTTATGAAGGCAAATTTTTTGTTACTAGGTTGTGTCATAGCGTTGTCAGGTTGTGACCAAATTGGCCAAAAAGCATTAAATGCAATACCAGACCCAAGTGTTGAACAGACTGAAGTAGCCCAAGCTGCCTATGATCAATTACGTGAAGGCAATTTTGATAAGCTGTACACTTACTTTGAACCAGAACTCAAAGCGAAGTTTGAACAGAATGAAAAAGAGCTGCGTAAATTTGCACGAGGTATTCCGAAACAAGATTACTCACGTAAAAATATAGTGGCTAAGCACATTGAAAAATCGACTGAAAAGCCGTCTTTATATACAGTTACTTATGAGTACGGTTATACCAATAAAAACCTTGTACAGTATGATGTAAGTTTTGATAAACCCGCAGGAAGTAACAAAATTCGAGATTTTAATATTTCAGTTTTTGGCGAAAAAAATAAATAAAATTAGGTAAAAAATAAAACAAACCTGTAAAAAAGGACGCCTAAGCGTCCTTTTTTATGTCATCAAATTAAGCGGCATCTTTTAGATGAGAGGCATAATTTTTTTGTTTTTCAGTATCAAATTGGCCTTCCCATTTACTGATCACCAGTACCGCAAGCGCGTTACCAATCACATTCAGTACAGTACGTGCCATATCTAAAATACGGTCAATACCCGCAATGAATGCCAGACCTTCAAGTGGAATACCGACACTGCCGAGAGTCGCCAGTAAGACCACGAAAGAAACGCCAGGTACACCTGCAATCCCTTTAGAGGTAATCATCAAGGTCAGGACCAGAATCACTTGTTGGGTGATTGTCAGATCAATCCCGTAAAGCTGAGCAATAAAGATAGCCGCAATACTTTGATATAGGGTCGAACCATCGAGGTTAAATGAATAGCCAATTGGAATCACGAAACTGGTAATCGGTTTCGGAGCACCGTAAGCTTCCATTTTTTCCATAATACGGGGGAGGACAGTTTCAGAACTTGCAGTTGAATACGCGAGAATCAATTCATCTTTTAAGATCTTGATAATGGCCCAAACACTGAAGCCACAGAACTTGGCAACGGCACCTAATACTATGAAAATAAAGAAGAAGATTGCACCATAAACTAAAACTGCGAGCTTAAGCAGTGGCACAAGAGAGCTGAAGCCGAAATTCCCAACAGTCGCTGCAATCAAGCCGAATACACCAATAGGTGCAAACATCATGATCATGTGCGTAACTTTAAACATCGTTTCAGAAACAGCGGTCAACACTTTAATTAAAGGTTGTTTTACTTCTTGATCAAGCGCACCTAAACCTACACCAAACATCACAGAGAAAAAGATGATTGGGAGCATTTGACCACTCGTCAAAGCTGCAAAAAAGTTAGATGGAATAAGTGAAAGTATCGTTTGAACCAAACCATGAGAATGTTCACTGACTTCATGTGTTGTTTCTTGATACTTTGAAATATCGACTTGCGTCAATGCAGACATATCAATGCCGGCACCAGGCTGGAATACGTTGGCTGCAACTAAACCGACTATAATAGCAACGGTAGTAATGATTTCAAAATAAATAATTGTTTTGAAACCAAGTTTACCTAAGTTACTACCGTGACTTGTATTGGCAATACCTAAAATAAGCATCGACACAACAAGCGGAATAACGATCATCTTAATGAGGTTAATAAAAATTGAACCTAAAGGCGTCAAAAAGTTATTAACTAAAGCATCACGATATTCAGGAGAATAATGTAGGAAAGCACCAACAAGTATACCTAGAATGAGAGCAATCACGATTTGCCAGGCAAGGCTCACCTTAATCTTTTTCATACATCAGCTCTTATGTCAGATTTGGGAGAAAAAAGCCCACAGTCATCCACGAACAAATGTTGCAGACAGACTGAATCCGCCATGACAAAAAGTTCTGAATAATTTGGGAGATAAATACGATAATATTTTGCAGTTTATATGAGAATACAGCCAACGATTTTGATCAAAACCAAACTGTTTGATCGATAAATTATCATTTTTAGTTGTATAAGCGATTTGATTATTAAGTTTAATTTATAGAACGAATAAAATTGAGTTATTAATGAACACTTCACAAAATCTCTGATTTGCCTAGAAAGATCGAAAAACTAATTGTGAGCCTGTATTTTTCATTTTTATATAGAAGTTTGCTTTATACTTGTGAGGCAGATAAATCAGTGAAAATTCTATAAATCACACAGATTATCCGAACTAAATTTTAACTTTATATATTTTAATAATAACCAGAGGGCTTTTACGGTGTTGAAAAAATTACTCGTCATCATCACTTTAATCTTACCTATAACGGCTTGTGAAAAAATCGGCGATTTATTGATTGCAAAATTCGAATCAAGCCTACCAAGTGAGACAAGTTCACAGCGTGCGAAGTCAGAAAAATTATTCGCAGCACTACACCAACCCCATCAAGACAGCTTTTTAGCATTGGTTGAAGAAAATGTTCGTGATGCGATGCTAGCAGATCCAGAGCTGTTTTCACGTATGAAAAAGCTGATTCCTGCAGGTCAACCTAGCGCTGAAGCGGAAGTGATTCAGCGAATGGCAAATACTCGGCTGGGAGAAGGTAAGACCACAACAATTGTGTATAAATATGATTATCCGCAAAAAGAACTGTATATGAGTGTGGTCTTTGCAGGTCATGATGGAGACGATAAAGTGAAAGGATTCTGGCTTGAAAACGCTGCAGAAAAAGAATCAGATGATTTGGTTACTGAGATCACCTCAGATGCAGATGATTTTAATATTCAAGTGGATGAAGCATCGACTGTGACGCCAACAGCTTACAGTTAATAGGTGGCAGAAAGAATTAAAATTTGAGACATGCTAAGAAGCAAAGCGTTCGAGTCTATGATGAATAGGTTTGAACGCATTTCGCTTGAGACCAGACATGTCTTACAGCACAAACAGTTTTATCTTTTGGCAAAATTTAAACGCCAGACAGCAAGACATAAAAAAATCAGTCCAATAGCTGAAAGGTAAAGCAGTTTAGGAATGACGATTGCTGTTGGCACACCCATCTGATTGAGTTGAAGGAACATTTGAATGCCTTGGGTCGAAGGTAATGCTTGAGCGAGTATTTGCATCCATTCAGGCATAGCTGCATGTGGCCATGCCGTTCCCGAAAGTAAAAATAGCGGAATAGAACTAAAAACGATGACATGTCCTGCACGTTCTGGCAGGTCAAGAAAGGTGGCTAGATAGAGCGTCATCGCAATAATACAACTGAGGAAGATGGGTACAGCAATGAACATGCCCCACAAATTTCCACCCCGTGGATAGTCATTCAGCCAAAAGGTAAAACCAAATAAATAGAAGCACCCCAAAGTTCCAATGGTCAAAATACACAAGAAAATGCCAGCTAATTGTGTATAGCTTGGACGCCATGTGGTGTTTTGTCGATAGGTCGCAATAAGCATGCACAGACCCAATAAAATCGTCTGATGAATAATTAAGGGAGCAACCGCTGGGAAAATATAGCTGCCATAGCCTGAAAGTGGATTAAATAATGGAATCTTATGGATAGATAAAGCTGGGCTAAAATCGGATATGTTCTGAAATTTTTCTGCATATTCGCCGAGAGCATTTTCCATCGAACTGGCTAAACCTAAGCCAATTTTTTGCGTCTTTAGAAAGTTTGCAGCACTGAGATATAAACCAATTCCACCTGTTTCACCACGGCGAATGCTATTTGAAAGATTACTCGGCAACAGTAAAATCCCGTCAGCTTGCTGACTTCGGAGCATATTTTCAGCTTCCGCAAAATTACCAGTCACAGCTCGAATTTCTACATTGGGACTATTGGCTACAGCACCAATAATCGTATTGGTGAGTATGCTTTGTTCCTCATCCACCACAATGATAGGGAGCGATTCTGCGTGTTCCGCTTGATAAGCAATGGGATAAAAAAAACTGTAAAGAAAAACAGAAAGCACTAAGGTGGTAAAAATCGAACTGTGCTTCACAATATCTTTAAAGCTTTGAATATAGTGTCTGAGCAAAGTTGATAGAAATGACACGATTTTATTCATATGATTTGCTCCTTCAGTACTTTCCGTAAAAAGAAGCTGGCAAGAACCAAATAGAACAGACAGTAAATGATCAGGGTGACAAGCGGTGTGATTGAAATGGAGATTGGGCTACCAATGACCCATTGTTCTGTTTGTAATTTGGCATAAGGCGTATAGGGAATAATATTGGCCCAGAATTTTGTAAACATCGGCGCGTTATTCAGCGGCAATGTCACCCCTGCAAAACTTAGTGATGAGCCACCATATACCGCTATAAAACCAAAGGACTTGGTGAGATCACGTGTCGCCAAAACTACAGTAGAGCTGATAAAGGCATAGGCTGTATAAAAAAACAATTGCCCGAGCAAAATGAGCAATAATGAACCCTGAACAAACCAACCTCGAAACGCGATTAGCCACAACATCCACGCCCATGTCCAAGCGGTAAAAATGAAAACATAACTGAGATTTTTAGCGATTAAAGCTTGAAAGATAGAACTTGGATTCACCCATTGATTTACAGTGCCATATTTGATTTCTTGACCAACCGAAAATGCGACACAGCAACACAGTAATAAATGCAGAATCGCAGGAATCATATAAGGCTCTAAATAGAACTCATAATTTAAACCCGGATTATATAAGGGTGAAATTTTAACATTGGGCGTCGGTGCATCGAGGTAGGGGATGCTATTTTCTAAATACTGATGACCACTAAAATCGGCCATGGCTTGCAGTGTACTCAGTAACATGGCTGATGAAATACTATTGCCGACACTAAAATAGCTTTGGTTATAGGCAATGCTGATTTCTGCATCTTTTGCTTGAACCAGTCGTTGCTCTGCGCCAGCAGGAATATGAATATAGCCCCAAATGTGGGTTTGATTTATCAGCTTTTCAGCATCGTCCATACTAGGTGTAATGGTAGCTACTTTTAAAGTATGGTTGAGCTGCGCAAAATGAGTAATGTTACGGCTTAAACTGCTTTGATCTTGGTCTATGATCGCGATGGGTAAATGATCTGGTTTGCCTTGAGCAAACATATTAGTAAAGAGCAAAATCACAAGGGCAGGGGCAAGTGTGACCATACACAAGTCCCATTTATGCTGCATCAAATAGCGAAACTCACGCAGAATGCCCCTAAACATTATTTATGCTCTTCAATTTTAAACAAAACGCTCATACCCACTTTTAAGTCAGCAATCGGCTGAGCGGGTTTTAGTTGGACTTTAAAACTACGAATGTCATAGCCGCCCGTTTGTCGCGTGGTTTTAATCGTTGCAAATTCACCTTCGGCTTCTATGTGATCAATTTTAAAATCGGCAGATTTGTTTAGCGCCGGTATAAATCCTTGCATGGTCTTGAGTTGATACACTTGAGCATACTGGTCTTCACGAACATTTAAGCTAATCCACAAGCTATCATTTTGAATCAGACTCACTACGGGCACACCCATCGCAACTAATTCTGAAACTTTGCCATAGGTTTTTGAAATGGTGCCATTGGAGGGTGCAAATAACTTGGTTTCAGCCTCAAGTGCATTGGCTTCAGCCAACGCGGCTTGCGCAATCTTGACTTGGGCATCTGCCGAGCTTTGTTGTTGCGGTGTACTGCCACGTTTTGCACGCGCATATTGTTGATAAGACGCTTCTGTCATTTGTGCAGCAGACACTGCGGCAGCTTGCATTTCATCACGGCGTTGTCGTGAAATGACACCTTCTTTATAAAGGTTTTGACCACGTTGGTAGGTGGTTTGCGCCAATTGTTGCTGTGCTTTTAGACTTTGCCAATTGGCATATAAACTATCAATATTTTCTTGTTGAGAGCCACGTTCAGCTGTGGATTGCAGTGCTTGCGCAGATTGGAGTGCAGCTAAAGCCTGTTGTTTCTTTGCATCGACTTCGGGGCTGGTTAAACGAACCAGTGCTTGACCTGCTTGTACTTTTTCACCGTCATGCACATATATTTCTTCGATACGACTGGGTACTTTGGTACTAATGTGGATGGTTTCAGCCTCCACTCGACCTTGTAATTCAACCTGCTTGGGCTGATAACTTTTCCATAAGCCAAATGCAATCAATGCCAAAAGCAGAACTAAGACAATGCCAATCACGAGCTTGATCAAAGCAGATTTATTGCGACTTTGCACTGAGCTTTTTTTCGTCTCTGCATCAGTATTGGTATTCACTTTCTTTGGAGTATCCTCAGCAGTATTTGCTGTAAACGAAACGTTTGAACTCGAGACATTGGATTGGGATGTTTCAGCATTCGCAGAGGCATCTTCTTGGTGATCAGTTGGTTCCTGATTCATATTGTTTCCCCTCGGCTAAACTTAGCGAATATAGTCGGTGTGTGATTGATTGATATAGCTTTGGAACTGGTCAATGCTCCCGTGACTTTGTAGCAGTGTTGCGAGTGACATCACGTATTTATAAGCATTGAGCGCCATTTCACTTTGTAGCCCACTCAGTGCATTTTGTGCATCAATGACTTGTGTGGCTGTTCCCATATCTTCCTTAAATGAAAGTTGTTGGATTCTTAAATTTTCTTGTGCGGCTTTTAGATTTTGCTGTAACAACAGGTGACTTTGCTGAGCGCTGGTGACTTCATTAAATGAGCTATAAATCAGGCTTTCAATTTCTTGTTTGGTACGCTCAGTCATTAACTCAGATGCATAGCGTTGAAGTTCAGCAGCTTGTACGGATTTGTTTTTATCAATACCTGAAAATAAGTTGTAGCGAGCGGCAACACCAACGATCCAGTTTTGTTTATCGTCGAGACTATATTCGCCAAATGCAAAGACGTTGGGTTTTTTTGCTGCGCTTTGGGCTTTCACATTGGCACCGGCCAATTGACTGTCCAATTGCATTTTACGTACCAAACTAGACTGATCCTGATAACTTTTCAGCAAGGCGGTTATATTTTGATTGTGTTGCTGATTGATAAATAATGGCGTTGAAAGATCAGTAATTTGGCTGCTTTGCATTAAGTTGTTTAACTTAAATAAGCTAGAGCGAAAATTCGCTTCAGTATTTTGAAAAGTTCTGAGCGCATTATTCTTCGCCACTTCAAATTGCATACGCTGGCCTTTGCTAATAAAACCCTGTTGTTCCATTTTGAGTGCATTGGCATAGTGTTGTTGCATCGCATTTAAATTGAAGCGGCTGCTTTCGACTAATTTTTTTTGTAATTGAGCATTGAAGTAGGCTTGGATTAATTCAAAACGTTGCACATCTTGTTGTTGTTCACTGCTTATCGCGCTGCGTTTGGCTTGGATATTGGCAATTTCCTTGGCGCTAGACGTTAACCCACCGGTATACAGCGGCATCATTACGGAAACGGTAGGGCGGATCACTTGATCATCTAAGACCACTTGGGAAGAATCTGGAATTAATCCGACACCATCACGGATTGGCTGTTGCAGACTGTCTTTTAATGGGTCTGCCAAATCACTCGGTAAGCTTTCATCAATTTTATTATTAATGCCATTACTCAGCGTTTGTTCTAAGTTATTTTTTAAGGCACCGAGAGGAATATCGAGTTCATTATGAAAGGCATAGGCACGGACGTTTAAATCCACACGAGGTAAACCAAGCCCTTTAATGGCCTGAGCTTGAAGTTCGGCAGATTGTTGTAGTGCTTGGTTGGCCTGAGTACTATACGAACTAGTGAGTAGACTTTGTTCTGCTTGGCTATAACTGATACTTTGCGCAAGTACCGTGGGGCTAAAAAAGCCACTGAAACAACCAAGGCCAAGCAGTAAACCTGAACGAAATGTATGTTTAATTTTTATAGAATAATCTGTTCGAGGTAAAGGCATAAAAACACACTCACAGCTAGGATGGGTTCATTATAGTCATTGTGATGAAGTTGGGTAAATTCACTAAGTTGTTGTATTGTTTCATATACATATGTAAATAAATTTTATCTTTGCAGCGCACGTCATTTTTCGCACATCAAGACCTTAAATTAGCATCAATTCAAGGGATAAAAAATATCAGTAAATCTAATAATTTGAATTAAGAAGAATTAATTTTGATCTTTATTGAAATTTTGACTTTAAATGTCAGACAGCATTGGAATATTTTCAGCTTTAACTACTGCAAGCACGCGTCAGATATGGTTAAATGCCATCATTTTATTGTGTTTCACTTTGAAAGGAAAACTCATGCGCGCGTACAACTTCTGTGCTGGTCCTGCTGCATTACCCACTGCCGTTTTAGAAAAAGCTCAAGCTGAAATGCTTGACTGGCAAGGCAAAGGCCTTTCGATCATGGAAATGAGCCACCGTAGTAAAGACTATGTTGCTGTGGCAGAGAAAGCAGAAGCTGATCTTCGTAAGCTGATGAATATTCCAGACAACTATAAAGTGTTATTCCTTCAAGGTGGCGCATCACTTCAATTCTCTGCGATCCCATTAAACCTATTGGGTAAAAACAGCAAAGCAGACTATATCCACACTGGTATTTGGTCTGAAAAAGCGTTGAAAGAAGCACAGCGTTATGGCGACATTAATGTCGTTGAAGCGGGTACCACCATTGACGGTAAACTTGCGATTACTGATCAAAGCACTTGGAACTTATCTGATGATGCGGCTTATGTGCATTATGCAGATAATGAAACCATTGGTGGTCTTCAGTTTGCCAACATTCCTGAAACAGACAAACCATTGGTTGCCGATTTTTCATCAAGCATTTTATCTGCACCATTAGACGTCTCTAAGTTCGGTTTAATCTATGCAGGCGCTCAGAAAAATATTGGTCCGGCTGGTTTAACTTTAGTGATTATTCGTGATGATTTATTGGATCAAGCGAAAGCAGATATTCCAAGTATCTTGAAATATTCAGCTCAAGCGAAAAATGGTTCAATGGTGAATACACCATCAACTTATGCATGGTACTTATCTGGCCTCGTTTTTGAATGGTTACTTGAGCAGGGCGGTGTAGACGCAATTTATAAAGCGAATATGGCAAAAGCTGAATTGCTTTATGGTTATATCGATTCAAGCGATTTTTATGCAAATCCAATTGCAAAAGAATTCCGTTCAATAATGAACGTACCATTCACTTTGGCGAATCCAGATTTGGAAAAACAATTCTTGAAAGAAGCTGAAGAAAACCACTTGCTTAATTTAGCCGGTCACCGTTCAGTGGGTGGTATGCGTGCAAGTATTTATAATGCTGTTCCGCTAGAAGGTGTTCAAGCACTGGTTAACTTTATGGATGACTTTGCAAAACGCAACGCATAATTGTAAAGGCATAAAAAAACCGGCAAATGCCGGTTTTTTTATTGAATAGATTAAAAAATAAAAGTATGTAAAACGTATGCACAAATCAGCATACCTAACATAAAAAATAAGCAGGACATTGGCTCGATTTGATATCGAGATTCCATGTGATGGTCAACTTGCGATAAGTTTTCTTCTTGCACGACTTTCATAGATATTCTTTCCGATCTATTTATCGTTAATTACTATTTCTTAAACGCATTTTTAACATAATTATTTGATTAAATAAAGTACTATCTGCCGTAAACTTACTAAACTATTTAGTTTATTTAAAAATAAGCAACTGAATTGATAAATTTAGTTTCATAAATTTCCTATCTTATTTATTTATATTAGATTTTTATATTTTATCCTTTGTAGATGGATTTATTTAGCAGCATTATTTTGAATTTAATATTGTGGATAAGTTATTTTAATTTGAATTTAAAAATAGAATATATTGACTGGTTTATGGATAAGAAATATTCAATCATTTAAATATTCAGCGAATACACATGATTAGCGAGAAATAAAAAAACCGCACTGAGGCGGCTTTTTTTATTTGAAATAGGGTTTTTGAATTCAAATTAGGCAGATTTCGCGTAAATATTGGCTTGTATCCACAGGTTGCCACGAATATATTGCCCAACATTGAAATCTTTATGCGCCGGATTTCTTGTTGCAACACGAACAATCACCGCTTCTTGGTTTTCTTCGTGGATTAAGGTCACATCATACAGCGTATAGTCTTGCTCTTTAAATTGCATGGCAGTTTTGCCAACAATATGCCCTTGGAACCATGCTTCGTCTTCTTGTCCGAGGTTTTCACCATATAGGTATGCAACCATTTTAGAAAAATCGACGGTGACTGGTGCTTTGTCATCTTCAGACTTTGGTTGCCACGCTTTAATTTGTTCGTGTAAGTCTGCAGGGGCAACACCGTTGTTTGCTGCCAATATATCGTTTAAAGCACGATGATGTTTAATCGATGCAGGATCATCAACAACAAGCTGTTCATGTTCTGCGACAGCTTCGAGTTCATAGGCCCAAGCATTGAGTTGCACACTGTAGGTTACATCTTTTTCATATTGGTCGTGATTGACGCTATATAAACTATCAAAAGCATACACACTGGTATTTGCGCCTAAGTCGAGGCAAAGCACAGCTTGCGTATTGGATTTACAGGTAATAATACGTTCAATGGTGGCTTTGGTTTTATATGGGCTATCAAAACTTGGAAATGCAGTTTTAACGGCTTTAGGTTTATTATTTTCTACAGCAATCACTTGGCAAAGTTGAATAGACGCTAGAGATGGACCTTGAATCAGCCATGTACTTTGATCCATATCAGATTCTTGTGCACATAAGCCCATCGGCATAATGGGTGCATCCAATGCCTGACCCAGCCAAACTGGTACATCCGTTGTCGGGTTGCCTGTAAGCAAATTCCAATGTTCAACATGACTACCAAAAGTTTGATCTTCAATAGTGATAATTTCAGGGCTATTTTGTTTTTTCATATGCACAATTGATATTGGGTTGGTTTCATAATTAATAAATCGAGGGTTATTTGAAATTTTCAAGTCACCGACGTCATATTTATCATGAAATCATGCATAAAAAATGTTTTCAGTAGGATTTAAATGTTAAAGCATTGGAAAATAGGCTCAACTTTGGCTCATTTTGCAGCTTTTCGATTCTCATGATTAGAGAAATGTAGATCCATTCAGCGGATGCAGATCCCCAAATTGTCATGTAGATTTGTTACTATGAGTTATGTTTAAAAGTGAATGGAAAATCAGTGCTACCATTTAAATTATGGGTGGATGCAGATGCGTTACCACGCATTTTACGTGATGTAATTATTCGTGCTTCTGATCGTTACCAGTTAGAAGTCACTTTTGTCGCCAATCAAAATGTTGGGATAACGCCTTCGGTCCGAATTAACTCGATTCAAGTCATGAGTGGGGCAGATGCAGCGGATAAAGAAATTATTCAGCGCATGAAAGAGCACGACATCGTGATGACACAGGATATTCCACTTGCTGCTGAAGTGATTGAGCGGGGCGGTATAGCGATACATCCTCGGGGTGAGATTTATACCACAGCAAATGTCAAAGCACGTCTACACTTACGCGACTTTATGGATACTTTACGGGGCGCAGGTGTGCAAACCGGTGGTCCAGCACCGATTTCTGAACGTGATAAGCGCGAATTTTCTAGTAGCTTAGATCAAACCATTCAAAAGCAAAAACGTAAAACGGCGCAGAAGTAAAAACCATGCCATCTAAAACAAATCTAGCGACGACCTATGCGTTGTTGGTGTTCATTTGGTCGACTACGCCACTTGCCATCGTTTGGAGTGTCAGTGATATCAATGCGTTTTGGGCACTGACATTACGCTTTTTTATCGCATTACCCTTGGCTGTCGCATTATTGTTTATTTTTAAACATAAACTTCCGATGGATAAAACCTCGCTGCACAGTTATTTGGCGGGGGCATTTAGTTTTATTGGTTCTCAGATTTTTACCTATATGGCAACGGCCTATCTCAGCTCAGGCATTATTGCCCTGATGTTTGGTTTGGCACCAATTATGACGGGTCTGATCGGTCGTTTCTTCTTTCATACCTATCTGCATCGCTTGCAATGGATGGGGATGTTGATTGCCGTCTGTGGTTTAGCCATTATTTGCTTAGGCGGCAGTGATCAGCACGTACAGCCTGTTGGCATCGTCTTAATGTTAATGAGCGTATTCGTCTACTGTATGTCGATTTTTTGGGTGAAAAAAGTCAATGCGCCATTGCAGCCCATGTCTCAAGCCACGGGTTCGATTCTTATCTCAGCCCTATTTTCTGCTGCAATGCTACCGTTTATTTGGCAATATGCACCGACACAGATGCCTTCGACCAAAGCGCTCATCGGCTTATTTTATGCAGTGATTATGGCTTCATTGATTGCAATGTTTTGTTATTTCAAACTGGTACAAAACATTAAGGCGACAACTTTATCTTTAACAACAGTTCTCACACCCATGCTTGCTATGCTCTTTGGTGCTTTACTGAATGATGAAAAATTATCATTGATGGTTTTACTTGGTGCTGTGATTCTATTATCAGGCTTGTTTGTTTATTTTTATAAAGATTTTCGGGCGAACAGAGAGCTCGCCCACAAATTAAAACATTGATTAAAAATCACTCTTTGTTTTGGGTCAGTGCGATACACTCTGCAAGTTTGACGCGGTCTTGAGGGAGCAGTGTGATAAAATAGGCACCCGTACGGTACAAGTTGCTTTCTTCTTCACGGCTATAAACCACTTGTGCAGTTGCCGCAATATGGAAGAAATTTTCAGGGTGGCTTAAGGTCACATGGATATAAGTACCTTCTTTAATCGCGCGTTCGCTAAAAAAGCTCAGACCGGTCTCGGAAAAATTCACATGCTCAGGCACTGGTAACATGCTTTGTACAATTGCGTCGTATAAAGAACCCGTAATAAGGTTTAACTTTTGGTTAAATA
The DNA here is from genome assembly GCF_013419295.1 of Acinetobacter sp. YH12094. NCBI lineage: Bacteria > Pseudomonadati > Pseudomonadota > Gammaproteobacteria > Moraxellales > Moraxellaceae > Acinetobacter > Acinetobacter sp. YH12094. The sequence continues at coordinate 79,895 of NZ_VPAK01000002.1, forward strand.
AGGATAAGATTCGAGCAATTTGTTGATCTTTCTCAGCTAATTGTTCTAATTCGTAGTTGAGTGCATGATCAAATTGATCTAATTCAGCAAGTAGTAGAAAATAGCGCGGCAATACAAAATTAGGATCGTAAGGATCATTCAGTGCAACATCATCAGAGATAATCTGATAGTTGATGCGCAAAGCAGCATCGATACGCGACATTACACGGCGTTCAGTTTGAACGCTTTGATGCTGTAAGTTTTCCATAATATATATTACCTCGGACTAGATGGTTATGTTTAAACCAATCTCGCTGTATATAGGGTTGAGATACACTCGCGCTCGGCGCAGTAACCACTTTATTTCTTTTATTGCTCTGGTATCCATGATCGGCCTCACGCTTGGTGTGGCAGTCCTTATTACAGTTTTATCTGTGATGAATGGTTTCGATCGTGAGCTGAAAACTCGTGTCTTAGGAATGATACCTCAAGCCACTGTTTCTTCAACACAAATTTTAACAAATTGGCCTGAACTTGCAAAAAAAATTGAGCAGCATGAGCATGTTCAAGGTGTCGCACCATTCACCCAATTACAGGGAATGTTGACGGCACAAGGTCAAGTGTCTGGCATTATGGTCAGTGGGATTGAACCGCAGTATGAAAAAAAGGTATCAATTATCCAAGACCATATGGTGGAAGGTAGTATCGATAACCTGAAAAAAGGTGAATTTGGTATTGTGCTCGGCAAGCAAATGACAGATGCCTTGGGTTTAGGTTTGAATGACAGTGTGACCTTGGTGCTTCCTGAAGCAACACCTTCTCCGGCTGGGGTCGTTCCGCGTTTTAAACGATTTAAAATTGTTGGTATTTTCAGTATTGGTGCGGAAGTTGATTCGATGATGGGCTATGTGGCCCTGAACGATGCGTCGACTTTATTAAGACTGCCAGATGGTGCACAAGGCATCCGTATGAAGTTGGATGATATTTTTGCAGCGCCACAAGTATCTCAAGAAATTGTGCGTGATCTACCTGCAAACTTCTATGCTTCAGATTGGACTTATACGCACGGTAATCTGTTCAGTGCGATTCAAATGGAAAAGGCAATGGTAAGTTTATTGCTGTTCCTGATTGTATTGGTTGCAGCATTTAATATCGTGTCTTCATTAGTGATGGTGGTCACTGATAAAAAATCCGATATTGCCATTTTGCGTACACTAGGCGCTTCACCGGCTACAATCACACGAATCTTCATGGTGCAAGGTACAGTGATTGGGGTGATTGGTACGGTGTCAGGGGCGATTTTAGGGATTATCGCTGCATCGAGTATTAGTAATTTAGTCGGTTGGTTGAATACAACATTGGGCTTAAATATGTTTGATGCTTACTTCATCAACTATTTACCGTCTTATTTAAGATGGCAAGATGTTGTGGTGATTGTATCTTTATCATTGGGTCTTAGCTTTATCGCGACTATTTATCCGGCATTACGTGCAGCTAAAGTTCAACCTGCAGAGGCTCTACGCTATGAGTAATTTAGTTTTAGATGCCCAAAACATTACCAAATCTTTTACCGATGGGAAGTCTACAGTCGATGTGATTCGTGGACTTTCATTACAAGTCAAAGCAGGTGAGTTTGTTTCGATTGTGGGGTCAAGTGGTTCTGGTAAAAGTACGTTGTTGCATGTATTGGGTGGCTTAGATCGTCCAACATCGGGTCAAGTGATGATTAATGGTCAACGCTTTGACACTTTAGGTGAAGCAGAGCGTGGTTATATCCGTAATGAGCATTTAGGTTTTGTGTATCAATTCCATCACTTGTTGCCTGAATTTACCGCCTTTGAAAATGTGGCAATGCCATTGATGTTACGTAAGTCGAGTAACTTCAAAGAAGTGAAGCAGCAAGCTGAATATCTTTTGGAACGCGTTGGACTTTCCCACCGCATGACGCACAAACCGGGTGAGCTTTCAGGCGGTGAACGTCAACGTGTGGCTTTGGCTCGTGCATTGGTAGCAAGACCTAAGTTGATGATGGCTGATGAGCCAACAGGGAACTTAGACCGCAAAACCGCGGTGAAGATTTTTGAGTTGCTATCTGAGTTGCGTAAAGAATTTAACATGGCAATGCTAATTGTGACCCATGATGAATATTTAGCTCAATCTGCTGATGCGATTTTGCATATGCAAGATGGTTTATGGGTAGATGACTAAGCGCTAAATTGATTTTGTAAAAAAAATTAGTGGATTAAGATTGTTTGATTGAAGCTCACCGCGGTGGGCTTTATTATTGCCAGCACATAATAAAAATAATGACGACTCATGTTACAAAGTTTTTGTATTGGCTGGATTTTAGGTATTTCTTTTATGGGGTTCATGTTTTGGAATCCACAACTCTCGACAGCTCAGTTGCTTTTTATTGTCCTGATTTGGCTAGTGCTACAGCTCTACATTTCACCAAAACTAAAAAGTATCTTTTCGAAAATCTTACAGCTCAGTGCAAATCTTTGCATAGGTGCAATTCTCGGCTTTAGTTTCGCCAATACTCAACTCGATCAGCGTTTGGCATTGGTTGAACATCAGAGCAGACAAGGCGAGTTTATTGCGTATATTCCACAGATCAGCCAACTCAAAGACCAAGCAATTCAGCAAAAAATTGAAGTGCTCAATCTGAATCAGCAGATTCAATATTTTATGGCGTATTTACCCAATTCAATTTTGCAAAATAATGAACAGACGATTCAGTTGGTCCCTGGACAATACTATCGTATGTATGGTGAGTTAAGACCTACCCAAAGCTATGTGACCGAAGGTGCATTTGACCAAGAAAGGTGGAATATACAGCAAAATATACATGCCAGTTTAAAGGTGAAGTCGGTTGAATTGATACCACCTCAACATATGACTGCGATGGGTTATGGCCAGCAATATCAACGACATCAAGGTGTGTTACATCAGTTCAAAATAAAAGTCGAAAAGCAGCGTTTATATTTAAGAGCGTTTATATACCAACAACCTCTGCAGAATCATGGCTTGCTGTTAGCGCTGCTTACAGGTGATAAAAGTTTACTCACTGAAGGCACCAGTGAATTATTTCAACGCTTTGGGATGAGTCATTTACTGGCGATCTCTGGTCCGCATGTACTGGTTTTTGCCAGCATGCTTTGTTGGGCGATGCAGTTAGGTATCCGTAAATATTGTCCCAAAATTTATCTCAAATGGCCTAAACAATATGTATTGGTCGTGCCCTTTATCTTCTGTGTCCTTCTATATTGCGCATTTACTGGCTTTGAAATACCTGCACTGAGAACGCTGACGATCTGCCTAGTTGCCAGTAGCATGCTTTTGTTACGGCAAACCATTCAGCCTTTTCAACTGCTGGTTTTTAGTGCAGCTATTTTATTGCTCGTGGATCCCTTTAGTATTTTATCCGCGGCATTTTGGTTGTCTTATGGCGCCTGCTTTATTTTACTGCGGATTTATCAAACCTTAAGGAAGCATTTACTGGCTCAAACGGACGCCAGTTTTTGGCAAAAGTTAAAGCATTCAATGTGGTTGATGGTGGAATCACAATGGAAAATCTTTGTCGCCTTATTTCCATTGATGGTGATTTTTTTCAAGCAAGTGACTTGGATTAGCCCATTAAGTAATTTATTCGCCATCCCGTGGTTAGGGGCTGTGGTGGTTCCTTTAGATATCATCGGAGGGGCACTTTCTTATATTTCTACACCTTTGGCGCATTTGGTTTTTTTATTCAATGATCTGTGTTTGGAAATATTGCATGTGTTTCTCTATGGCTTAGATCGACTCTTTGCACCAAAAATGCAAGATGTCGCATTGACGTCAACTCAAATCATACTGTTGATACTCGTTATAGTAATCTTATTTTTACCTGAAGGTATCTTGCCAAAATATTGGGCGGTCATTGCCTTTTTTGTTCTGTTTATCCCATGGAGAAATTCAGCAAATTTTCAGCTTTCAATTTTAGATGTGGGGCAAGGGCAGGCGATTTATATCCGATCTGTAGATCATCATATGATGGTGGACTTCGGTGGAAACTATGATGAAAATAAATTTAGTGTTGGGCAAAATATCATCCGGCCATTTTTGAGTGTGCAAGGTGTCCATCGACTAGATTGGGTGTTATTGACTCATTTAGATCAAGACCATAGCGGTGGCTTTTTCTCATTGGAGCAACAGCTTGATATTGGGCAGCTTTCAAGTAATGAGCGGGTACAAACCACGAACCAAGCTCCACAGCGCTTATGTCAGCGTGGTCAGCAGTGGAATTGGGATCAGCAAGTCTATTTTGAAATACTCTCGCCAAAGCCTGAAGATCTGACAGATGCCAAATGGAATCCCAATGAACGTTCTTGTGTTCTATATGTCACGATCAAAGGCGTCAATGGCCCACGACATTTTCTATTGATGGGGGATGCGGGTTGGGAGACTGAATATCAAATATTAAGTGATTATCCAGACCTAAAAGTCGATGTCTTGGTGCTCGGACACCATGGTAGTCGGCACAGTTCATCCTATGCGTTTTTAAACCATTTTAAGCCCAAGTTGGCGATTGCTTCTGCGGGGCGATTTAATCGTTATGGACATCCTGCAAAGATGACCCAAACACGTCTCAAACAATTAGACATTCCACTTTTGCAAACTGAGCAAAGTGGAAGTATCCATTTCAAGCAAAATAAACAGCAAATTGAACTAATTGAAGAGCGGACAAAGTATAAATGGCTCGATCTATATCGCAGGCTATCTAAAGAATCTGAATAGAAAACTGCTTCAAGTATATTGCTTGAAAACGTCAATCTGTCACATTTTTCATTTTTTGCTGTCTTTGATATTCCTCACGAATATCACGAATGCGTTGAGCGGCTTCTTCATCACTAATATTGTATAGATTTCTCAATTTTGGGTTGGCTTTAAAGCGTTTATAGCTCCAGTGATAATGCTCTGGATAACGATGAATTAAATCTTCCACTGCTTTAAAAATAACTATCGAGCCATCATCTGCATTGCCTTGATAGATATTCTCATCCATAGGTTCGATATGCATATCAAAACCATGATTATCGTTTCGAATGGCATACAGTAAGAGCGCACGTGCTTTGGTTTTTTGAATTAATTTTGCACTTAAGTTGCTGGTTTTTAGTGGAATACCAAAGTATGGAATCATTTCGCCGCCGGCATTGGGGGTATGATCTGGCAAGATCACAGTCGTCCCACCTTGTTTTAATGCTTTGAAAATCTGACGTACACCTGATTCATCCGTAGGAACCAATATTGCTTGCTCACGGCTTCGAGCAGCACGGACAAAATTGTTGGCAGATTCGCTTTTTACCGGCTTGTACATGATGGTCATTTGAGTGTACTGCGCAACCCATGCATTCATGATTTCCCAAGTACCAAAATGTGGTACTACGAGTACAACGCCTTTTTGTAGGGCGAGCGCTTCATGTAAATATTCAGCGCCATGTACGTGATGAATTCGTTGAATATTTTTTTCTGTACTTGCACCCCAAATGTTAAAAAATTCAAAATAAGAACAAAGTTCGTTTCGAATCGCTTGTTTAGTGAGTTGAATGCGAGCTGACTCTGATAATTCAGGCAATGCAATTTTTAGATTGCGTTGAATCGTAGAGTAGGTTTTAGAGATTTTTAAAACATTGACTAACCCAGCCAAACCTTTTGCAATTAATCTTGAAATTTGAATAGGTTGACGGCTGATAAATTTTAACAGGTGATATGTGGTGTCCTGTGAATTTTGGTCGGTCATCTTATTTAAGTCTGAAAGAAATGAAAGAAAATTTAAAATAATTATAGGGGAAAATGAATTGATTAGACAGTTATAGCGATTAGCGTGTATATAATGACTACAAATTAACGATCAAATGGGTTTTTTTATGTCCGAATGGCCACCAAAACCTGAAGAAAAACAGCAAAGTTCTTCAAATAATATTCAGCAGCCAACTGGAAATGAATGGAAAATATTAGAAAAAGCGGTGCTTTCTTCCGTTGAAGAACAACGTAGGGCACGTAGATGGGGTATATTTTTTAAATTTTTAACCTTTGCTTATTTGCTATTTATTATCATTGCGATGGCAAAAAGTTGCAGCATGTCGTCATCTGATCCTGCAGCAACAGCGGGTTCACATATTGCCGTGGTTGATATCATTGGGACCATTGCAGCGGACAAGCAAAGTGTAAACAGTGCAAATACCATCAAAGCTTTGAAAAAAGCTTATGAAAATAAACAAAGCAAAGCGGTTGTTCTAAATATTAATTCACCGGGTGGTTCACCTGTTCAGTCTGATGAAATTTGGCAAGAAATTCAGTACTTGAAAAAAGCCCATACCGATAAAAAACTGTATGCCATTATTGGTGATACAGGCGCTTCAGGTGCGTACTATATTGCGTCTGCGGCAGATGAAATTATTGTCAATCCTTCAAGTTTAGTGGGTTCGATTGGCGTGATTATGCCGAATTATGGTGTTAGTGGTTTGATGCAAAAATTCGGTGTAGAAGATCGCACCATGACTTCGGGTGAGAACAAAGCCATTTTATCCATGACTCAACCTGTTGATGCAGCACAAAAAGCACATGTTCAAGGTGTACTTGATAATGTTCATGCGCATTTCATTAATGCAGTGAAGGAAGGTCGCGGTAAGAAATTAAAATCAAATGATCCAGCTATTTTCTCAGGTTTATTTTGGACGGGTGATCAGGCTGTGAAGCTAGGTATTGCTGACCGTACAGGTAGTTTAAATAGCCTGAAACGTGAATTGAAAACTGAAAAAGCCGTGAACTACACCATTGAAAATAGTCCGTTTGATTCTGTACTAGGTCGTATGGGGAGTTCATTTGGTCAAGGTTTGGCAAGCGCATTGTCACAACAGGTTCAATCTGAAAACAGCACGAAATTACAATGAAACCGTTAATTCATTTTGCGCACGCCAATGGCGTGCCATCACGGGTTTATCAAAAATTGTTTGATTTACTGAGTGATGAATATGATGTGATCTATGTGCCGTTACTTGGGCCTGATAAGCGTTACCCAATCGATAACCATTGGAAGAGCTTAACACAGCAAGTCATTGACAGTATTGTACGTCAGGCCAATGGTCGTAAGGTTATTGGATTAGGTCACTCATTAGGTTCGGTTTTAACATTTCAGGCTGCTTTACAACGCCCAGAATTGTTTGAACAAGTGTTAATGATTGATCCGCCTATGATCATGGGGAAAGAGTCTTTTGCTTTGCACATCGCAAAACTCCTCAAACTTAAAGTCCTCGATAAAATGTCCCCAGCAGGATTGTCGAAGCGTCGTCGTGATCATTGGGACAGCCGTGAACAAGCAGCAGAGCTTTTAAGGCCGAAAGGTTTTTATAAAGATTTCGATCCAGACTGTTATCAAGCTTATATTGATCATGCCTTGATGGACGATAAACTGCGTGGTGGGGTGGAATTGACGATTTCACGTGATGATGAAGTTCATATTTTTCGAACCAATCCTTCACTGTGGTGGTTACCTCATGCTCAACCGCAAGTACCTGTACAGCAGTTAATTGCAGAGCAGGGACCATTTTTAGCTCGGCACTTTCCACAAATGGTAGAGAAAAAATTTGCGATTCCATTTAAAGTTGCTGCGGGGAGTCATATGTTCCCCTTAGAACATCCTGTAGAAACTGTGGAATTGATCAAAGATTTACTTAAATTGCCTAAGCGTCATCATTGAACCTTAAAAACGACAACACAAAAAAACCACTCTATAGAGTGCTTTTTTATGAATGAAACATTCTACTTTCTACTTTTGAGATTTATTTCGCATTTTCAAATTGTAAAACAACTTTGTTGTTGGCATCTAAAAATTTCAAATGATCTTTAGAGGCATCATAATGAGTAACTTGGCTCAATGCCTGCGAAAAATGTTGAGGAATATTTGTCGCAGTCAAACACGCTCTTTGTGTTGTAGCAAGGTTTGAAAATTGGATTTTTGTGTTTTGCACAGCGTAACCGCCCATGAATCGATTACAACCATCAGAACCACTTACACGAGTATCGTCGAAAGTGATGGTGGGTACGTTCGAATTGTTAGGGTCAGCTTCAAGCTTAACGCCTTGAATTTCACTCGCAACCCAATTTTTGTTTTGTAATTTATCTAAATTACGATCAGTAGCCGGATTTGATGTCGTAGCACAACCAATCATACCCAGTGTTATACATGCACAAGTCGCCAGTGTGATGGATTTTAACATGTGATTTTCTCCACTTTTGTTTGAAGGATGTAATATTTCTAGATTTATAAGGTTTTCTAATTGCAATATAAGCTTATTATTTTAATGTTGCTAAAAGTTTTAATTTAACTAAAAACTACATATTGATCATAAAGTTGAACATTCTGCAAAAATGGATTTTAGATTTTAGATTTTAGATTTTAGATTTTAGATTTTAGATTTTAGATTTTAGTAATAAATAGAGTTTTATTTGGTCCTTAAAAAACAAAACGCACCCTAAGATGCGTTGATTGTTAAGTTATACAGTTGCTTAGAACTTACAGAATTGAACAGGTTGTTGCAAAGGCTCACCACGATATAAAACACCGTTTTCAGTGTGTTGAATGGTGCCATTACAAATCCATTCTGCCACTTGAGGGTAAATCACATGCTCAAGCACGTGAACCCGATCTGCCAGACTTTCAGCATGATCATGCACATTGACTTTAAGTACGCCTTGAGCAAGCGCTTGACCAGCATCCAGCTCTGCAGTCACATAGTGAACTGTACAGCCATGGAAGACATCACCGGTGTTTAAAACACGTTGATGAGTATGCATTCCTTTATAATTTGGCAGCAGAGAAGGGTGGATGTTAATCATTTTTCCTTCCCATGCTTTGACAAATTTTGCGCTTAAAATGCGCATAAAGCCTGCCAAAATGACCAAATCAACATCCCAGTCGAGCAGTTGTTGATGCATCACATCATCAAAAGCTTCACGACTTGGATATTGCTTATGTTCAATGACTGCAGTTGCAATCTTTGCTTTTCTTGCACGTTGCAGTGCAAAAGCGTCAGGTCTATTGGAAATCACCCCAACGATTTGACCTGATAGATTGGCATCGATCAGGGCTTGCAGGTTAGATCCGCTGCCTGAAACAAGTACAGCAATTTTAATCATGAACGTTGCTTATGCGAAAACTACACGGATTTTTTCGTCAGCGCCTTCAACAGATTCAGCATTATCTGCAATGTGACCCATTGTGAATGCTTTTTCGCCAAGGCTATTGAGTAATTCAACAGTTTTGTCAGCATCGGCTGCATCAACCACGAGAACCATACCTACGCCACAGTTAAATGTGCGGTACATTTCAAATTGTTCAACACCACCTTCTTTTTGAAGTAGTTTGAATAATTCTGGCCATTCCCAAGATGCTTCATTGACTACCGCTTGAGCACCATTTGGCAGTACGCGAGGTAAGTTACCCGGTAAACCGCCGCCTGTGATGTGCGCCATAGCGTGTACATCCACTTCTTTCAATAACTGAAGAATTGGTTTTACATAAATACGTGTTGGTTCCATTGCTGTATCTGCAAGTGGACGACCATCAACGATTTGAGTAAGGTCGACGTTTTTCACATCTAAAATTTTACGAAGAAGTGAGTAACCATTTGAGTGTGCGCCAGAAGATGCAACACCAACTAAAACGTCACCCGCTTTAACTTTAGAGCCATCAATAATTTTACTTTGTTCAACGACACCTACGCAGAAACCTGCAAGGTCATAGTCTTCGCCTTCATACATACCTGGCATTTCAGCAGTTTCACCGCCAACCAATGCACAGCCTGCAAGTTCACAACCCGCACCGATACCAGTCACAACATTTGCTGCAACGTCAACGTTGAGGTGGCCAGTTGCATAGTAGTCAAGGAAGAACAGTGGTTCAGCACCACATACAAGAAGATCGTTTACGCACATTGCAACCAAGTCTTGACCAATTGTGTCATGACGGTTCAAATTCAATGCTAAACGTAATTTTGTACCAACACCATCTGTGCCAGATACGAGAACAGGTTCTTCATAACCTTTAGGAATTTTACAAAGAGCGCCGAAGCCGCCTAGACCGCCCATTACTTCAGGACGTGCAGTACGTTTCGCGACAGATTTGATACGATCGACTAACGCGTCGCCCGCTTCAATGTCGACACCTGCATCTTTGTAGCTTAAACCAGTGTTTGGGGTAGAAGTTGAGTTGCTCATAATGAAGTCTCCGCATTCGCGCGGGGATTATAACCTGAATATGCAAAACTCTTATGCTATTTCGCACTAAAATGTTATCTTTATTAAAATATTTTCCTTTCTATAACGATTACATTGAAAAAAGGTGACTTTATATGGGTGATCGCACCTTGCGCCGAATATTTATTCTTGCTGGGATAGCATTGATCATATGGGTTTTATACTTATTAAAGCCTGTAGTTGTTCCTTTTATCGGCGCATTTCTAATTGCATATTTATTTAGCCCTTTAGTCGATAAATTACATAATATTGGCTTGCCGCGCTGGTTATCTATCAGTTTGGTCTTTATTGGAATTGGTGTCGCTATATTCCTTTCAATGTGGTTCCTCGTACCACTGGTATGGGAACAGTTGATGTATGCGAAAAACAATATTCCAAGCAATATTCATTGGGTCAACTATACATTCCTGCCGTGGTTATCAGAGACATTTAATCTTGTACCGATGGAAATTGATACAGAGCAAATGTCAGCAGCGATCATGGAGTATATTCAAACCAACTATAGTGCAGACAGTATCCAAGCCATGTTGTTAAAAGTGGCACAATCGGGTCTGAATTTCATACAGATTGGTGGCACGATTGTCTTAATTCCAATCATAGCTTTCTATTTCTTATTAGATTGGGAGCGTATGTTAGAAAACATGCGTCGACTTATTCCACGTAAATATGAAAAAAGCACGCTCACAATCGTGGGCGAATGTCATGAAGTTTTAGGTGCATTTGTAAAAGGCCAATTCTTGGTAATGTTCTTATTGGGCGTTGTTTATGCGGTTGGACTCCAATTAGTCGGTATTGAGGTTGGCATCATCATTGGGATGATTGCGGGTCTAGCCAGTATTATTCCGTATTTGGGTTTTGCGGTTGGTATTATTTCGGCAATTGTGGCTTGCCTGTTCCAATTCGGTTTGGATTGGGTGCATTTGGCCTTAGTATTGGTGGTATTCATGGTAGGGCAGGCAATAGAAGGTTATATTTTACAGCCTTTCTTATTAGGCGACAAAATTGGTTTGTCTCCTGTGGCAGTGGTATTTGCAGTCCTTGCAGGCGCGCAATTGGCAGGACTCCTCGGAATGCTCATTGCACTACCCGTTGCAGCGATTATTGTGGTCTTATTACGTCATGCACGCGAAAATTACGAGAAAAGTAATTTATACCGAAATGATGTACTGGTTGTAAATGATGCTGCAAGTGGCACTTTAAACGTAGAAACCAATCAAGTTGTTGTTGATATTGAGCTCAAAAATCAGTCTGCAAATTCGCTGCAAGATCCTGAAATTTCGAGTAACATTGAAAGATCAGAACATAAAGATTGATAAGGCTAAAATATAGATATGCGTCAATTGCAGTTAGATATAGAACCTCAACTCGATGCCCGAATTAGTGATTTTTCTGGGCCGAGTTGGGGGCATGTAATCGATGGTGTTCGTCAGTTACATGCTGGTTTAATGAATCGTTTCTATATCTATGGTGGAGCTGGCACAGGAAAAAGCCATTTACTGTCTGCAATATGTGACTCCTACTTAGAAATTGGCAAATCAGCAATTCAAGTTTCATTGCTTGAATTGCTAGATGCTCCCACTGAAGCGATTACTTCGCTCGATCGCTATGACTTGGTGGCTTTAGACGATATTGAAGCGATTAGCGGAGTTCCACATTGGCAAAAAGCTGTTTTTCACCTGATTAATTATAATAACGAAGAAGGTGGTCAATTGGTCTTTTCATCTCGGCTGGCGCCTATTGAACTCAAACTTGAACTGCCAGATTTACAGTCTAGATTAACTCAGGCTGTCAGTGTAAAAGTGCCAAATGGTAGTTTATACGCAGACCGACAAGCACTCGTAAACTCTGTTTTGGCACGACGTGGCATCCATATGGATCAACAAATTGTGGATTATTTGTTGGCACATGGGCCGCATCAGGCGTCTATTTTACTTCGCTCTTTAGAACAACTGATTCAGATGTTAAAAGGTGAAAAAGTTAAATTGAGTCATGCAAATTTAAGACAGATTTTTGCCCTAATTGATGAATATCGGTAAGCAATAAAAATTCTTGAGTAATTACTCAAGCTGTGACAAAGTACATAAAAATATTTTAATGTTGCAAGGATTGTGCAACTTAAGAATAAAAAGATAAAAAATATTTAAGGAGATGGATATGCTCAAACAGAGCATAGGCATTGGCATGCTTCTCATGGCAGGTCATGCATTTAGCGCAGAAATTACCGTTACAACCACTGAAGATGTTGTAAAGGATGACAAGGAATGTTCACTTCGTGAAGCCATAGAATATATCAATAATGGTATGCCAGAAGCCGGATATAATGGTTGCGGGGGTAAAGACGCCTATGCCTCAATTTCTCTGAAAAAAAATGAAGTTTATAAACTCACTAAAAAAATTGATATTAAAGCAGAACTGAATCTGAAAACGGCGTATGAAAGTAACGTCAATGAAGATGTTGTACTCGGTCTCAATAATGCCGTCATTGAAATGACCGGTAAGGATCAAATTTTTAATATTAATGATGGCGAAAAAGAACTACTTGCGATCAATTTTAAAGAAATTTCATTTAAAGGATGTAAGCAAGATCAGTGCGCTGATAAAGGCGGCATCCTTTTTAATAATGAAAAACTCACACTTGAAAATGTAAAGTTTGAAGATGGCTATGCACGACTTGGTGGTGCAATCTACAATGTTGGATTTTCAGAAGATGGTGCAGCTGTAGCAAGCCGTCTATATATACGAACCACGATTTTTCAAAACAACAAAGCGGTAGATGGTGGTGCAATTTACTCAGAAGCACCGGCTTATGAAATCTATACATCTTTGTTCAAAAATAATGAAAGCACTTCTGGTCGAGCGATTGTTTACAATCAAAATGGGCTCGCAGACATCAGCAAGTTGGTGTTCAGTAACCCTCAAAATATCATTGCCAATAGTACCTTTTTCAAAAACAAAGGTTTTGCTGTCAACTTACGTGATGGTTTAGCACTCAATAATATTACAGTACTGAAGAACAGTGGCGGTATCGAACTAAATAGTACCTCTGAGCATGCTTATTTAGCCAATAGTGTGGTGATTGGTAATGCGCTCAGTGGTACCGCTCAAGATTGTAAAGTCGTGAACTCAGGAACAGACAAATCTGTTTTTTATAACAACTTAGTGGCTGCGAGTTGTCCTGTTGGACCTGCTGCAAATTTAAATGATGTATGGTCTGGGACAAGTTTAATCGCGGGTGAAGATGAAGGTAGCTGTAAAACCTTAACAGAAGATCGTAATGCACTTTTCTGTCCATTTACCACAGCAAATAACGCATTTATTGGTTATTTACGTCCTCGTATTTTATTAAATTACGAAACGATTTTCTCAAGCTCGATATTAAATAAGGGGAAGACCACAGCAAATGGCAATGAGCATCATGTGTATTGTGAGTCTTCTGATCAGCGTGGAAAAAATCGTAATTTGGATGATGTTTGGTGTGATCGTGGGGCTATAGAAATTGTGGTTCCTGTGAGCATGCCTCGCTTAGGTAAAGACATACGTACAGGTGAAGTGGCGAAGTTTAATATCTTAGACGCTTTAGGTGACAGTGATTTAATTCCAAAAGAAGAATGTACAAAAGTGATGGGTATGGCAAATCCAACAGGTGAGCCATGGCAAGATGGTTGTCCAATAGTTGTACAAAGCACCGAATCAAAAGGTAAATTTACACTGAATTTGAATGGTGATTTTGAATACACGCCAAATGGAAATTGGCATGGCGCAGATATTTTTGAATTGCGTGTGGTGACGTCTTCAACCCGTTTTAATACTTCGGCAAAAAATTATTTAGCTGCAGAAGTGCGTATTTTCCAAGAACCAAACAATGAAATGGAAAGTAAAACAGTTAAAACATCAGGTGGTGCTCTAGGCTGGGCAGGTATTTTTGCACTACTTGGCTTAGTTGGATTTCGTCGCTTTAAAAAATAGTCTGGATAGAATTAAGGACAGCACATGAAAAATTATAAAAAAGGATTGCTGGCGGTCATGGTCCTTGCGGCTATGTCATCTATGGCAGCGACAAGTAACATCATCAAAGTTACGACCTTTGAGGATGAAAATGGTGAAAATCTCAATCAATGTTCTTTACGTGAAGCGATTGAAACTGCACGTAAAAACAAATCTTTTGGTGGATGTAATGTCGGTAACCCAAATAATGGGCAGACCGATTATATTCAACTTGAAGCAGGTGAATATCTTCTGACCAAAGGTGAGTTAGTTCCGCTCAATCAGATCGTGATTGAGGGGAAAAGTCGCTTTAACTATGATTCAAAAAATTTACTGACGCAGAAATTTCCTGCCTATGAAGATATTAGAACGACGATTAATGCCCAAGGCAAATCGCGTATTTTTAATACTTCACGCTCAGAAGCCAACTTTATCGTCAATAATGTACGCCTTACTGGCGGGATGGCAGAAGACCGTGGTGGTGCCTTGTATTTAGGGGGAGCATTTACTTTAAATAATGGTGCAATAGAAAACTCTCAGGCCAAAGTTGCTGGCGGTGCTATCTACTCCGTTGCGCATAATATGTCGAAAAAAACATTATTGGTGAGCAGTTTAGTTCAGGGTAACGTCGCACCTAAAGGTAGTGTTGTAGCTATGGACTGTATCGGGAACTTGGGGGATACCCAGCCTGAAATTGTGTTCCAGCAAAGCAGTATTATTCAAAATGGTTCATCGACGAGCAATAGTGTGATGGACTTCTGTGGAAATGCCAAGGTTGAACTGACAGCAAATACGATTGCAAAAAACCAAGCAAATCCAAGTACGGGTAGTATTATCCGTGCCATTTCTCAGGGAACGGAACGTTTAAGTGCTTTTTCTAGCTTCGTTTTAACCAGTAATACAATAGTCGAAAATAATGCGGCGAGTACCTATTATTATGACAAGAATGGTACGAAGGCTTGGTATTTCAATGTATTGGCCTACAATACTGGTGGTAAATCTTGTCGTTATCTCAATAACGCTGTACCTGATAATAGTCAAAAATTTGTTGCAAGTAATAATGCATTTGAACTGGCAGCCGCACAGTGTGATTTACCCGAAAGTGTGCTGAATAGTATGGAAAGCTTTCTGCAAAACCATGATGTAAGTAGCTATGCTATGGGGACTTTGTTAAGCGCCCTACAAACAAAATCTGCTTATAATTTGTATTTACCTTTGTATTATCCGAAAGCGATCGGCAGTGGTTTTGACTTAATCAATCTTGGCTTAGACGGCTGTAGTGATGCGGATCAACGGGGCATTTTGCGGATCACAGATGGTACTTTACAGTTATCACCTACGCAAAGAAACACATGTGATATTGGTTCGGTTGAGTTAATGAATTTAACCGCAGCAGATATGGCAGATATTACCAATGAGTCTTTAACAGCTCTGCAAGATAAGTATCAAAATACAATTGATGCTTTGAAAAAGGATATCGACGATCCAGATTATGCAGAATACAAACTTGCCAATCAGGATGATTTAACAAAATACGAAGCGGTATTAAGTGCATTAAAAAATAACCTCAAATATCGTGCGGTTTATTTTGATCCATTCCCAGCATCATTACCTCAAGAAGAGTCTGTGAACGGAAGTGCTGAAACACGACAAATTGCATTAAATGCTGACAACTATACCGTGACGACTTCACCAATCGGCATTGGTAGTGAAATTACGGTGTCTAGTACAGGCGAAGCAAGTATTGTGGGTAATCCACCACATGACCTGCACTGTGATTGGGATGCTGGAATAAAACAAATCGTTATATATCGCACCAGTGGGGCAACAACAGCACCTACCGAATACGGTTTTTGTAAATATACGCTAAAACAAAAGACAGGGAGTCAGGCGGAATCCTCTGGTGTGGTCCGTGTGGCATTTAAAAATATGACCCCAGTGGCCAAAGCTGCTCAATATACAATTAGTCCGTCAAATAATTTGTCTGTTACCGTCAATAATTTATTAGAGAATGCTAATGATGATGGTGATGGTCCAGTTGCATCTATGCCAGCGGGTAAATCGGTATGGCATAAAAATGAAGAAGGCCAAATTATTCCCATTCGCTTTACGAAAATCCCAGCAGGTTTAAACTTTGAAGCTGAGTATAGTGGCAGTTGCCCAGCAAGTTATTTAAAGGAAACCTGCTACGGTGGAAAAATTACCTTCTCAGTAAAAAATGGCTTTAGTCAGTTTGACTATCCTGTTGAATATAGCGTTGTCGATAGTGACGCCATTGCATCAAACAATGCAATTTTGACCCTTAAGAATACCGCGAAAAACACCAACTCTTCTTCTAGCGGCGGTGGTTCGATGGGATTATTTGGGCTGTTGACACTGATTGGTTTAGGTATGTATCGTCAACGTCGGTTGAGCAAGTAAGACAATAAAAAAGCCTCGATAAGAGGCTTTTTTATGGCTTAACTAATGTAATTGATTTGATTTTCACAAGATAATGTTGTTATTGATTAGTGAACGACAGCGATAGGCTGTAAATATTTGTTGATATACTCATCGCGAATAGCAGGTCGTTCATCAGGACTAGCTTTTTGCATACGTGTCGCGAGTTCTTTACGTTCTAAAGTACTCATTTTTTGCCAAGTTTCGCGCATACGCTGCTTTTCACTATCTGGAAGTTGAGTGAACCAATCCATGCGCTGTTGCAAGCTGACACGTTGATCTGCAGGAATCTCTTTGAGTGCCTGATACTTTTTAATTAAAGCCTGTTGTTCTGCTTCAGATAGCGAATCCCAAGTTTCATTGATTTGAGTATCTGCATCTTTTGAAAATATCCAAAAGCGATCAAAGCCAGCAAAACTGGTTTGCAAAAAACTAAAAGCACAGAATGCAATTGCTAATTTTTTAGCTGCCATGTGGAACTTTGTCCTCACCCAGAACCATCAACATTTCAAGATCTTCCACCATTTGAGGGGAGAGCTTAGGGGTTGAAATCACCTGATTTTGTGGTTTGTCATCCAGTACAGTCGCATTCGGTAAAATGACAAAACCTGCAATTGCTGCTGCAAGTGCAAAGCCAGACATTTTCCAGAAACCATAACGAGAAGTTTCGCGCTGATGAATATCTTCAAGCACGTTATTCATGACAGTTGCTTTGTCTTTATGGTGCTGTGCGAGTCCATCAAGTTTGGAAGTTACTTGCTTTAAGAAATCATCTTGTTTCATTCGGATGATCCTCCCATATGTGGATTCAAATGTGCCAAAGCGGTACGTAAACCTTGAATGGCACGGTGGTAATGTGTTTTCACACTGCCTTCGGAACAATTCATAATTTCTGCAGTTGTATGCGTATCAAAGCCTTCCCAAGCTCGCAACATAAATGCTTGTTGCTGGCGGACTGGAAGTTCTGCGATAGCATCTTGTATTTCCTCTGCAGTGACAGCCTGATCCAGAAAGTCGAAAGGGTTTGGTGTAGTTTCATCTACCACATCCTGTATCTCGACATCGTCGTCATCTAGGCTGACTTTTCTAAATAGGGAAAACGGCTGTGAACGACGTGCTTCTTTTCGACGCCAGTCTTGCAGCTTGTTATTTAAAATGGTGTAAAACAGGGGATACCATTCCTCTGTGGACTTTTCAGCATAAGCTTTATGTAAGGAAATAAAGGCTTCTTGCACCAAGTCCATGGCAATGCCATGTTGACCGTGCGTTGCACTTTCCATCATTACTAAAGCACGCCCCGTCACTTCATTCATGAAGTTTTTCAGGCGAGACTCAGCCGTGCTTTTTAAAACACTGCTGTCTTGCGTCTCGGACTTTTTGGGTGCTAAATCCATAGAGATGGAAAATCCTGTCATCGGATACCCACCATTATTTCCATATTCATATACAAATAACGATGGAAATAACGGTTAGGTTGACAAAAAGAATTATTATTTTTTCTAGTGTAGTCTATTTTTTTCAGGCTTAAGCGCTAAATACAATAAAATAACGATTTTACTGACGCTGACGTACCATTTCAAAAAAACAGATCGAGCCAGCAATGGCTACGTTTAGTGATTCTTGACCACCCGGTTGAGGAATCGCAACGGCTTCGGCATGTTGTAATGCATACTCAGAAACACCTTGACCTTCATTGCCTAAAATCCACACACATTGTTTGCGTAAATTTTTGCTATATAGGTTTTCAGACTGATGTGAGCTTGTTGCATACACTGGAATTTTGAATTTCGTCAAAATATCTTCAAGGGCAATATTTTCAAAGGTATTTAATGAAAAATGTGCGCCCATACCTGCGCGTAATACACGCGGTGACCAGAGCGATGCAGAGCCTTTGGTACAAACAACTTGTTCAATACCTGCTGCGGCAGCAGAACGGAGTAGGGTGCCTACATTTCCTGGGTCTTGAATGTTGTCTAAAATTAAGGTGTCTTCACTGAAGTTAAGCGCTTCACTAGAACTTGGTAAATCCACAATCGCTAAGCAAGCAATAGATGTTCCAAGTGTACTGATATCTTTATATAAAGATTCACTTAGAATGAACACAGCACCTTGATATTGTTCCGCAATGCGGTCGAAATCGGCATGGTTAATTGCTTGTTCAGTGGTGAAAATCGATTTGATTGGACGTTTTGAGTCTAACCATGACAACACCAAGTGTGTGCCTTCCAAAACAGTTTGACCTTGTTTTTTACGGTAGGCATTTTGTTCGATTAAGCCACGGAGGTGCTTAATTTTCGGGTTGTCTTTTGATTCGAGATAAATCAGAGCCATGAGGGAGATATCCACGAAAGTCAGCAAAAATACTGACTTTCGTTATAAGAAATTAATTATGGTATGACGTAACTAGGTCAACTTCGTTTTTAGAACCAATAATCACAGGAACACGTTGATGAAGTTCTGATGGTTGGATGTCTAGAATGCGGACACGGCCTGTTGTAGAAGCACCGCCAGCTTGTTCCATCAACATACTCATTGGGTTTGCTTCGTACATTAAACGTAGACGACCTGCTTTTTTCGGATCTTTGAAGTCGTATGGGTACATGAAGATACCGCTACGGCAAAGAATACGATGAATATCACCCACCATGCATGCGACCCAACGCATATTGAAGTCTTTTTCACGCGGGCCAGTTTTACCTGCAAGAAGTTCGTCGATATAACGTTTTACAGGTTCTTCCCAGTGACGCTGGTTCGATGCATTAATTGCATATTCTTTAGTATCTGCTGCAACCGCAATCGCATCTTTAGTTAATAAGAATTCTTTGCTTTCTGGATCAAAAGTAAAAAAGACTACGCCAGCACCGACAGTTAGAGCCATCATTGTTGATGGGCCATACAGTACATAACCTGCAGCCGCTTGGTTAACACCCGCTTGCATGAAATCTTCAGCTTGTGTTACGGCATTTTTTGCAGGAAGAATTGAGAAAATTGTGCCAACACACATATTGATATCAATGTTGCTTGAACCATCTAATGGGTCAAACAAGACAAGATAATCGCCATTTTCTTGAGCTGGCGTGAATTCATCTAATTCTTCAGAAGCCAAACCACCGACATGTGGATGAACTTTCAATGCATCGATGAGGTAATCATTTGAAATGACATCAAGTTTCTTTTGTTCTTCACCTTGAACGTTTTCGTGTTGCGCGCTACCCAATACACCAGCCAAAGCACCTTTTTGTAATAGAAGGTCAATGTCTTTGCATGTATTACCAATTGTTTCAATAACTTGTGCTAATGCAGGAGTAAGATTACCACTTTGTTGTTGTAGAAATTGGGAAAGGGTGAGATTTGACATAACCGGAAAACTCCAAATATTAATTTATCAAAAATGATAAAAATGTGATTGTGCAACATTTTAGATGAGAACGAAGGAAAAGAAAAATTAAACTAGACTATTTGTCGTGATTTTACCCTTGCAAGTCCTGAATAACATGCTATGTTGAATCTAATGTATAAATCGAAAGACAGGGAGCACAACAATGACCACACAAAAATTTGATGCGACTCCGACTGCAACTGAGGGATTGAATTTAGACGATATTTCTGCGGATACCGTTAAAGCTGCATGGAGCAGTTACGAAGCAAAAGCAGAGTATAAAAAGTTCAATAAACATGACCTCATTGAGTCGATGCAAACAGAAAAAGAAAATGCTGAACATCCGGAAGCAGAAGCGTAATGATTTGGATTGTTAAGCTAATTTTCTAGTTGGTAAAGCTAAGGATCTCGTTTTAAAAGTCGTTCATTTGCATTTTTAATTGGATATTTTCTTAAAGTTCTAAAGTTGCTAACTGAATTTATCCTGAGTTAAAGGGCTAAATTGAGTTAAAGCAAAGAACGTTGAATAGAACGATGAAAATGAAACAATATAAATTAAATGATACGGGTTAAATAAAAAAGCACTCATTAATGAGTGCTTTTTTATTTAGCTCAGAATTTTTTCAAGTCTTATTTAAGCAGCGGAGGAACAGCTTCGTAGTTAATTTCTACGCGGCGGTTTTCTTTCCATGCATTTTCATCATGACCCGCATTGATTGGCATTTCTTTACCATAGCTAACTGCTTCAAGCTGATTTGGACTTACACCCGTTGTAATCAGGAAGCTTTCAACAGCTTTGGCACGACGTTCACCAAGTGCCATGTTGTATTCACGAGTACCACGTTCATCGGTGTGACCTGTTAAAGCAACGCGTGAGTTTGCATTAGCAACAAGGAACTGTGCATGAGCTTGAAGGGTTTGTAAGTCTTCATTGCTAAGCTCTGTACTGTCGTAGTCAAAGTGTACTACGCGCTTCGCTAAAAATGCTTTATTCGCTTCAGTTACACCTTTAGATGATGCACCCGCTAGGTTTTGTGCATTGAGTGCTGCATCTTCACTTAAACCAGAAGTGTTTACAGTGGTTGAGCTATTTGGGTTTTGTCCTGCTTGTACGTCTGCTGCAGGTTTACGGCTGGCACAACCAGTCATTACTAATGCTGTAGCTAAAACAGGTAGCGCAATCAGTTTCATTGCTTTCATATTGGTCTCCATGACGGTTATTTATGATGTTTCATTAAAAAGTTATTGTTGAATAAATCATGCAGTGTTTATTTCGGTGCCCAAGCTGGTTCACGAACTTCACCTTGTTCACTTGGTAAGTTCATGCGGAAACGACCATCTAAAGACATGATCGAGAGCAAACCACGGTTTGCTTCACGTGTTGCATACACCACCATTTGACCATTTGGAGAGAAGCTTGGGGATTCATCTAAACTTGTTGGTGTTAAAATATTGGTTACACCAGAACCAATGTCTTGAACCGCAACTTTATAGTTACTACCGCTAGGACGATGCACCAAAGCTAATTTTTTACCGTCCGCACTTAACGTACCACGCGCATTGAAAGCGCCACGGAAAGTTAAACGTTTTACACTTTCAGCACTTAAGTTGTAGGTATAAATTTGTGGAGAGCCACCACGGTCAGAGGTAAAAATAAATGATTTACCGTCAGGGGCATAACGTGCTTCTGTATCAATCGCTGTGTCATTGGTCATGCGTTTTAATTGGCGAGTCTGTAAATCCATTTGATAGATTTCAGGATTGCCATGCATTGAAGCGGTAAACAACATCGATTTACCATCAGGTGAGAAGCTTGGTGCACCATTTAGACCACGGAAACTTGCAACTTTTTCACGGCTACCAGTTGCTAAGTCTTGAATGTAAATTGCAGGGCGTTTGGTTTCAAAAGAAACATAAGCTAGCTTTTTAGCATCAGGTGTCCACGCAGGGGACAGGATTGGATCACGTGAAGTCAAAATGGTACGGGGTTGTTCACCATCCGTATCTGCAATTTGTAGGGTATAGCGCTGATCTGGTGTTGCTGCATTACGCAATACATAGGCAATACGGCCGCTGAAGTCACCTGGAATGCCAGTTAAAGCTTGATAGATCGCATCACTGATCATGTGCGCTGCTTGACGGTAACGTGAAGCAGGTACAGTAAGTAGTTCATTTAACAGGTATTGTTTTTTTTCAACATCATACAGTTGGTAGTGAATTTCATAAGAGCCATCTGCCGTTGTTTTTGATGTACCTGTCACGACATAGGGTACGCCCGCAGCTTTCCATGCTTCTGCATTAGGTGAATTTATTGTTGCAGTTGCAGGCAAGTTTTTAGAAGCACTGGTAAATTTACCTGAGCGGTTCAAGTCATTTTCAACCACTGGATAAATATTTGAGTCATTACTAAAAGGCACGATCGCAATTTTAGGTGCTTCTTCAGGAGCTTTAGTGATTTCGAGGTGAAGCTGCGCATGCGTTTGAGTCACTAAAACTGGGCTCAAAGCAGTGAATACGGCTAAGCAAAGAAGATGTTTACGCGTCATTTCCATCATTCGCTAATTACTCTAAAAATGTGAGTTATTGTCTGTATTTGGTTGTGTCACATAATGGCATGATTTTGGGATATTGAAAGCACAACATTATGATTAATCTGTTATTCGTCTGTGAATTCGTGTCTAAATGTTTGCCTATTTTGATGATGCTTAATTATAAAAATATAAGGTTCTGCTGAACTGATGTCCTTATTTAGAGTGGAAAGACATATAAATCAACCGAGATTCACGGAGAGCATCTGGATTATCTGGTAAGTCAAAAGGCGCAGAACGGCGTATGGCTTTTTCAATACTGTCTTTAAATTCCTGATTTAGTGTGTCTCTAATGACTATAGATTGAATAGAGCCTGATGGCGTTAGCGTAATTCTCGTGTGGGATTTTTGCCCAGTTGATTCTGCTGGCGCTTGCCAGTTGCTAAGGATAGTTTGCTGTATTATTTTTTTTGTATTAGATGCAATTTTTTTTGCTTCAGCTTTTTTTTCCGCACTTGCTTCAGCTTTCCGTTTCGCTTCAGCAATTTTGTGTCCTTTTTCGAGCCTGTATTGCTTAGAATCTACATTTGCTGTAGACATGGGGGCATTCGCGGAACTCACCGCTACTTTTTTGGGCGGAATTTGGGCAGCTGTTTGAATGCTGGTAGGGGTTGCAAAGGTTAATGATGAGCCTGCGATTACAGAAAATAGAAACGAAAATTTAAAGAAATACATGAGTTGAGCTCAGTCCAATTGGAAAATTAAAGATTTTGATCGGCAGTATTATTTAGAAATAAATCTAGAAGTGAAGCTTTGCACTTGTTTACGTTCCTCTGAATCAGATGGCATAGGAAAAGGTGCTGCATCTCGGATCGCGGTTGCAATACTGTTTTTCATATCGAGATCATCTGAATCTATATTAATAGAAAGAACGGAACCGTTGTCTGCGAGTTTGATATGAGCAGTTGCAGCTTGCCCCGCAGAACCTATGGGAACATGCCAAGCACGTCTAATTTTATGTTCAAAATCTCGTTTAGCGGATAATCTAATATTTTTTAATGCCTCGTTTTGCTGTTTGGCGTCTTTATCTAATAATTCAGAGGGCGTTTGTGAAATGGCTTCTGGTGACTTCTGTATTTCTTTATGAGGCGCATTAAGATTATTTTTAGGCTCATTTTTTGTTAACAAACTATTAAATTGATTGGCAGAAACATGGTCAGGCATGGTTGAAGAGTGGATGTAAATTGAACGACTTTCAGCAAATGTCTGGGTGCTTATAAATAAGAGTGTCGAAAATAAAAATAATGTTTTCATGTTTTATGATTCGGCCAAGTAAATAAAAAATCCCCACAAGGTTTGCAGGGATTTTAAAAATTAACGTGCAGATGTGAAAGTTGAAGTAAAGTTTCGCGCTGCAGCTCTAGCATCAGGATCGCTTGGCATTGGATAAGGTGCAGCAGCATGTACGGCAGCTTTAATACTGGCTCTCATATCAGGATCACTAGAGTCGACCAAGACAGAATAAACAGAACCGTTATCTAAAAGTTGTACTCGGGCTTTCGCCGTTTTACCAGCAGAGTCAAAAGGTGTATCCCATGCACGGCGGATTTTGTTTTCAAAATCACGTTTAGCAGTTGAGGCAATTTTCTTCGCTTCAGCCTTTTTCTGTGCGGCTTCTTCAGCTGCTTTTTTAGCTGATGAAGCTTTGGCTTCTTCGGCTGCACGTTCGCGTGCTTCGGCATCGGCTTTAGCCTTTGCATCTGCCTTGGCTTTTGCATCGGCATCTGCTTTACGTTTTGCAGCTTCTGCATTGGCCTTGGCTTTCGCATCAGCATCTGCTTTACGTTTTGCAGCTTCCGCATCAGCCTTAGCTTTGGCATCAGCATCTGCTTTACGTTTTGCAGCTTCTGCATTGGCCTTAGCTTTGGCATCAGCATCTGCTTTACGTTTTGCAGCTTCCGCATTGGCCTTGGCTTTCGCATCAGCATCAGCTTTACGTTTTGCAGCTTCTGCATTGGCTTTAGCTTTTGCATCAGCATCAGCTTTACGTTTTGCAGCTTCCGCATTGGCTTTAGCTTTGGCATCGGCGTCTGCTTTACGTTTCGCCGCATCTGCATTGGCCTTGGCTTTTGCATCTGCATTGGCTTTTGCCGTTGCTGCAGCTTTGGCTTTGTCAGCTTCTGCTTTTCTTAATGCATCGGCACGGATTTTTTCAGCCTTGGCTTTTGCATCAGCATCTGCTTTACGTTTTGCTGCGTCAGCATTGGCTTTCGCCGTAGCATCTGCTTTTGCCTTAGCCGCATCCGCTTTGGCTTCTTGTTGCGCTTTTAGTTTTGCAGCTTCAGCCGCTTTAGCTTGTTCTTGAGCACGCTTTGCATTGTCCGCAGCTTTTTGTTCAGCAAGCTGCTGTGCTTTTGCCGCAGCGCGTGCCTGTTGAGCAGCAATCTGTGGATCTGCCTTAGGTGGTTCTGCTGGCTTAGGTGGTGCAGCCGTTGGAATCTCGGGTGCTGGTTCAACGCTAGGTTCTGCTGTTTGCGTGATTTGTTCAGCTACATTTTCATGCGCGGTTTCATCAAACTCTGTGACTTCACGTGTTACAGGTTTTAAATCTTCCGGTTTTACCAAAACAGTGGTTATTTTTTTAGGGGGCTCAGGTGGTTTACTCATGCCCAGATAAAGCAAGCCAACCACTGCAATGACATGCACGCCAAGCGTGAAGCCTATTGCAACAGCTTTTTGTTTAAACGGTGGCTTTTTCAAATTGTTCATAAATTACTTTAATGGCTCAGTCAGTAAACCTACTTGTGTTAAACCTGCATCTTGAAGGGCAGACATGAGTTTCATGACTTCACCATAAGGACGAGATTCACTGCCGTTAATCAGGACACTCATTTGCTTTTTCTGTTCGTTGGCTTCATTTTGCGAAGCAGTTAAAACAGATTTTAGTTCATCGAGTGTGAGTACATCATTCTGATGATTTTTATCTTCGAGTTTGATCGTCCCATCCGCCTCAAGTGTAACAATCGCAGGGCGATCTTCCGCTTGCATAGGCGTGCCATTTGCCTGTGGTAAGTCGACTTTGACACCTGTGGTGATCATAGGTGCAGTGACCATGAAAATCACCAATAGAACTAACATGACATCAATATAAGGTACGACGTTCATGTCACTTTTTAATGGTTTTTTGATGCGCTCAAAGCGTCCAGAACGTTGAATAGCCATTAGTCATTGTCCTGAGTTGAACCTACAGACTGGCGTTGTAATAACGCAACCATTTCTTCGGCAAAAAGCGCACGATCGTTATAAACGGCTTCACCTTTGGCTGTGAAATGGTTAAATGCAAGTACAGCAGGAATTGCCGCAAAAAGACCAATGGCCGTTGCAATCAATGCTTCTGCAATACCCGGAGCAACCGTAGCAAGGGTGACTTGGTCAACATCTGCCAAACCAATAAAAGCGTTCATAATGCCCCAAACAGTACCGAATAAACCGACATAGGGTGCAACCGAGCCAATACTCGCAAGCGCGCCTAAACCATTTTCTAAATGTCCTTGGTCACGGCTTAAACCCACACGAAGAATACGTTCTGTACCTTCAATTGATTGTTCTGCGCTGGCATTACGTTTTTTAAGTTTGAAAAACTCGCCTAAACCTTGATAGAAGACATCTTCAAGGCCAACACGTTTCGAGTTGAGCTGAGCATTGTTGTATAAAGTGTTGAGTTCGGCGCCAGACCAAAAGATTTTTTGGAAATGTTCATCATCGGCCTGCGCTTTTTTATAACTCATGTGTAACTTGGCAATCAGATACCAACTGAATAACGAAGCTAACAGCAGCAGGAGCATTACCAGTTGTACGACAGGACTTGCTTGTAAGATGAGGTCTGAAACTTTGAGTGTTGATTCTAGTTGAGTTGCCATAGTTACTACATGTGCCAAATAATTTTTTTAATCTTGTTCCAATTCTTTCAGAATCAGTTCACGTATTTCATCAGGAAGGCGACGGGGTTTCATCTCTGCACTGATACATGCCAATTCTACCTCACCTGATGCCAGCATAATATCACCACGATAAATATTTTGTTGCAACACAAATGACGTAGCCTTACACGAAACTACACTTGCTGTAACAGTAATCAGGTCATCCATTAATATAGGACGTGAATATTTCACATTAATTTTATGAACGACAAAGTTGTAATCTTTTTGATGCCAATAATGGTCTACACCTGAAGCGCGCAGCCATTCTGTGCGGGTACGTTCCATAAAGCGAATATGATTTGCGTGGTAAACAATGCCACCTGCATCTGTATCTTCAATATATACACGAATGTTGAATTCGAATTTATTCGCCATGAGAGTGTTCCGTCTTTATAAAATCTGAAAAATATTGTTCTGCACTTCAGCATAGAATTAGAGCATTTAAAAATGGCGATAATTCAATGATTCGTCAAGTGCTTCAATGACGGGCAGTTTAGCACCGTGAGTCATCAGTCCAATGGCACAAGGTTTCAACTCACGTAAATCTTTAACTTTCGTAGTTGTCATTATTGGTTAAAAAAGAGACTACTTTTAATTTGTTTGTTCATCTAATTTAAATTTTGCATCGACAAAATCCTGTAGATGAGCTGCTAAATATCCCGCAATATGAAAGTGAGTTTCTTCCATTTTCTTTTTCTGTTGCTTTGGGAGTAATGCCTTTAAAGATTCATACATATACGTTAAGCAGCAAAAGCCAAGGCCAATAACTAACATAAGTAAAAGTTTATTAGCTAGATCTATCCAGAAAAACACATAAACGAGTATGACTAAAGCAAAGAATGAGAGGCTGAAATAAAATGTATTAATTTTTGCTGGCTTAAAGTTTTCCTTGACCAAAACTTGTACGTCGTCGTGATAGTACGTCCCAATAAAAATGAGGGCAGAAGTATAGTTGAAGCTCAGGTTTTTTATACGATATGCAGAAGGCGATTGTTTAATAGTTAAGATATTATCTTCACTTACTTCTATGGTTTCTTTGCTAAGAATGTTTTCACATTCGACAGTGATAAAATAATTGTATTCGGTGTGGAATAAACTTTCAAAATCACTCATTTGTTTAGGGCTAAATGAACTGATGGGTTGTTCTCTGGGAATGTTTTCAATGGCACTGTCTAATGGAAGGTTTTGAATGTATTCGCTATTAATTTTGTTAATTATTCTATTCTCAAGATTTATCATTTTAGTTTGCTGTTTGTAGTGGATTGAATTTATTTAAAAATTTAAATAAACATTCAGGGAGAATTTAACTCCCTGAAGTCGTTTGGTGAATAATCAGCTATTTATCTTTAGGTTCGGGAGGCGTCATCCCAAACTGTAAATACGCCATATTGGTGGCAATACGCCCACGTGCAGTACGCATGACATAGCCTTGCTGAATGAGGTAGGGTTCGATCACATCTTCAAGCGTACCTGAGTCTTCTGCCATAGCTGCAGCTAGAGCTTCTACACCTGCAGGGCCACCATCAAAACGCTCTAGAAGCATTGATAAATAACGACGGTCTAGCGTATCTAAACCATCTTTATCAACATTTAGCATGTCCAAAGCACGTTGCGCCATTTCTTGGGTCACTTCGCCTGTACCTTTGACTTGGGCATAATCTCGAACACGGCGTAATAAACGGTTGGCAATACGTGGCGTACCACGTGCACGGCGTGCAACTTCTTGAGCACCTTCGGCAGTCATGGGTACATCCATCAAGTTTGCAGATCGAGTCACAATATGCGTTAAGTCTTTGACAGAATAAAACTCTAAACGTTGCACAATCCCGAAACGATCACGCAAAGGTGAGGTGAGTAGTCCCGCACGTGTGGTTGCTGCAACTAATGTAAATGCAGGTAAGTCGAGTTTGATAGAACGGGCAGCTGGTCCTTCACCAATCATGATATCCAACTGATAATCTTCCATGGCTGGATATAAAATTTCTTCAATCACCGGTGAAAGACGATGAATTTCGTCAATAAACAGTACGTCACCTTCTTCAAGGTTGGTCAGCATTGCAGCTAAGTCACCTGCACGTTCAAGAACAGGGCCAGAAGTGGATTTTAGGTTACCACCCATCTCACGGGCAATAATATTGGCCAGTGTGGTTTTACCTAAACCCGGTGGGCCAAAAATTAAGGTGTGATCGAGTGCTTCTTCACGGCCACGTGCAGCACCAATAAAGATTTCCATTTGTTCACGGACGACAGGCTGCCCGATGTAGTCATCGAGGGATGTTGGACGGATGGCACGGTCGAAGTGGTCTTCGGGTTTTTCTGAACCACTGATAAGACGGTCTTGCATATAATTAAATCAATCTCTGGCTGAACTTTCGAGGCACAGCCTCAAGTTGTGATTTGTGTTTAGGTGCCATTGTGTAGGCATTGCTTTACTTTTGAAAGATCAAAAGTAACAAAAATCTTGTGTTGGATTGAGGATATATCCTTATATCCCAATCCAACATGGCGACATCCATGTCGCCTTCGTGTATCCAATTTAGGTGTATTGGTATGTCTATTTGAATTATTTATTCATCGACTTAAGTGCTGCACGGATAATGTCGCTGGCTTCAGTATAATCAGCTTTGACGGCATTAATTAGCTTTTGTGCTTCAATTGGTTTGTAACCTAATGATTGCAATGCAGCTTCAGCTTCAGCAACGGCAGAATTACCAGTAAATTGGATTTGCTCCGAAGTTGAATTGCTTGGTACTGTGCCAGATGACATCGCTTTAAAACGGTCACGAAGTTCAATCATCAAGCGTTCTGCGGTTTTTTTACCTACACCCGGAACTTTGACTAAAGTGTTTACATCTTCATGTTCAACCGTGTGAATCAGCATTTCAACACTTAATGTTGATAAAATACCCAGTGCCATTTTAGGGCCTACGCCGTTAACTTTTAAAAGTGTGCGAAAAATCAGTTTTTCTTGAGCATTGCTAAATCCATACAGCAGTTGTGCATCTTCACGAACAGCCAGATGTGTCCACAGGGTAATTTTTTGACCTTTCTGTAGTTGGCAAAATGTAGAAAGCGGAGTGTCAATTTCGTAGCCTACGCCATTTACATTGAGTAATACTGTTGGTGCTTCCAATGCTAGCACTTCGCCAATTAAGCATCCGATCATGTCATTTATTCACTTTATTTCAGTTTAGTCTGAGCTATTTGCTCAATTTCAATTTGTTGTCAGATTAGCGTGAAGGATAGTGAATTGCTAGCCTTCGATATTTTTAATGGTTTAAAAGAAACCAACTTTATTCCCTTGTAACTCTTGCGCTAAATTATAGGCTTGATGGTCTGAAAACTTAGAGATGATATCGAGTACTTGCATAATATTGTCATAATGCGACATACCAAAATGTGCTCCTGAACGATGTAAAATAGACATCAATCGTTGCTCTTTAAAGCTCAAAGTTTTATTGGGCGTGGTCAGTGGAATAAAGGCATCCAAAATATTTTGCAAACTTTGGTGTGCAATAATTTCCAAACCTGCCTTATGCGGATGTTCAAAGATTTTATCACGAGCCAGTTCTTTGGCACGGTTAATCCCGATTTCAATATCTTCACTGCAATATTGCAATAAACTGCCTTTAAGTTGGCCAGACAAAATTTCATTATGATGACGTGCAAAAGCTGTAGTTACTTCTTCAACCAAACGCTTCATCACACGGCCACGCAAAGCGGCAATTTTCTGCTGCCATGTGGTATCCGTCATTGCAAGTTCGGCAGGAATACCATAATCACCAATCAGGTCAAGGAAAATTGGCTCAACTTCATTATAACTCAACATATTGAGAATAATGCCATCTTCCAAATCAATCAGGGCATAACAAATATCATCTGCGGCTTCAAGCAAATAGGTCAACGGATGACGACAGTAGTGATATTCGCCCAGTTGAATTAAACCCAATTGTTCTGCAATTTGCTGCAAGATTTCTTTTTCTGCTTGATAACAACCAAACTTTGCTCGTTGGCTTGCAGGTTTATTGCCTTGCGATGCAATGGTTTTTGAAAGCCACGGGTATTTTAAATATGCACCTAAAGTTGCATAGGTTAAACGCATACCACCATCATTCGGGTGATAGTCAATTTTAGTCAGTAAACGTAAGCCTTGTGCATTACCTTCAAACTGACGCACATCGGCTTCTTCTTCAGGGCTTAAGTCCTGTAAAAAGTCTGTATGTGATGCATCATCAAACCATTCGCGAATGGCATATTCACCAGCATGCCCAAAAGGCGGGTTGCCAATATCATGTGCCAAGCACGCAGCTTGAATAATTGCACCAACATCTGCAGGCGAAATCCACATTGGCAATTCATCTTTAATTTTTTCAGCCGCCAGCATCCCCAATGAACGTCCAATACAAGACACTTCTAAAGAGTGAGTCAGGCGAGTATGAATACCATCGTGTTGGGTGAGGGGATGGACTTGGGTCTTGCGGTTTAATTGTCGAAAGCTTTGCGAAAAAATAATGCGGTCGTAGTCTTTGTGGAAGGGGCTACGTGCCTGTTCAGAACTGTGTTTATTGCTACCAATACGAACTGTAGAAAGAAGTTCAAGCCAACGCATTTGAGTCATTTATCATTATTCAATTATTACTTGAATTGAATAATGCCAAACTTAGCAGAAAAGCACTAGTGTGGGACGACACAACTTGTCTTAAAAGATGTATGAGTGATTTGCCTTAATGAAATGCAAAACAAAACAGAAATTTAAAAAAGGGCTGTTAGTATAGATGGGCAAATTTTACCTTTTATCCCATTTTTTAATTTTTAATGAGAATAATTTAAATGTATAGAAAACAATTTCTTCCTACGTTGACTGCACTAAGTTTGGGCGTGACATTTTTTTTGTCAGGTTGTACAAGTTTCAACACAGAAAAAAATATAACGAAAGTGCAGCCAAACCAAAATGTTGCTGCATCAGAAAATAGCATGATGCATCATTTACAAACATTTGAAGAAATTGCAGAACAAAATGGTGGCAATCGTGCAGTAGGTACAGCAGGTGGATTGGCTTCTGCACAATATATTCTTGAACAAGCCAAGAAAGCAGGCTTGCACGCGCAAATGTTGCCATTTGAAAATCGAGAAAAGACCGTTGGGCAAAATATTGTGATTGAGATTGAAGGACAATCCAAAGATACCGCTGTGATAGTCGGCGCACACTATGATTCGGTGAAAATGGGGCCTGGGATTAATGATAATGCTTCAGGCGTTGCAGTATTGTTAGCATTATTACAAGACTATGCGAAGCAAAAGGTAAAACCTAAACACACACTATATCTTGCCTTTTGGGATTCGGAAGAGGTTGGTATTGCAGGTTCACAAGTTTTTGTGAAATCACTCAGTGAGAAACAGCTTCAAGGCATTCAAGCCTATATCAATGTTGATATGGTGGGAACAAAGAATCCGAATATCATGATTGCCGATGGAGACCATTCATCAATTGCAGAAATGGCGGCACAGTTTAAAGCCAATGGACTTGCACAAAGTGATTATCAGCCAATCTTAGACAGCATCAGCCAATTACCTAAGCACCCGCAGGATGCTGCATTAGAACAAAGTATGCGTCAATATTTTAAAACCAATAATATTCAGATTAAAGATGATGTAACGACTTTAACAGCAAGCGATACTTTGCCATTTTTAGGGAAAGTTCCCGTTACTTCACTAATTTTATTTAATGAGCAAATGAAAGGTGATGAACTCGAATTTGCACCGTGCTATCACAAGGCTTGCGATACGATTGATGGTGTAGATGTAAACTCACTGAACTTAGCCCTTAATGTAATTCAACATCTATTGTCAGATTTGAATAAATAAAATGTTTCAATTTCAAATGTGAAATTATTTTAGTCTTTTATGAATTTCAGGTTTAAATCTCACACATTTAGACCTGAAATTCATTTTCAAATATGGTTTTAAAGCTTGATTAAAAAGTGAGTTGTTGTTGAAAAATAAAACATTTTTCTAGTTTGAATATTATTCTTAGGATGAAATGAAAAAATCAGATAATTTTGTGTTAATCTGTGCGACTAAATTCAATTTTATTATTTAAAAATAAAAGCATTGTTGCCTAAACTTCCCGATATAAGCACTACAATTTCACTTTCACATCTAGCTGATTTAACTAATACACAGTAGAATATGCGCTCTCTCAAGTCACATTGTGGCATGGTCTTTTCGATCATCCCGTGGAGCCAAAATCAGCATGTTTATCGTTGCCGGTGCACCTGCACATTCTTCATTTAAGAAAACTCAACTATTATCACGTTTAACGTCAATTAGTTCTGTTCAATCAATTGAAAGTCAATGGGTTTACCTTTTTGACCAAGCGCTCAACGAGCAACAACAGCAATCCGCTTTACAGCTTCTCAACGATGGTCAATCTTTTGAATTGCGCCAAGCAGCAAGTGACGAAGTCCAAATTTTAGTGACGCCACGTGTTGGAACCATCTCTCCGTGGTCGTCTAAGGCAACAGACATTTTTGCCAACTGTAATACACCGGTTCATCGCCTTGAACGCGGTGTTTTGTTTACTTTGAAGGGCGTAAATGCTGTTTCTGATGAAGTAAAACTAGCATTACATGATCGCATGACAGAAAGCGTTTTCAATGCTATTGAAGATGCTGCGGCACTTTTCTCTGAAACTGAACCAAAGCCTTTAAACTCAATTGATATTTTGGGTCAAGGTAAAGAAGCGTTGGTGAAAGCTAACTCTGAATTTGGTTTTGCGCTTTCTGATGAAGAAATCGATTATTTAACCGATGCATTCACAAAAATGGGTCGCAACCCGCATGACATCGAATTGATGATGTTTGCTCAAGCGAACTCAGAGCATTGCCGTCACAAAATCTTCGGTTCTGAATGGACAATTGATGGTGAAGTTCAACCATTATCATTGTTCCAAATGATTAAAAACACCTATAAAGAATCACCTACAGATGTATTGTCGGCATATAAAGACAACGCTTCTGTAATTGTGGGTTTTGACACACAACGCTTCTATCCAAAGCAAGATGCTGAAACAGGTCACCATGTTTATAAGTATAAGAGCCAAGCTGCTCACATTCTTATGAAAGTGGAAACCCATAACCATCCGACAGCGATTGCACCATTTGCTGGTGCAGCAACAGGTTCGGGCGGTGAAATCCGTGACGAAGGCGCAACAGGTCGTGGTGGTAAGCCAAAAGCTGGTTTAACAGGTTTTACCGTATCTAACTTGAATATTCCAGGCTTTGAACAGCCTTGGGAAGAAAACTACGGCAAACCATCTCGTATGGCATCTCCACTTCAAATTATGATTGAAGGCCCATTGGGCGGTGCAGCCTTTAACAACGAATTTGGTCGTCCTGCTTTAAATGGTTACTTCCGTACATTTGAACAAAATGTAAATGGTGATGTAAAAGGCTTCCATAAGCCAATTATGATTGCCGGTGGTTACGGTAACATCCGTCCTGATCATGTAGAAAAAGATGCGATTCAACCAGGCGATTTACTCATCGTACTGGGTGGTCCTGCAATGCTTATTGGTTTAGGTGGCGGTGCAGCGTCTTCTGTAGACAGCGGTAAGTTGGGTGAAAACCTAGACTTTGCATCTGTACAGCGTGAAAACCCAGAAATGGAACGCCGTTGCCAAGAAGTGATTGATGCGTGCTGGCGCATGGAAGATCATAACCCAATCGTGTCTGTACATGACGTAGGCGCGGGCGGTATCTCAAATGCAATGCCTGAACTTGTGAACGATCACGAGTTAGGTGCGGTACTTGATCTGCGTAAAATTCCATCGCTTGAAAAAGGCATGTCTCCGATGGAGATCTGGTCGAATGAAGCGCAAGAACGCTATGTATTGGCAATCCGTCCATCATCTTTAGAACTCTTTGAATCACTATGTGCACGTGAACGCTGTCCATTCGCCGTACTAGGTGAAGCGACTGAAGCGCGTCATTTGACTGTTGAAGATCCATTATTCGGCAACAAAGCTGTGGATATGCCAATGCAAGTGATGCTTGGCGGCACACCGCGCATGAGCCGTTCATACGAAACGATTGAACGCAAAGGCGATGACTTTGATGCGTCTAAAGTGACTGATCTAAAAGATGCAATTTACCGCGTTCTTAAGAATCCAACTGTTGCATCTAAATCGTTCTTAATCACCATTGGTGACCGTTCGATTACAGGTATGGTTGCACGTGATCAGTTCGTCGGTAAGTGGCAAGTGCCTGTAGCGGATGCTGCGGTAACAACAACTAGCCTTGTAGGTTATACAGGTGAAGCAATGGCAATGGGTGAACGTCCGCCAGTTGCATTGTTAAATCCTGCTGCGTCTGCACGTTTATCAGTAGCAGAGTCCATTTCAAACATCATGTCTGCAAAAATCGACCAGATCAGCGACATTAAATTGTCTGCAAACTGGATGGCTGCTGCAGGTCAACAAGGTGAAGACCAAGCATTATTCGAAGGTGTTAAAGCCATCGGTATGGAAATGTGTCCTGCACTAGGTATTGCAATTCCAGTAGGTAAAGACTCATTGTCTATGCGTACAACGTGGAATGACGAAGGCATCGATAAATCTGTAACTTCTCCAATGTCAGGCGTGATCACTGCATTTGCACCTGTGACTGATGTTCGCAAAACATTGACACCTGAATTGAAAAATATCGAGTCTGTACTGGTACGTATTGATTTGTCTAAAGGTCAATTCCGTCTTGGCGGTTCGATCCTTGCTCAGGTTTATAAAGCAATTGGTTCTGTAACACCTGACGTAGACAGCTTCGATGACTTCAAAGCATTCTTTGCATTGGTTCAAGACTGGAACAACCGTGGTCTAATCAAGGCTTACCATGACATCGGTGATGGCGGTCTGCTGGCAACTGTTGCAGAAATGATGTTTGCTTCACGCCTAGGTGTAGCACTTGAAGATCAATCTACTGCAAGCTTGTTTGCAGAAGAAATTGGTGCAGTGCTTCAAATCAGCAAAGCGGATTGGGCTGCCTTAGAAGCTGAAGTTGCAGCGTCTAGCCTTAAAGATGCAATTGCGGTTGTAGGTACTGTAAATGATACAGATATTTTAACTGTAAATGGTTTGTGCTTAGACCGTGCTGAATTACAGCAAGCATGGACAGAAGTGTCACATCAAATCCAACGTCTGCGTGACAACGTAGAAACTGCGGATCAAGAATATGCGCTGATTGCTGACAAATCACATGCAGGTTTAATTGCAAAACCAACATTTGATTTGAACGAGCCTATCGAAGCACCGTACATCAATGAACGCCGTCCAAACATGGTGATTCTGCGTGAACAGGGTGTAAACGGTCATGTAGAAATGGCTGCTGCATTCGATAAAGTCGGCTTCAACACTGTAGACGTACACATGAGCGACTTGCTTGCTGGCCGTATCAGTCTTGATGACTTTGAAGGTTTAGTTGCATGTGGCGGTTTCTCTTACGGTGACGTATTGGGTGCAGGCGGCGGTTGGGCTAAATCTGTATTGTTTAACCCGAAACTTCGTGACCAATTTGAGAAATTCTTCAACCGTGATGAAACTTTCTCTCTAGGTATTTGTAACGGCTGTCAAATGCTGTCTCAGCTTGCACCATTAATTCCGGGTGCAGAAGCTTGGCCTCGTTTCCACCGCAATACTTCAGAGATGTTTGAAGCACGTGCTGTCAACGTACGCGTTGAAAAATCGAACTCTGTATTGTTAGAAGGTATGGAAGGTTCGATTCTTCCTATCGCTGTAGCACATGGTGAAGGCCGTGTAGTTGCTAGCGCGGAAAACATTGCAGCATTGAATGCAGGCGATCAAGTGATCTTGCGTTATGTAGACAGCCAAGGCAACCCAACGCAGCATTACCCAATGAACCCGAATGGTTCGCCAGAAGCGATTTCAGGTGTAACGTCTAAAGACGGTCGTGCAACGATTATGATGCCGCACCCTGAACGTAACTTCCGTGCGATTCAGCATTCTTGGAAACCAGAAGATTGGGATCAAGACGGTGCTTGGTTACGTATGTTCCGTAATGCACGTAAATTCATTG
Organism: Acinetobacter sp. YH12094; assembly: GCF_013419295.1. Lineage (NCBI taxonomy): Bacteria > Pseudomonadati > Pseudomonadota > Gammaproteobacteria > Moraxellales > Moraxellaceae > Acinetobacter > Acinetobacter sp. YH12094. The sequence goes on from NZ_VPAK01000002.1 coordinate 116,565, forward strand.
GTTAATCTTAGATAGATGAATAATAGAAAAGAGCCGCCTTCGGGTGGCTTTTTTTATGTTTAAAATTTACCAAAAGATATATTAATTATTGTGAATGCTTATTTTTACACATATAATCGCTTTCGATTTTTAACCACCTGCGGGTGGTTTTTTGTTGGTTTTAAATTTTTATTTCTCCCACTGAACTTGGTTTAGATTTTGCTTTTATATTTGTGGAAACATGCTAGTGTGTAATTTATGCACAATAACTATGCAAGATTAAAGACTAGCAAGATAAAAGAAAGATGGATAACTAACGCGTTCAGTATCAACACTCATGATGAGGTGATGACATGATTAAAATAGTAGAATATTCGGCAGTGGATAAGTCTGCGCTGCGTAAAAAGGGCTGGAAGCTTTTTAGTGCAGTCGTGTGTTTGCAGTTGGTGTTTTTAGTTTTGGGTTATGCTTTGCAGATGTAATATTTGAACAATTGAAACCGCCGTGAGGCGGTTTTTTATGTAAACTAATGCATAATTAAAAAACTGCAAAAATTAATAATGAGCTTTAAACAATTTGTATTATTAAAAGATATAAAAATATTTTTACTTTTAGGCTTTATTTTTCCGTCAACATTGTTAAGTGGGTGCTTTCCTATTTTAAAAACGAAGCATCCGAAAATTAATATAACTGTTATCAATGATCAAAATGAAAAGTTGGACGATGCAGAAGTATTTTTAAATCTTACAACATGGCAAGGCAAGTCTTTTACTGAATCTACATTAAAAAAAACACAGGACGGAATTGCTACATTTTCTGCAGAGAAAAGTTTGCAATTTATTCATATATTTCCAGCAAAATATAGTTGGTCGATTTGCGTTTATAAAAATGGATATAGTCAAAATAGTTTTGTGCCAAAAAGTTCAAATAATCGAACACAAAATTTAGTATTGTTGTTAGATAAAGCTGAAATAGGTGTAGAAAAAAAACAACATTGTTGGAAAGAAAAATCCTAAAATATTGAATTAATAAAACCACCCGAAGGTGATTTTTTTGATTAAACAGCCAATTGAATCTGTTTTAACACCGCCTTCAACGTATTTTCATAATCAAAAGCAGCATTAGTACTGTCTTGGTATCGCCAAGCGACATAACCATCTGGACGAACTAAGACAGCGCCTGATTCATGAATTTCAGATTTCGCATTCCATGTACCATAAACGTCACGGTATTCACGAGAACCAACTTGAATAACATCCAAATAAGGCAAATCCAAAGCTTCTGTAGCTTGCTTCCAGCCTTTGCCAGACAAGCCCGTAATTAAGGTAAAACGCCCTTTGCCTGTGATGTCTAAGGTTGAAATTTTTTGGCCTTTGGTATTAATCAACCATGTATGCGGAACTTTTGCCCCCGGACGTGTGGTCGCTTGCAAGTAAAGCTGTTGATCTTTCTCAAAGACTTCCGCTTCAGATTCAGCAATCATGGCATTAGATATATAACGTTGATTCAACTCTACGCCTTGGGCATTAAACTCAAAGTTTTTAATTTCTAAGGCTTGATAAAGCTTTTGACGTATTTCTGCAGCTTGTTCATCTTCTGCAAAAATACGTTGCATCATTTGAGCTTGAGTTGTGATGCCTTGGTCAAAACCAAATACCTCTTTGAGATGCTTATAGTCAAAGCGAGATTGATTGGCACGCGCCACGATTTGCTTGCCAACAGGCGCACGCTCTAATGTATAAGAATCAAGTAGAGTAGGAGCAGCCCAACCTTTAATGGCATATGCCAATTTCCAACCGAGGTTAAAAGCATCTTGCATACAGGTATTTGAACCTAAGCCACTTGATGGTGGATGACGATGCACCGCATCACCACCGCAGAATACACGACCTTTCGAGTATTCAGTTGCCCATGTTTGGTTCACATACCAATAAGACAGTTTTTGAATTTCGACATTTTCAACTTCAGCACCGACAAAGGTATTGAGTCGAGCACGAACTTGTTCTTCGGTGACTTGTGGTTCACCTTTGCAAATATCAAAGCCCCAACCCATAATCCATTCATTCCACGGTGTAATGGCACGGAGTAAGCCCATGCCCAGATCACCAAAGCTCGCTTCAGGGTTAACAATCCATTGCAAAATAGCAGGGCGGTTTTTCACATATTGAGAGAGATCTGCTTTGAAGGTCACATAGACTGTACCCGCGCGAGCCATGATCCCTTCGAGGGGCAAATCAAGCTGTTCAAGGACTTTGGATTTTGCCCCATCCATACCGACCAAATATTTGGCACGTAAGCTGAATTCAGTATTTGTAATACGATTTAAAAAGGTTGCTGTTACACCATGCTCATCTTGCACATGGGACAAATATTCAGTATTAAAATTATAAATTGCACCACGTTCAGCCGCATTTTTTACCAACAAAGCTTCCATTTTCGGCTGAATGAGATCGACCAATGGACAAGGACTGCCTTTAATATAATCGCCATGACGTTCATCACCGGTTCCCCAAGCACTCATACGGGCAATTTCTTCACCGACAAGGCTCGTGGTAATGAGGCTTTCACCCATCTGTTCCCAAGGCGTTGCAATTTTTTTGACCTGTTCTTCGATACTTAAGTCACGTAACACTTCCATCGCACGTTGGTTGGTAATATGGGCCGAGGACTATTGGCTAACCAATTAAATTGGGTAAAAAGCTGAACCTGAATACCGTAATTTGCCAAGGCTAAACCTAAAGTAGAACCTGCAGGCCCTGTGCCAATAATCAGAACATCGGTATCGTATTGCTGTGTCATACAAAACTCCATGTGTATGTGAAGCGCAAACTTGGAATAGTCCGAAGTCTAGGCAAATGATTTTCCGAGTAGAATGGATATTCATATAAACTATAGATCTATTGGTATTTTGACTGCATGACACGGGTGATGTAGTGAGTGTGTGGAGTGAAGCGAATGGAATTACGACATTTACGTTATTTTGTGACGGTGGCGAAAGAACAGAGTTTCACCAAGGCAGCGGAAAAACTATTTACAGCGCAACCATCGCTTAGTCAGCAAATTCAAGATTTAGAGCAGGAGGTTGGGGTGCAATTATTTGAACGTTCTGCTCGTAAAGTCTTACTGACCGACGAAGGGCAGGCTGTTCTGAAATATGCAGAGCAAGCACTAGAAAATGCCAAACAAGCTGTAGCAGCAGCTCGCCACGTGGCGCAAGCTAAAAATAACCAAATACATATTGGCTTTTTAAATGTCGCAGAATTGAAAATTATGCCGAGTATTTTGGCGCAATTAAAACAACATATCCCTGATTTAAAAATTCATTTACATAGCTTGACGTGTACAGAGCAGATTCAAAAACTAAAAAATACTGAATTGGATATTAGTTTTACGCGATATCACTTAAGTCATGACGACTTTAACAATATTCAGGTTTTAAGTGAGCAGATCTATCTAGTCGGTGCAGCGCATCTGCATCCATCAGATCGAATCTTAAAACTTCAAGAGTTAAAAAATCACACCATTATTATGTGTGAACAAAATGCTTCTCCTGTTTTTTACGATACCTTAAATGCCTTGATTCCTTTGGATCAGCATCAACATGATCATATGCTGTGGGTGACCAATGTCATGCAGCATTTAAATTTGATTAATATGGGCATGGGCCTGAGTTTTGTGCCCGAATATTTACTCAAATTTTTAAATGATTCGGTCAAAGTCATTCAAACAGATGTGGAATTACCGAAACTAGGTTTATATGCAACCTATCCACATGCATCGAATAATGTGGCATTGAAAATGATTTACAGTGCTTTAAATAATGTAACTGCACAATAGCGTCTGGAATAGCCAATGTTAAAACTGATTTATTATGTACCTGAGTCTCACTTAGAGTCGACTAAATTGGCCGTATTTGAAGCAGGAGCAGGCGGTATAGGCAACTATGAACACTGCGCTTGGCAAGTTTTAGGGAAGGGGCAATTTAAACCTGTAAAAGGTGCAAATCCGTTTATTGGTGAGCTAGATACTTTGGAGCAAATTCCAGAATGGCGAGTGGAAACGATAGTGCCTGAAGAAAAGGCAAGTGCGGTAGCGAGGGCTTTAAAAGTAAGTCATCCTTATGAAGAGCCGGCATTTGAGTTTATTCAAATGGTGGATATTCAATTTTAATGATGCTTTTAAATTTTTAAGTTATAGAAAAAAGTAGATACACGAAGGGTGACATGGATGTCACCCGTTAGACAGAGATTCAAGGATGAATCTTCTGTCTAACAAGGGATTTTGGTTACTTTGATCCTTCAAAGTAACGTAATACCTACGCGTTATACACTAAAGTCACGTAGCTAATTGAGGTTGTGAGTATTCAATTGAAAGCAAGTTAAACCTTCTGAATAAATAAATCACGGTCAAAACGATACTGCGGGAAGAACACACCATCTTTAGCACGTTCACCTGCACCAATCACCATCACTGGGTATTGCTGGGCATTTAATCCTAAAATCTTCTTCACCAAAGGTTCATCAAAACCTTCCATCATACAACTGTCAAAACCATAGGCACGTAAAGCCAAAACTAAGTTTTCACAAGCCAATGCTGTGGTTTTGCTCGCCCAAAGTTTTGCATCTGCTTCATTAAAAGCTGTTACAGGCAATTGTTTATCCAGTGTACGTGCAACTTTGAAAGCAACTTTCTTAAAGTTACCTAGGGCGTTGAAGTAACCAGTTTTATAGTTATAAGGAATAAACTTGTAATACTTCTGTACCGCTGCAGGTGCTTCAGGAAATGGAAATTCCGAAATATTACGCTTTGCCATTTCATCTACACGGTCAGTACGCGCGACACAGACGATCAATTCAGCAGCAGTTTTTGCAGCTAATTGCCCTAAGCAAGCTTTCACCAATTGTTTTTTCTTTGCGGGATTCTGAACGACATAGAATGTCCACGGTTGTAAATTCGATGAATTTGGTGCAAGCAAGGCGAGGTCTAAGCATTCATCTAAAACGTCGTTTGGAATGGCCTTGTCGGTAAACTTACGTACAGAACGACGGCTTTGTACAACTTTTTTAAAATTCTCGATATCGATGCCTTCAGGCGCAGGCTCGTAGTAGCGTTTCTTTTCAGGTTTAGTTTCAGTTTGTGATACTGCAGTCATGTGGAAACATCCAGTTTTTTAATTTAGAAAATAGATTGGGGCTGAGATGAAAAAAACCACCCAAATATGAGTGGTTTTTTAGTTCCATTAAAACATTAATTGAACTGAGAGAAGTCAGGTTTGCGTTTTTGCATAAAGGCGGCAACAGCTTCCATCATTTCTGGAGAGCCTACTCGGTCCATGAAAATTTCAGCTTCATGGTCAATCCATGCCACGATTTCATCTACATTATGTTTCATTAATGCTTTTGATTGAACCAAAGACGCTAGTGGAAGTGCAGATAACTGTGCTGCTTTTTTCGCAGCTGTCGCATAAGCATCTTCTTCGATGCTATTGACCAAATTTGCTGAAAGCGCTGTCGCACTATCAAACTTCTGAGCAGTTAACAGTAATTCCGCCGCTTTATGGTAGCCGGCTTGTTGAACCAATAGCTTGCTCGATGCACCTTCAGGCGATAGACCAAGGCTCACAAACGGAATTTGGAATAGGGCAGTATTGTCGCTGTAGACTAGATCGCAATGAAGCAGAATCGTAACACCAATCCCAATGGCAACACCGCGAACCGCAGCAATCAGCGGCTTAGAAAATTGAGCAGCAGATTTTAACAAAATAAAAGGTGCGCCTTCTGAAGCTGGAGCTTGTCCTTTTTGAGCAGCAGATTTCATAAAATCTTGCATGTCATTGCCCGCACTGAAGTCTGCATCTTGACCACGGAGTACTACTACACGCACTGAAGTATCTTGATCAGCTTCATCTAATGCTTTTGCAATCCACAGATATAATTCTGTATACAGCGCGTTCTTCGCCTGAGGTCGGTTAATGGCTAAGGTCAGTACGCCATTGTCCAAATTCGCATTCAAATGTTCATGGGGTTGTTGAATACAGCTCAGTGTCATCGTACTATCCTTGCGTAAAAGTTTCGTTTTGATTTTATGCTCGACATTATGTCGCATATTTCAGCCTGTGGCACAACTGCTCAGTTCATAAAAAGTTTGATTTGATATGAAATATACATTTGATTATTTGGTTTTCATTGGGCGTTTTCAGCCGTTCCATTTAGCGCATTTGCAAACCATTAAAATTGCCTTACAACAAAGTCAATATGTGCTTTTAGCACTGGGTTCGGCGCAAAATGAACGTAATATCAAAAATCCATTTTTAGCGACAGAACGTGAGCGAATGATCTTGTCGAATTTTTCAGAGCAAGATCAGAAGCGAATTAAGTTTGTGCATGTGATAGATGTATATAACGATGAAAAATGGCAAAAGTTAGTCAAATCTTTGGTAGATTATGTAGTTGAAACGAATGCAAAAGTCGGTTTGATCGGGCATTTTAAAGATGATTCTTCTTATTATTTAAAATTCTTCCCCGAGTGGGAAATGGTTGAGCTGGATAGTCTAGAAGGGGCGATTTCTGCGACACCAGTACGTGAAGCGTATTTTCGTGGTGAAATTGAACGAGATGCCTTTCCTCAAGGTACCGTCGATTTTTTGCAAAAATTTCAACAGACAGACATTTATAAACAACTTCAACACAAATTTATGACTCAGGATAAAACAAATCTGCTATAAAAAAACGCTAAATTTCTAGCACCACAATGGAGTAAAAAAATAAACATTGTAGTGCTTTTAGGCTGTGTTTTATTCAGGAGAAAAACATGAATTTGCGTCAGGGAACGTTTGCAAAATATATGGGAGCCTTCGCTTTATGTTGCGTATTGCCCCTACATGCTGCTGAATGGACGCTAACGCCTAATAGTCAGGTCACTTTTGGTATTAAATCTGTGGGGCTGTCTATTGTAGAAGGCCGCTTTAATAAGGTTCAATCGAACCTAAAATTTGATCCTGAAATTCCGCATAAAGGTTCAGCGCATTTAGTGTTAGATGTGGATAGCATCAGTTTTAGTAACCCAAGCTTGAAAGGATTAATCTTGGGCAGTGAATATTTTGATGCCGCTGAATTTAAGCAAGTGAAGTTTGTCAGTAAACAAATCGAACCCGTGGCTTATGCCAAGTATATGATTCGAGGGGATCTCACCATTCGTGGCATCACTAAACCTGTGATCTTTGATACCACACTTGTCCCTAGTCCACAAAATCCAAAAGTGTTGGATGTTCAATCTTTAGCAACCATTAAACGTAGTGATTTTGGTATGCGTAAAGCACTCGGTGGAGTAGGTGAGCAAGTATTGATACAGCTCAAAGGCCAATGGCGGCTTGAATAACCGTAGTCTTACAGGGTTTAACACATATGATCTTTGGCGTGTTGTAGCATAACAGCAGTTATTTTCTGTAATTGAATTGATTGTTGGTTCCAATGATGCCAATACAAGGCTAAATCAATACTGAGTTCTGTTGAAAGCTCTATCAATTTTCCCGCTGCTAATAAGTCTTTGCTTTGATAGTCGGGTAACCATCCATAGCCCAAGCCCATCGTAATGGCATCAAAAAATGCAGTTGAAGAGGGAATGAAATGATGCGGATATTGTGAAGGATTGAGCCCGAAATTCTTCTGAATCGATTGCGTATGCAGGTCATCCTTCTCATTAAAAATCAGTGCAGGCGCAGCCCTTAACGCATTTCGCGTCACGCCTTTACCGAACCATCTTTGGATAAAATCAGGAGTTGCTACAAATCGATAATGCATTTCACCCAGATATTCTGCAATGCAGCCCTTCATGGCTTCTGATTCTGTTGTGACACAGGCATTGACCAGTCCTGCTTCTAATAAATGATGTGTTTGTGACTGATCATCGACCTGAAAATGAATCACGATTTTTTCTTCAATTAAGAGATTTTTGAGTAGCGGAAGCAACCATGTCGCAAGTGAGTCAGCATTGGTTGCAATATTGACTTGATAAAACGCATTCGCGGTTTGTCCTGTTAGATTTTGCAGAAAATTATGTTCTAGTAATTTGCTGTGTTGTAAATAATGCAATAAAGATTGGCCCGCAAGTGTTGGGCGGCACGGACGTTCACGCACAATGAGCACATGACCTAATTTCTTTTCTAAGGTTTGCAGTCTGAGCGTGACCGCAGATGCCGTAATGTTTAAACGCAGTGCCGCTTGTTCAAAGCTTCCTGTTTCAGCTACTGCAAGAAAAGCTTCACTATGTTTACTTTGTAACATGAGTCACCTATGAGCATTAGAAATTTTATAAACTAAGAAAAACTTAGTTATAATGATATTTATTTATAAATACTTATTTTTAACAATAAGCTTCGATAATAGCAACATTCATTTAATGCTTTGAAAGTGTAGTTAAAAAATGTTGCACAGTTATATGCAAGGGCTCGCAATTGGATTTAGCCTAATTATCGCGATTGGTGCGCAAAATGCGTTTATTCTTAAGCAGGGGTTAAAAAAGCAGTATGTCTTTTGGCTTTGTGCTATTTGCGCAGCTTCTGATTCGATACTCATCTTATTGGGAGTGCTCGGATTCTCCCAATTGGTTGAAAGTCATCCGGAAATTGTGAGTGGAGCGAAATATTTAGGCGCAACGTTTTTAACAGTTTATGGGGCACAGCATTTTCTGCAAGCCTTTAAAACTTCGAGCAGTTTAGCGCCCAGTGAGAAGAATGAAACCAAATTATTGAAACTGGTACTGATTTGCTTGGCTTTAACGTGGTTAAATCCACATGTGTATCTCGATACGGTTGTGCTGATTGGATCTATTTCCACGAAGTTTGAATCGACAGCCGTATATTTTGCGATTGGGGCAATTACAGCTTCATGGGTATTTTTCTTTGTCCTCGGATTTGGCGCGCGCTATTTATTACCGCTCTTCCAAAGTGCAAAGGCATGGAAAGTTTTAGACTTTATTATTGGCGTTGTGATGTGGGGAATTGCAATTTCATTATTGCTCTAGTTAGAAGCTTCTTATTAAGTTTGAGCCCATTCCTAAAGGAGCGGGCTCAAATCATTACTTTTATGCTGCTTGTAATGCTTTTAAATCTTCTAAGACTTGTTCTGCATGGCCTGCGGCTTTAACTTTACGATATTCTTTTACCAGCTTGCCATGATGGAAAATAAAGGTTGAACGTTCGATGCCCATGACCTTTTTGCCATACATATTTTTTTCTTTAATCACGTCAAAATGCTGACATAGCACTTCTTCTTTATCACTGATTAAATCAATGCTTAGATTTTGCTTTTCAGTGAAGTTTTGATGGGCTTTAACCGAGTCACGAGAAATGCCGTAGATTGGGGTATTAAGCGCATCAAACTGATCTTTTAAGCATGAAAACCCAATGGCTTGCGTCGTACAACCCGGTGTTGAATCTTTAGGATAGAAGTAGACGATCAGCCAGTCATTATTTAGTTCTGCAAGGTTGACTTCACCAGTCGTTGTTGGAAAGGTTTGATTTGGTAAGCTAATTTCAGTCATGAAGATTTCCTTTTTCATGTCTTATCCCTAAACGGGCTTAAACAAAGTATGTGAAATATGACCATCATACAGAATTTACTTTGAACTTAAAGCAATAAAAAAGCCTGCAATTGCAGGCTTTTTTAAGACGAAAAATTATTTTTTCGCTTGAGCAGATTTCATTGCTTCTTCAGTTAAATTTTTTAATTTACCTGTTAACTGAGGACCGAAACATGCTTGAAGGTCTTTATTTTGTTTTTGAACAAAAGCGAGTGTTGCAGGGCTTTTCTTCTGGTTGATTGTGCTTTGGATTTCCCATTTTTGAGCATTGGTTAAACGACCATCTGCTTCAACAGCACAAGTACAGTATTTGCTAACTTCAGCGGCAGTTAGTTTTTTACCTTTGCCAGTTTCTTCTTTACAAACATTAATTAACGAAGATTTTACGTTAGTGCTCTTATATGCTTGTTGAAGCTTGTCGTTGTCAGCGTGTGCAACTGAAGCAAACAATGCAGCTGCAGAGAAAGCAGCAGAAAGAATAATGTTTGATTTTAAATTTTTCATAAACCCTACCTTGTTATTTCGGTATGTAACGTGTCGGATCTTCAACACCTGCGTCAACGAAACCTTGTTTACGAAGACGGCAGCTATCGCATTTACCGCAAGCACGACCTTGGTCATCTGCTTGATAGCAAGACACCGTTTGACTGTAGTCTACGCCATGTTCTATACCTAAGCGAATGATATTTGCTTTGGATAAATGTAACAGAGGTGTTTCAAATTTAAGTGGTTTTCCTTCAACGCCAACCTTTGTTGCAAGGCGAGCCATGTTGGCAAATGCTTCGATAAACTCTGGACGACAGTCTGGATAGCCTGAGTAATCAACTGCATTGATACCAATCACAATCGCTTCTGCACCAAAAACTTCCGCCGCAGCTAAAGCATATGACAAGAAAATCGTGTTACGCGCTGGTACATAAGTTACAGGAATACCGGCTTGTTCATGATCAGGAACTTCAATGCTATGGTCAGTTAACGCAGAGCCACCTAAGTTACCTAAATCGATATTAATGACACGATGTTCTACACCAGCCTGCTTAGTTAACTCACGAGCAGCATCCAGTTCTGTCGTAGAACGTTGACCATACATAAAACTCAAGGCGATACATTCATAACGTGCTTGAGCCCAAGCTAAACAAGTGGTTGAGTCTAAGCCGCCAGACAATAAAACTATGGCACGAGGGCGCATATGCATTACTCCAAATAATTCTTTAAAACTTAACGACCAGTTTCATCGTTCCAAAGCAACTTATGTAATTGCAATTGGAAGCGAACAGGGAGATGGTCTTCTAAAATCCATTGTGCTAAATCACGTGCAAGCTGAGGCAAACGAACAGCACCTTTTTCAATGGCAAAGGCCGGAGAGAACCAAATGGTGCTAACTTTTTCGTTTAGCTTATAGCGCTCAACTTGCTGTTTTGACCATTCATAGTCTTCACGATTACAAATTACAAATTTGATCTGATCATGCGCTGTTAAATGGTCGAAGTTGCTAAGCAAGTTTCGTGCAACTTCACCCGATGTCGGGGTTTTTAAATCCATAACCTTTGAAACACGTGGGTCAACTTTAGACACGTCTAAAGCACCACTTGTTTCTAAAGAAACTTCGCAGCCTAAATCGGCCAGACGAGTCATGAGGGGAAGGGCGTTCGGTTGAGCAAGCGGCTCACCACCCGTCACGCAAATATAAGGGGTTTTAAAATCTAAAGTGGTTTGAATAATTTCTTCTAATGATTGGCGTTCACCGCCTTCAAACGAATAGGTCGTATCACAATAAGTGCAACGTAACGGACAGCCCGTTAAGCGGATAAAGACCGTAGGCAAACCTGCGGTATTGGCTTCACCTTGCAATGAATAAAAAATCTCCGTAATACGTAAACCCGCAGACGGATCAGAAACAGGAATAGCGGAAGATCGAAGGGTACTCATAACAAAATTAACCAGATATAAAAAAACAAAAAATCTCTACGATTATTGCTAACCGTAGAGACGAGGAGCGATAGAAGCTCCACGGAACACGAATGCTCCGCTGAAATAAAACTTAGTCTTCGCGTAATAATTCGTTCAAGCTTGTTTTCGCACGAGTTTTCGCGTCAACTTTTTTCACGATTACTGCAGCATATAGGCTGTATTTACCGCATTTAGAAGGCAGGCTGCCAGAAACCACAACAGAGCCAGCAGGAACACGACCGTAATGGATTTCGCCAGTTTCACGGTCATAAATCTTAGTCGATTGACCAATAAATACGCCCATTGAAATCACAGAACCTTCTTCTACGATCACACCTTCAACGATCTCAGAACGCGCGCCAATAAAGCAATTGTCTTCAATGATTGTTGGGTTCGCTTGAAGTGGTTCAAGAACACCACCAATACCAACGCCACCAGATAAGTGAACATTTTTACCAATTTGAGCACATGAACCAACGGTTGCCCATGTATCAACCATAGTACCTTCGTCAACATATGCACCAATATTGACATATGAAGGCATCAATACAACATTTTTTGCTTGGAAAGAACCTTTACGTGCTACAGCAGGTGGTACTACACGTACACCAGCAGCTTTAAATTGTTCTTCAGTCCAGTCAGAGAACTTAGTATCAACTTTGTCATAGAAGCGTAAGTCACAAGCTTCCATTGGTTTGTTGTCGTTCAATTTGAATGAAAGCAAAACGGCTTTTTTCACCCATTGATGAACAATCCATTCACCATCAATTTTTTCAGCAACACGTAATGTACCGTTATCTAGGCCAGCGATCACTTCTTCTACTGCTGCACGTACTTCAGCAGGACAGTCAGCTGCAGTGAAATTAGCACGGTCTTCAAACGCTTGTTCAATGATTGTTGAAAGCTGAGACATGTTCTTCCATCCAGAAAAAAATTTTCCAAGATTTTACACTAAATCGAGTTAAAAATAGATGGTAAATCGGCCTAGGATCGGAATTAATTATTAAGCAAGCACTAAATCCAAGAAATTAAGAGTGATGAATTTAGCATTTTCATAAGGTTTGTATAAAAAATACGCAAAATATACAGAATTATTCCTTAACATCATTATTATATTTAAAAAAATGAAACAAAAACTCTTTATTAATCAATATTAAAATCTAAATGTATCAAAAGTTAACAAAAAATCAGTAAATTTGCATAAATGTTGAGCTGTTTTTCCTTTTAACATGTGCCATATAACAAGTCTGTAAAATCTGAATAACAGTTTATTTTGAGGAGAAACACATGAAATCATTACGTTTATTAACAGTAGCTGCTCTACTTACTGCTGCAGGTACTGCAATGGCAGATACCTCTGTAGTTCATGATGGCTATGCATTTGATCAAAACCAACTTATCCCAACTGGCGCTCGTCTAGAAGTGGGTACGACGGGTTATGGTGGTGCGTTACTTTGGACTGCGAATCCATACGTCGGCCTTGCATTAGGTTATAACGGTGGTGATATTTCGTGGACAGATGATGTTTCTATTGATGGTACAAAGTACGATCTAGATATGGAAAATAGCACTGCGTATTTGAATGCTGAGATTCGTCCTTGGGGAGCAAGTGCAAATCCATGGGCACAAGGTTTATACGTTGCAGCAGGGGTGGGTTATATTGATAACGAATATGATCTAACTAAACGTTCTAAAGATGGCACAATTAAAATCAATGGTACAAATTATTCGTATAACGGATCTGTTAACGGAAACATGTCTTACGAAAATGATATTGCACCGTATGTAGGTTTGGGTTTTGCGCCTAAATTAAATAAAAACTGGGGTGTCTTTGGTGAAGTGGGTGCTTACTACACAGGTAATCCAGCAGTTGACTTAGATAAATCTGGTACATTTGTTAATGCTGCTGGTGGTAATGCATCTGCAGATTTACGAGCAGAAGAGCAAAAAATCCGTGAAGATGATAAATATCAATGGCTTCCAGTAGGTAAAGTAGGTGTGAGCTACCATTGGTAAGTTCTTACTGAAATAAAAAAACGAGCTTCGGCTCGTTTTTTTTGTTTTTAGAAAGCGTTTAAAATGTGTGACCAAATTTCAGACCATAGATCATGGCATCATTGTCTGAGACACTTGCAAGACCTGAAATATGCGATGTTTCAGCATTAGATGGTTTTGAGAGTTTCATATAATACAGGCCAGTCGCTAGAAAATTGTTCGGGTTAAATTTATGCATCATACCTAAACCTAAACCTCGATAGCCATCACTTGGGTTTAAGGTCGACGCCGGATTTCCTGTCCCGTTGTCCCAAATAAACTCTGCAGCAGCGAGCCAACTCGGATTCAATTGATGTGCAATCCCTAACTTTCCTGACCATTGATCTTTCTGATATTCCACCAATTGGATATCAGTTAAATCACGGTATTGTGGATCGAGTGCTGTGTATTGAAGCACGGCATTAAACTGCGGTGGCTGAATGTTGAAATCTTTCCAATTAATCCACCGAACTGTGCCATATACAACATTGTGTGGGCTAATGGCTGTTTGAAAATCAAAATTGACGCTTGGTGGCGTTTGAATTGAGGTATGGGTGTCAAGTACTAATTGAAAAGGACCATTTGAATATAAAGTTGATTCAGAGGTCTTATTTTTATGTTTGATTTTTGAACGATAGGTTAGGCTAGTTTTAATAGCATATTCAGGGATTTGATAACTGAATCCGAGCAGCCAACCAAGCGCTTCATCTTGTTTAAAATCGGCATGGTAGCCATTGAGAGCAGCATATTGTTGTCCAGAAATTTTTAAATCACCCTTAAATGTTTGTAGGCTTAAACCGCTATAAATATTCCAATTTTTATTGGGTTGATAGCCTACCAGCCCAGTTAGGTTATGCGTTCTAAAGTTAATATCGGCGCTTTCAATATCGATATTTGAGCCATCTGGTAAGCGTGGACTATATTGATAACTGATATCGGTATGAAAGGGTTGTTCATAAATCACCCCCGCAGAAATATTTTCATGCGGTTGAATTTTAAGTGCAAATTTCCCAGAAAATTGTTGATGGGCGAGATTCCCTGTAGAAAAATCAGTTACGCCTAGTTCACTAATTAAACCTTGGTTTTGAACTTTGCCGCCCACTTGAGCATCGACATAAGCCAAACTGACTTCAGTATAATTTCCGGGTTCAAGAAAGGCCGAGATCGATTGATCTGAGTTTTCTATCCCTGCTGCATACATGATTTGTATGGGGCAGATGATACCGACTGCCACTGCGACGAATTGATTTTTCATAAAGTCCTGGCTTATGGGTCGGAAGTGATGAAGTTTTAATTTTTATTGTGTTGAACGTATTTTAATCACAATTAAAAATAAAGCCAAGAAAACTTAGATAAAATATGAATTTACCAATAAAAAAGAGGACAGCATGTGTCCTCTTTAATTCGTCAATTGGGATATCAGTCTTCTGGGTAAGCGACTTTTTTCAACGCTTTGATGTCAGCATCTGGTGAGCATAAAGAAATAAACTCATAGCCATAACCGCGTAGCAAATGTCCTTTGCGAACAGCAATCCAAGTGGTATTGACCCCGAAAATATCGGTTGGAATTTGTTTTAAACGGTAATCTCGTTCTGGGTCATATGCCACATCGTTGACAATACCCACTCCCATATTAAGTTCAACATAGGTTTTAATAACGTCTGCATCAAGTGCGGACATCACGATATCAACATCAAAGCCTGAATCTTCAAAGGCTTTATCAATTTTTGAACGACCTGTAAAACCACCGTGATAGGTAATAATTGGATAGTTCGATAAATCTTCAATGGTGATATTTGATTTTTGGGTCAGTGGGTGCTCTTTAGGCGTAATGATGCTGTGTTGCCAGTTGTAGTAAGGCACGCTTGCCAGGTTATCTTCATTGGTTAATGATTCGGTTGCGATCCCGATATCCGCTTCACCTTGAAGGAGCATTTCTGTAATTTCAATAGGGCTTGCTTGTTGCAAAATTAGATGAACTTTTGGAAATTCTTTTTTAAATTGGTTCACAATCGGCGGCAAGACATAACGTGCTTGCGTATGTGTGGTAGCAATCGTCAATGTCCCTTCATCTACTTTGTTAAAGTCATCTGCCAGACGTTTAATATTGTCAGCATCCACGAGCATGCGTTCAACGATACCCAATAATGACTGGCCTGGTTCGGTTAAACCGAGTAGACGTTTACCTTTACGGATGAACAGCTGTACACCAAGTTCATCTTCTAGATCTTTGATGTGTTTACTCACGCCTGACTGCGAAGTGTAAAGTGCAGCAGATGCTTCTGTTAAATTAAAATTCTGACGTACGGTTTCTCGAATAATTCTTAATTGTTGGAAATTCATAATTTTATTTTACCTTAAAAGCAAGTGGGGCTTGTGACGGCCCCAACTTTTTGTTTTATGCAACTTGGTTTTCAAATAAATGCAAGTTTGTTGCACTTAACCATACCGTTTGATTTGGGCGGAATTGATGCGCTTTCGCTTCATCAGCCGTTAATGAAATTTCGATCAGATTGCCTTGGCGGTCATGCAGTTCAGCAATGACTTTACCTGCAATCCAAAGCTCACGTACAAAAGTCGCTTGGATGGCATTTTCTTGCGGCTGTGCATGAATACGCAGTTCATCCGGACGAGCAAAGGCAATGACATTGCCTTGCGGTGCATTGGCATTTTGTGGCAACAAAATTCGGTCTTCACCAATTTGAATAAGGCCATTGCTATTTTGACCTTCAAAACGGTTGGCTTGACCTAAAAAGTCAAATACAAATGGTGTTGCAGGTTTTTCATAAACTTCACGTGGCGAGCCAATCTGTTCTACGTTGCCTTTATTCATCACAATGATTTGATCGGCCACTTCAAGCGCTTCTTCTTGGTCATGGGTCACGAAAATAGAGGTGATGTGGAGTTCGTCATGTAAGGTACGTAACCAGCGGCGTAATTCTTTACGAACTTTGGCATCCAATGCACCAAAAGGTTCATCCAGTAATAACACACGCGGTTCAACCGCTAAAGCACGCGCTAAGGCAATACGTTGACGTTGACCACCTGAAAGCTGAGCTGGGTAACGGTCAGCCAAGAAGCCAAGCTGAACAAGATCAAGCAAACGAGTAACCCGTTTTTTGATCTCTGCTTCAGATGGGCGTGTTGCACGTGGGCGTACGCGTAAACCAAAAGCAATGTTGTCAAATACGGTCATATGACGGAATAGTGCATAATGTTGGAATACAAAACCAACTTCACGTTCACGGACATGAACTTTAGTGGCATCTTCACCTTCTAGAATGACTTGACCGCTATCGGCAGATTCAAGTCCTGCAATGATACGGAGCAGGG
Organism: Acinetobacter sp. YH12094; assembly: GCF_013419295.1. NCBI lineage: Bacteria > Pseudomonadati > Pseudomonadota > Gammaproteobacteria > Moraxellales > Moraxellaceae > Acinetobacter > Acinetobacter sp. YH12094. The sequence continues at coordinate 133,440 of NZ_VPAK01000002.1, forward strand.
TGGTTTTACCACAGCCAGATGGGCCAAGCAGCGCAACGAGCTGGCCATCAGGGAAATCTAAAGAGATATTTTTAAGTGCATGGAATGCACCAAAGTGTTTTTCAATATTTTTTACTTGAATACTCATGAGGTCATTCCTTAAGAAACTTGTGAATCTTCTTTACGCTTGTCTTGTCGTTCCTGACGTAGTTCAACCCATGTTTTTAAAATCAGGGTCACAATCGCCAAGAGCGCTAATAGTGAAGACACAGCAAAAGCAGCACTAAAGGTATATTCGTTATAAAGGATTTCTACGTGTAGCGGTAAGGTATTGGTTTCGCCACGAATGTGACCTGAAACTACAGAAACAGCACCAAACTCACCCATTGCACGTGCATTACATAGAATCACGCCGTAGATTAAGCCCCATTTGATATTTGGAAGTGTCACTTTCCAGAAAGTCTGCCAGCCTGAAGCACCCAATACGATAGCTGCTTCTTCTTCCTCTGTCCCTTGAGCTTCCATTAATGGAATCAACTCACGTGCCACAAAAGGAACGGTAATAAACACAGTAGCAAGGACAATGGCTGGAACGGCATATAAAATTTTGATGTCGTTATCCATCAGCCAGCCGCCTAACCAACCTTGAGTACCAAAAATCAGTACCAACATTAAGCCTGCAATGACTGGAGAGACTGAAAATGGCATATCAATAATCGTGGTTAAAATAGATTTACCACGGAAATTAAACTTGGCAACAGACCATGCCGCAGCTACACCAAAGACAACGTTTAACGGTACGGCAATCACAGCTGTCAGTAGCGTAAGTTTTACTGCTGATAATGTATCTGGATGTACCAGTGCTTGGAAGTAAACGCCAACACCTTGTTTAAAGGCTTCAACGAAAACCAAAACCAATGGCAGAATCAGGCAGCTTAAGAAGAAAATTAAAGCAATGATGATTAGGGTATAACGAACCCATGTCGGTTCACGCGTTGCATCACGCGACTGTAATTTTTCCGCAAGCGCATTACTGTTCGTATTCATCGTGCAGTTCTCCCTGTACGGCGACTTGCCCATGCTTGAACCAAGTTAATTAAGAATAAAATGGCAAAAGAAATCACCAGCATCACAACAGCAATCGTGGTCGCACCTGCATAATCATATTCCTCAAGGCGAGAGATAATCATCAATGGGGCAATTTCAGTCTTGAAGGGTTGGTTACCTGCGATAAAAATCACCGATCCATATTCACCCACACCACGAGCAAATGCCAAAGCAAAACCTGTTAACAGCGCTGGAAATAGAATAGGTAAGATCACTTTGGTCACGATCTGAAAGCGGTTTGCGCCCAGTGCCGAAGCTGCTTCTTCAAGTTCAGTTTCTAGATCACTCAGTACAGGCTGTACAGTGCGAACCACAAAAGGAATACCAATAAAGATGAGAGCCAAGGTAATACCGATCGGGGTATATGCGACTTTAATGCCAATGGGTTCAAGGTACTGACCGATCCAACCAGTCGGTGCATATAACGAAGTTAATGCAATACCCGCAACGGCAGTTGGCAATGCAAAAGGTAAATCAACCAAAGCATCGACAATACGTTTACCCGGGAAGGTATAACGAACCAAACACCATGCTAAGAGCAAACCAAAAACCACATTGACTAACGCAGCAATAATGGCGGCACTAAAACTCAGTTGTAACGATTTTAAAATACGTTCTGAGCTTAAAATTTCCCATAGTCCATCCCAACCGATACCTAAAGATTTAATAAATACGGCCGAAAGGGGAATGAGCACAATTAAGGATAAATACGCTAGGGTAAAGCCTAGAGAAAGACCAAATCCTGGCAGCACTCGGGATCGCTGCGACATGTTGACTCCTCAAAATGAGAAAAGCTGACTTAAAAGGTCAGCAAAATTGAATAAATGATTTTGCGACAAGCTTAATGCTCAGTACTTAAAAAGCAAATTGAAATAAATACTTGTTTTCATCAGTAAAGCTGATATGTTTCATGTGGTTTTCTGAAATTAAGTAATTGAAAATTTCAGGAAACGGTCCAAAACCTGATGCAACATTAATGTGTCCTACAGCACCCATATTCACAGGGTAAAGCTTCCAAGCATCAGCAAGTTGTTTTGCATCTTCAAAGCCAAGCCAAGGATCATTTTCACTAATCAACATCGTTGTCGGCACACGAATACTCAGCTGATGAAAAAAAGCTTTGTAATCCGTTGTACTGTCGCGTGCAAAGCCTTTTTCTCCAAAGCGTGCTGGATTGGCTGGCGCAACCAAAACTAAATTTTTGATTTTTTTATTGAGTTCTGGATACAAGGCCAATGCTGCCACCGTGGTTAAACAACCAAAGCTATGCGCCACAATTTGAATTTCACCCTGTAAAGGTCGTACGGTTTGAACGAATTGTTTAATCCAGTCCTTGAGTACAGGATGATTCCAGTCTTTTTGCTGAACACGAGAGCTAGACATGAGCTGACGTTGTAACCAAGATTGCCAATGTGCGTGTTCACTACCGCCTACACCCGGGACAATTACTGTATGTGTCATGTCAAGTTCTCCTGATTCAGTCAATGAATGGTCTTATTTTCCATTGTTGGCTTTGACGATTTGGTCAAACACGCCGCCATTTTCAAAGTGTGCTTTTTGGACTTTATCCCAACCACCAAATTCTTTATCAATGGTTACGAGTTTAAGTGGCTTAAAGACTGACGCGTATTGTGCAAGCGTTATAGCGTTACGTGGACGGTAAAAGTTCTGAGCTGCGATTTGCTGACCACGTGGTGAATAAAGGAAGTTTAAATAACCTTTGGCTAAATAAAGATTGCCTTTTTTCTCTGCATTTTTTTCTAAAACAGCAACAGGTGGCTCAGCTAAAATTGAAAGTGAAGGGGTCACAATTTCAAATTTACCCGGTTGTTCACGAATCGCTAAATGTGCTTCATTTTCCCAAGCCAGTAATACATCACCAATGCCACGTTCAGCAAAGGTCGTAGTCGAACCACGTGCGCCTGAATCGAGTACTTTGGTGTTTTTATAAATCTTACGGACAAATTCTTGAGCCGTTGTATCATTACCACCCGCTTGATGTTTTGCCCAAGCCCATGCAGCTAAATAGTTCCAACGTGCACCGCCTGAGGTTTTCGGATTTGGAGTGATAATACCCACGCCTGGTTTAACTAGATCGCCCCAATCTTTAACTGCTTTGGGGTTGCCTTTACGGACTAAGAATACAATCGTTGAGGTATATGGCGTTGAGTTTTGTGGAAGTTTCTTCTGCCAATCTGCAGGTAAAAGTTTGGCTTTTTCTGCAATCACATCAATATCCGCTGCAAGTGCTAAAGTCACTACATCGGCATCTAAGCCATCAATGACTGCACGCGCTTGTTTGCCTGAACCACCATGAGATTGTTTAAAATTAATTTTTTGACCTGTACGGCTTTCCCAATATTTGCTGAAGTCTTTATTCACACTTTCATAGAGTTCACGCGTTGGGTCGTAAGATACGTTTAAAAAATCTTTCGCAGCTGCGCCAAAAGAAACCGTCGAGATGACTGCTGCAAGAACACCCAATTTTAATTTTGCGGAAAGACTCATGTGAACCTTAATAATTTTTACTTAGTCTGTAACATGGATGAAGAATAGCGCCAATCTTTATGCATAAAAAATAATTAAAAACGAATTTTATATGAATAAAAAAGATAATAAGTGTGTCTACGAAAAAAAGCATCGACCTTATGCGAAAGGAAGATGCTTTTCAGTATTTAAAGCATTATTTTGAATTATTGATCTTCACGATTTGATCAAAGACACCACCATTTTCAAAATGTTTTTTCTGCACTTTGCTCCAACCACCAAACTCTTTATCAATCGTGACGAGTTTTAAAGGTTTAAAAACATTTTTATATTTTGCTAAAACTGCCGCATTACGTGGACGATAATAGTTCTGTGCGGCAATAGTTTGACCTGCAGGTGAGTACAGATAATTTAAATACGCTTTGGCTAAATTTTCATTGCCATCTTTCTTGGCATTTTTTTCTACAATCGCAACAGGTGGCTCGGCCAAGATAGAAAATGAAGGGGTCACAATCTCAAACTTACCCGGCTGTTCACGAACTGCCAAATGTGCTTCATTTTCCCAAGCCAATAACACGTCACCAATACCACGTTCAGCGAATGTAGTTGTTGCACCACGTGCGCCTGAGTCGAGGACTTTGGTTTGCTTATAAATTTGACGGACAAATTCTTGGGCTTTTGCATCATTACCACCTGCTTGATGTTTTGCCCAAGCCCACGCTGCTAGATAGTTCCAGCGCGCACCACCCGATGTTTTTGGGTTCGGGGTAATAATGTCGACACCCGGTTTAATTAAATCGCCCCAGTCTTTAATGCCTTTCGGGTTGCCTTTATGCACTAAGAACACAATGGTCGATGTATATGGCGTTGAGTTTTGCGGGAATTTTTTTTGCCAGTCTTTTGCAACTAAACCACGTGCAGCAATTTCATCAATATCAGCAGCCAAAGCCAACGTAACAACATCGGCATCTAGACCATCAATAACTGCACGAGCCTGTTTGCCTGAGCCACCATGAGATTGTTTAAAGTTAATGTCTTGGCCTGTGGTTTTTTTCCAATAAACACTAAAGTCTTTATTGAAGTTGTCATACAATTCACGGGTTGGATCATATGACACATTTAAGAAATCTTTGGCAGATGCACTAAATACTGTGGCAGAAATGAATGCAGCCAAAACCCCAAGTTTTAATTTCGATAGATTCATGTTGTCCTCAATTTTTATACATTTTTTGTTGGATCAGGCAAGAATATCTGTAGTTTTAATGCAGAAAAAATAATTAAAAAAGAATTTAATATGAACAAAAAAGAAATATATGCTGAGCGATTATTTTTTAAAATAAAGTGATGTAATTGGGATGACGACGTATGCAGTGTTTTAAAAATGCGCAGCAAATAGAACAAGTTAATTTACTTGATCGCGCCTTTCACTATGGCGATGGCTGTTTTAGCACGGCACGTATTCGCCAAGGACAAATAGAACTTTTAGCTTTGCATATTGCACGATTAAAACTGAGCAATGAGCGATTAAAGCTAAATGCAGATTTAAACCTTATTGAAGACACTTTAAAATTGTTACGTAAACAAGATGTCGTCAATGGCACTTTAAAAATTGTGTTGAGTCGTGGTATTGGTCAGCGTGGCTATAGTTTACCTGAGCACCCAGCAGATGTTTGGGTGTTTTATTACCCTAAAACCGTTGCTGATTTTGAGTACGAAACTGTCGAAAGTGGTGTATTACATCAAGCCATTGGGTTAACCATGCCAAGTTTGGTGGGTTTGAAGTCCTTAAATCGATTAGAACAAGTTATGCTCAAAGCAGAGTTGGATCAAACCCCATGGGGCGAAGCTTTGGTGACGGATGTGCAAGGTACAGTTGTTGAAGGTGTGAGCAGTAATTGTTTTATTCGCACAAATGAAGGATGGATTACACCCGAACTTCGTTATAATGGCGTGCATGGTGTCATGCGTGCAGAAATTTTAAAACGGATGCAGCAGCTTCAGATTCCATGTACTCAACGTCACGTCAATATGGATGAAATTACGCATTTTCAGAGTGTTTTTTTCTGTAATGCCTTAAGTCCCATGAAAATTGCATCAACTCTGAATGGAGTTGAGTTAGATGTTCAAGCTTGTATTGAACTTTTCCGAACACTTCAATTAAGTCAGATTCGTTAATATGTCCACCGTGTCTAAAAAAACAAATAAGAAAAAATCTGCCAAAGCAGGTTTTCCATTTAAAGCATGTTTGGTTGTGCTACTTGGTATCGTTGTACTTGTGGCGATTTTACTGTGGTCGAGTTTGTTTAAAGCCTATCCTGTGGAAGGCAAAAAGCAAATGTTGGCGATTGGTGCAGGGGATACCTATTCAGGATTTATTGACAGACTAGCCAAAGAGAAACAAGTTCATTTTCCTATTATTTTGAAGTTGTACCAAAAGTTCATGATCAATGACACCTTAAAAGCAGGTGTGTATGAAATCCATGAAGGCATGAGTGTGCGAGAAGTTATGGAGTTGATTTCGAATTCTGAAAATGCACAAATGAATCGTATTTTAGTGATCGAAGGGACGACATTTAAGCAACTCATTGATGCTTTAAAAAATGACCCATTGGTAACGCATGACATTAGCAATCTGCCTTATTCAAAGATTTTGCAGGAACTGGGTATTCCGTATTCACACCCAGAAGGTTTATTTGCTCCGAATACTTATTTCTTTGCAAAAGGCGAGTCTGATCGCAAAATTTTGAAGGATTTGTATAACCGACAAATCAAAGCCTTAGATCAGGCTTGGAACAATCGAGCTCAAAATTTACCGTATAAAGATAAATATGAAGCCTTGATCATGGCATCGATTATTGAAAAAGAAACCAGTATTGATAGTGAGCTTGAACAAGTGTCTGGTGTATTTGTGCGTCGTCTCAAACAAGGGATGCGTTTGCAAACAGATCCAACTGTGATTTATGGCATGGGCGATAAATACCAAGGCAATATCACTCGCCAAGATTTACGTACACCTACAGCATATAATACTTATACGATCAATGGCTTACCGCCTACACCGATTGCTTTGCCGAGTCAAAAAGCTATTGAAGCTGCAATGCATCCTGATTCATCTAACAATATATATTTTGTTGCAACAGGAAATGGCGGCCATAAATTTAGCAGTAATTTGCAAGACCATAACCGCGCGGTACAAGAATATTTATCTGTAATTCGTGCGAAAAACTAAGGAGTGAGCATGTTTATTAGCTTTGAAGGCACGGAAGGTGTGGGTAAAACTACACTCATTCGTAAATTACATGATCATTTCCAAAATTTGGGTAAAAATGTCGTACTTACACGTGAGCCGGGTGGTACACCTATGGCTGAACAAATTCGTGCATTACTTTTGGCCGTCAATCATGATGAAGCAATGAGTGATGATACAGAGTTGTTACTTATGTATGCTGCACGCGCACAGCATTTGGCGCGCGTGATTTTACCTGCATTGGCAGAAGGTAAAATCGTTTTATGTGATCGTTTTGCCGATTCGAGTTTTGCTTATCAATGTGCAGGACGTGGTTTAGATCGTGACAAGCTCAATGTCTTAAATGCAAGTTTTGTTGCGCGTATACCGGATATTACTTTTTGGCTTGATGCACCGATTGAAACAGGAATGTTAAGAGCAAGAGAGCGTGGTGCTTTAGACCGTTTTGAACAAGAGAAAGCAACGTTCTTTGAGAAAGTGCGTTCAGGTTTTGCTGAAATCCATGAAAATGAGCCTGCACGCATGAAGCGCCTTGATGCGACGCAAACACCTGAACAGGTTTTTCAACAGGCATTATTGCATTTGCCGCAGATCTAAAATGCCATAGTAATCTTTAGGTATTTGATTTAAAAATCATTCATAGCATAAGTTATGGATGATTTTTTTATGCCGCATCGAAAGCAGGCGATTATTGATTTTTTACAACGTGAATTTGCCCCAAGTTTAAAAAACTGCACGATTCAAGAAGTTGGACAGCAAACCGCGACCTTAATTTGGCATGTCACAGAACAAGATCTAAGACCGGGCAATACGATTTCTGGCCCGACTATGATGACTTTGGCTGACTTTGCGCTATATGTGGCAATATTGGGGGAGATCGGGATTGTAGGGCTTGCGGTCACGACCAATATGAATATTAATTTTTTAAGAAAACCAGAAGCCAATCAAGATTTAATAGGCGAGTGTCGATTGTTAAAAGTGGGCAAAAGTATAATTTATGGTGAAGTGTTGGTGTATTCAGTAGGTGTGGATGAGCCCGTTGCACATATAACAGGGAGTTATTCGATTCCTCCGCAGCGACATTGAACTGAAAATATGCAGTTGATCCATTAGATTGGATTAAAATGCAGCAGTCTGTCTAAATAAATTGTGCATTGGTTGGTGAATTTTCTGCGTAGTGTATTTTTATTTGCATAATTTCAAGAGCTTAGTGGAAATCAATCAACTCATAAGTGTTATTTTAAATCTATAATTGAATCACAGATTTGATTGGTTAAATACATGACTGCTACTGCACATGAAGTTGTTCGGCTCTTTCAGGAGCATGCATATCCTTTGTCAGAAAAATTGACAGAAATGTTGAATGAGCATTACTCACATCAAACTGAACGACGTGGCTGTGGCTATACCCAAGCCACACGTGTGTTAGCTGAATATATTAATGTGCCGCGTGCATCACATGAATTTCAAGATCTCAAACTTTTTGATCAATATGACACGCATGGTTTACGCAAAATTTTAGATCATAGTCGTGCTTATCATTTAGATTTGTCTAGTTGGCGTCATCTAGATTTAAATCAAAATATTCAGCAATTGAAACAATCCCCAGACTTTTACGAGGTTTTACAGAAAGAATTGCATTTTCAAAAAAGTTTGCGTCAAATCCAGCAACATGCAAATTTGGAAGAAAGTCAGCTTATTTGTACCTTGATTGAAGATCTGATTTTGCCAAAATCGGCAACTGAAAACCAAATCGTTGAAGTGCAAGCACTGGCTAATAAGCCAAAAGTTGGCTCTTGTCCGATGGCTGAAAATTTCTTTTTAAAAATTGCACATCGACGTGTATTTCGTAGCGGTGAAATTAATATTTTTGTAGATGAATACGGTCAGCCCTTATTTATGGAAAAATTAAATATGGGGGATAACCATTCTTGTATCAGCTTGAAACCTGTACTCATGAATGGTGTCCGTATTCCAGCCGGTTCACTTTTTTCCGTTGATTATGATGCAGAACAATTAGTTGAAAAACGGGGGAATCGTGAGTTTAAAGGCTTTGTGATTCCTTATCAGGCTATTTCTGGGTGGTGGTTTTTACGTTTAACGACTTTGTCAGTGTCGCCTCAAAATCGAAAGCGTGCCTTCAGTACACATTTTCAGCAGCAAGTGGATAATGGTCTGTATAGCCCAGGTACGACTGAGCTTCAGCAATTAATTGATGTGGCAATAGCGCAACTTTGAGTGTTTCCATCATGTTAGATGTATGCTTTTCGCCAAAATATTTTGCTCATACTCATACCAATAGTATGGAAAAATTATTGGCGGTTGGAACAGCTTTAGAACAATGGCAGAACATCAGAATACATGAGCCTGAGTGTATCGACGCTGAAATTTTAAGCCAAGTGCATGATCCTGTTTATGTGGACGCATTTATGATAGGGCAGCCCACTAAGCTTGCGACCTTTTCAGGTTTTAAGCCTTGGAATACTCAGCTTCGAGATGCAGTGCTGAGAATCAATGCAGGGCAGTTGATGGCAGCAGAAATGGCTTTGCAAAAAGGCATTGCAGCAAATGTTGCACAAGGTTTTCACCATGCAGTGTATGAATATGGCGGATCATATTGCACATTCAATGGTTTGGCTTTGGTGGCACAGCAGAATCCGAATAAAAAAATCTTTGTACTCGATTGCGATCAACATGGGGGGAACGGCACAGCTGATTTTACTAGACGGTTAGAGAACCTTTTTAATTTTAGTATTTATGGGCTACATTTTGGTTGTCCTACTTATGAACGTTCTTTAACACGGCATGTGCATAAAGATCGTGGAAATTTCGCACAATATACTTTGGCTATACATGAAGGAATACAGCAAGCTAAAGCATGGGGTGCAGATTTAATTATTTATCAAGCAGGGATGGATTGTCATCAAGCTGACCCTTTTGGCTCATCATGGTTTAGCACCGCTTTGATACAAAAACGTGAAGAAATGGTCTTTAACTTGTCTAAACGTGCAGATATACCATTGATGTTTGTATTGGCTGGGGGTTATCAGAATATGAATGATCTGGTAAATCTACACTTAGAAACTTTCAAAGCTGCGCTACGTATTTATGGATAGTAAAATCAAAAAAAGCCGACTTCATGTGCGGCTTTTTTTGATTTAAAAGTTTTAAGAAACTAATTCAGTATTGACTACAGGGCAATCAACCGTGAAATCGGGTGGACTTAACACAGTTTTACGTAGTTCGTCTGCTTGTTCAGGATAGTCTAAAGTGAAATGCAGACCACGAGACTCTTTACGTTCCATTGCACAGCGCACAATCATTTCTGATACCAATACTAAGTTACGGAGTTCAATCAGATTTTTACTGACTTGATAATCTTGATAATACTCGGTGATTTCACGCTTAAGCATTTCAATACGATGGAGCGCACGTTGAAGTCGCTTGGTTGTTCTGACAATACCGACGTAGTTCCACATGGTTTGGCGAAGTTCATCCCAATTCTGCAAAATCACCACGTCTTCATCAGGGTTGGTCACTTGCGAGTCATCCCATTCTGGGACATGAGGCGCCTGATAAGTTCCTTGATGCTGTGCTGTGATATGTGCTGAAGCACTCATACCATAGACAAAACATTCCAGTAAGGAGTTACTCGCCATACGGTTTGCACCATGTAGGCCGGTATAAGAGGTTTCCCCAATGGCATATAGGCCTGGAATATCGGTCTGACTGTTTTCATCAACCACAACGCCACCACAGGTGTAGTGTGCTGCAGGAACTACTGGGATCATTTCTTTGGTAATATCAATACCGAGTTCCATTAAGCGTTCATACAATGTTGGGAAATGTTCTTTGACAAATTCTGCAGGTTTATGGGTGATATCAAGCCAAACATGACGAATTCCTAGACGTTTGATTTCATAATCAATAGCGCGCGCTACGATATCGCGTGGTGCTAATTCGGCACGCTCATCAAAGCGCAACATAAAGCGTTCACCATCTGGAAGACGTAAATAGGCACCTTCGCCACGCATCGCTTCGGTAATTAAGAAAGAGCGAGCTTGAGGATGGTATAAGCAGGTTGGATGGAATTGGTTAAACTCCATATTGGCAACACGGCAGCCTGCACGATACGCCATGGCAATACCATCACCCGTCGCAATGTCGGGATTTGATGTATATAAATATGCCTTCATGGCACCACCACAGGCAAGGGCAGTGAAGGGTGCTAAAAAGGTATGTACTTTTTCGGTTTTTTCATCTAAAGCATACAGACCGAGAGCACGGTTTTCAGCTTCAGGATTTAATTTTTGTGCCGTGATTAAATCGATTGCAATAAAATTTTCAAAAATATGAATATTGGCTTTTTCTTGCGCACGTTCAACCAATGTTGTGGAAATAGCACGACCTGTGGCATCTGCTGCATGGATAATCCGCCGGTGAGAGTGACCACCTTCACGTGTCAGATGTAACTGTTCTTGGTCGTCTAAAGTAAATTGCACACCCTGATTCAGTAGAAAATCGACAGAAGATTTACCACCTTCAACGGTTTGTTTTACCGCCGCCATTTCACATAAATGCGCACCGGCAATCATGGTGTCATTGATATGCTGTTCAATGGAATCTGTTTTATCGAGGACGGCAGCAACACCACCTTGGGCATAATATGTGCTGGCATCCGTCAGCGTCGATTTAGCTAAAACAGCAATATTAAAATGATCTGGTAGCGATAGGGCTAAACTTAGGCCTGCACCGCCACTTCCCACAATAATTACATCAAATTGATGTATCGTGTTTAAATTAGACATGTCCATCAGCTAATTTTAAAAATGTCCGATCATCACAACTGTTTTTGCCTAAAAACGCAATGACTATAAATTAACTAAATAATGAAAAATATTCATAGATCTGTAATATTTAAGGAATGTTTAAGATTGTTTATCATAAATAATCATCAAACATTTTATTACGAAGCTTAGACTTGCATTGTGATAAAAACTAACGTATTTCAAATGATAAGCACAATTGAGTGAATGCTAACAATGAATAAATCGTATTTACAAAAGGGACTCTATGCAGCTGTGTTTACGGTTGCTAGCGTGCAGACTCAGGCAGCGGGTCCTGTTGATTTTTCCAATTTGGTTGAACAAGTCAGCCCAGCTGTCGTAAGCGTGAATGTGGTTAAAAAGCTTAGTCAAGAAGAGCTTTTGCAGCAACAAGTCCCAGAAATATTACGACGCTTTTTCGGTAATCAGGTGGTTATTCCGCAGCAAAAAATGCCGCAAGAAAAGACCGGTTATGGAAGCGCATTCTTTATTAGTAAAGATGGTTATTTATTGACAAATCACCATGTGGTAGAAGATGCCTCGAAAGTCACCATTGTACTGAATGACCGCCGTGAAATTGATGCCACAGTTGTGGGTAGTGATGAGCGGACTGACGTGGCTTTGTTAAAGGTCAAAGGTTCAAATTTTCCTGAGCTACGCACAGGCAATGTTGACCGTTTACGTGTAGGTGAGCCAGTGTTGGCCATTGGTTCACCATTTGGCTTTGACTATTCAGCTTCAGCAGGAATCGTTAGTGCTAAAATGCGTAATATGATGGGAGAAACCTCGGTTCCATTCATTCAAACCGACGTGGCATTGAACCCGGGTAATTCTGGTGGTCCATTATTTAATCAGTCTGGTGAAGTGGTCGGGGTAAATTCTCGTATCTTTAGTGGTACAGGCGGTTATATGGGGTTATCGTTCTCGATTCCCATTGATGTTGCAATGGATGTTGCAGACCAATTAAAGAAAAACGGCAAGGTAACACGTGCTTATTTAGGCGTCATGCTACAAGATATCGATCGTAATCTTGCAGAGTCTTATAACCTTTCAAAACCAGAAGGTTCTTTGATTACTCAAGTTGCACCAAATTCACCTGCTGCAAAAGCTGGCTTTAAAGTGGGTGATGTCATTTTGAAATTTAATGGCACACCAATTTCACGTACAGGTGAACTGCTGAATTATCTTAATCGTACAGGTCCAAATCAAAGTATTCAGCTTGAAGTGCTGCGTGATGATAAACGCCAAAATATTTCAGCAACCTTGATCACAGCACCAGATGATACGCCTGCAAAAGCTGAAACGACATCTGTGAAAAAAGGTCCAGTGATCGGGGTGTCAATTCGCAACTTAAACGCAGATGAATTAAAACAACTGAGTCTAAAAGGCGGTGTTTTAATTCAAGATGTACGTGCAGGAGGTATAGCTTCACAAGCACGAATTCAGCCGGGGGATGTTGTCACCCAAGTTAATAATAAAGTCGTAAACAATGCTGAAGATTTTGTGAAAGTTATTTCTGAGTTGAAAAATGGTAGCATTGCACGTGTTTCTTTGATTCGTCAGGGACAGCGTGCGATTGTGGGCATGCGTATTCAGTAATGATTTACTAAATGAAAACCACTCCAAGCGAGTGGTTTTTTAACTTTAGCGTTTTTGCAATTCACCCTTAGATAAAAATGGGTAGACTGTGGGCCACAATTTAAAATTTGCAGGACGCTATGAGCGATATCTTTGATTTAAAAATTACAGTTCAAGCTGAACATATCGACACATTAAATCATGTGAATAACGTGGTGTACGTCAGTTGGATGCAAGATGTCGCGACAGCACATATTGAAGCTTTGGGTTTAGGCTTAAAAGAATATATTGAATTGAAGCATGCCATGGTCGCTGTTGAGCATCATGTGCAATATCGTAAAGCAGCGCTCGAAGGTGAGGAGATTATTTTACGAACTTGGCTAAATGATATCAATGCATTGTATTCGTTTCGGCAGTATGTATTTTATCGCCCTAAAGACAAAGCGATATTATTTACAGGCAATACACAGTGGGCATGCATTGAAATTGCTACAGGGCGTCCAAAGCGCATGTCGCCAACATTTACCCAAGCTTATCAACCCATCGCAGATAGCATAAATCCGCTTGATTTTAGTACTTATGATTTCTGATTTTTAAATGAATCCTCATATTAAAGCGAAGACTAGTTAAGTTCTACACGCAGGATAAGTGGTTAGCATAAAAGCAATGCATTATTTTCGATACTTTGAAAAATCCATCTGCTATAATCCTCGGCAATTTCTATTCGGCTTTTGCTATGCATAAAGAATTGCATGCATAGCGCTTTTATTTTTCCAAGGTAGCCCATGGCGCAAGCTAAAAAATCTGTTGATATAAAAAACATTCGTAACTTCTCGATCATTGCGCATATCGACCATGGTAAGTCGACGCTTGCCGACCGATTTATTCAAACTTGTGGTGGCCTGCAAGATCGTGAAATGCAGGCACAGGTTCTAGATTCTATGGAATTAGAACGTGAGCGTGGTATCACGATTAAAGCTACGTCTGTGACTTTGTATTACACTCATCCTAACGGTGAAGAATACCAACTCAACTTCATTGACACACCTGGGCACGTTGACTTTTCTTATGAAGTTTCACGTTCATTGGCTGCGTGTGAAGGTGCACTGTTGGTTGTCGATGCTGCACAAGGTGTCGAAGCACAGTCTGTTGCTAACTGCTATACAGCAATTGAACAAGGTTTAGAAGTACTACCTGTTTTAAATAAAATTGATTTGCCGCAAGCAGAGCCAGAGCGTGTTATTCAAGAAATTGAAGACATTATTGGTATCGAAGCGACTGAAGCACCTACATGTTCAGCTAAAACCGGTCTAGGCATTGAAGGGGTGCTTGAAACACTAGTCAATGTCATTCCTGCACCCGAAGGCGATCGTAATGCACCATTACAAGCCTTAATTGTTGACTCTTGGTTCGACAACTATTTGGGCGTGGTTTCTTTAGTTCGTATTAAAGAAGGTCGTGTGCGTAAAGGCGATAAAATGTTGATGAAATCAACTGGTCAAACGCACATCATCACCTCAGTAGGTATTTTTAATCCTAAACATACAGAAACTGACATGCTCGAAGCAGGTGAAGTTGGTTTCGTGATCGCGGGTATTAAAGATATTTTTGGTGCTCCAGTTGGTGATACGATTACCTTGGCAACTACACCAGAAGTTGAAAGCTTACCGGGTTTCAAAAAAGTGAAACCACAGGTCTATGCAGGTTTATTCCCAATCGATTCAAGTGAATTTGAACCGTTCCGTGAGGCGCTGCACAAACTGCAAATTAATGACTCAGCGTTGTTCTTTGAACCTGAAAGTTCAGATGCACTTGGTTTTGGCTTCCGTTGTGGCTTCTTGGGTATGCTGCACATGGAAATTGTACAAGAACGTTTAGAACGTGAGTATGATCTGGACCTGATTTCTTCAGCACCAACCGTAATTTATGAAGCGGTGATGAAAAATGGTCAAACCATTTATATCGACAGTCCTTCTAAAATGCCTGATGGTTCAACAGTTGAAGACTTACGTGAGCCAATTGCTGAATGTCACATTTTAGTACCGCAAGAATACTTGGGTAATGTGATGACTTTATGTGTTGAACGTCGCGGCGTTCAAAAGAATATGAAGTTTATGGCGAACCAAGTGGCCATTACGTTTGAAATCCCAATGGCTGAAGTAGTTATGGATTTCTTTGATAAATTGAAATCATGTTCACGCGGTTTTGCATCGTTAGATTATAACTTTGTGCGTTTTGAGAGTTCATCTCTAGTTAAGGTGGATGTGTTAATCAACGGTGAAAAGGTTGATGCCTTGGCCATGATTTGCCACCGACAAGATGCACGCCATCGTGGTATTGCACTTGTGGAAAAAATGAAAGATTTGATTCCACGTCAAATGTTCGATGTGGCTATTCAAGCAGCAATTGGCGCGCAAATCATTGCACGTTCAACTGTAAAAGCGATGCGTAAAAACGTATTGGCAAAATGTTATGGTGGTGACGTGTCACGTAAGAAGAAACTTCTTGCGAAACAAAAAGAAGGTAAGAAACGTATGAAGCAAGTGGGCAGTGTTGAAATCCCACAAGAAGCGTTCCTTGCGGTATTGAAAGTAGAAAGATAATAAATAGAGGTTTATGAGCTCATGGATTTTGACTTTAATTTGATCCTTGTTCCTGCCACAGTCATTTTTTTCTTAATTTGGCTGTTGGATAAGTTTGTCTGGAAGCAACGGCAGACCAAAGGTAAAGGGAATGAAAATGTCGTTATCGCATGGGCTTATGATTTCTGGCCGATTCTAGCGATAGTCTTGGTGATGCGTTCATTCTTATATGAGCCATTTAATATTCCATCTGACTCTATGGTTCCAACCTTAGAAACAGGTGATTTTATCGTGGTGAATAAATATCAGTATGGCGTACGATTACCTATTATTAATAAAAAAATTATTGATGTCGGTGAACCTGAACGTGGTGATGTCATTGTATTCCGTTATCCACCACAACCAACCATCAGCTATATTAAACGAGTGGTCGGTTTACCAGGTGATCATATTATTTACGATCATGGTCAACTGAGTGTGAATGGTCAAAAGGTGGCAAAAGTTCCTGTAGAATTTAGCCGTGAAAAAGATCAACTTGATACACCTACATCGATTTATCATAAAGAAACCATGGGTAAGCATACGTTTACCATGCGTGAGCTTGAAGGCGTCAATGTTGCGCGCCAAGCACCATTTATCAACTATGTTGAAAATGGTAAATATTCAACAGAAAATGGTTTATATTGGGAAGTTAAGGTTCCTGAAGGTCACTATTTCGCGATGGGGGATAATCGCGATCAAAGTGCGGACAGTCGTTTTTGGGGCTTTGTGCCTGAAGAAAACCTCACTGGACGTGCTTTTTACAAGTGGATGCATAAGGAACCTGGTTTAAAACTGCCTTCATTTAGTCGTAATGGCAGTATTGATTAGTCTTACATCAGGAAAATAAAATGAGACATCAACGGGGAACGTCTTATATTGCAATTTTAATTGCTGTGATTGGTTTTGCTTTTTTAGCTAAAGCTTTAATTGCGGTTTGGGGACCGTATGTTGACGATCGTCTCGTCAACAATGAAATTGAAGAATTGATGAAGAGCAGTCCTAAAAATATTGCTCCGAGTAAGTTTGAGTCACAAATGTCACAGCGTTTAGATATGAATGGTGTACGTGATTTAAATTTTAAAGATATTGCTCAAGTCACTAATGTAGACGGTCTACAAGTGAAAACAGATTATGAAATAAGAAAACCTTTCTTATTGAATATTGATATTGTGTTGAAGTTCGAGAAAAGTTTTGATCAAAGCTCAGTCCAAGCTAAATGAAGCTCGTTTAGCAAGTCGTATCGGTTATCAGTTTAAACAACCTGAATTGTTACAACTGGCCTTGACCCACCGATCGGTGAGCCATAAATACAATTATGAACGCCTAGAATATCTGGGCGATTCATTGTTGGGTATGATAATTGCCAATTATCTGTACCATGCCTACCCGCATGAAAATGAAGGGCGTCTAACGCGTATGCGTGCGACACTGGTTCGTCAGGAAGCGCTAGGAAAAATTGCCAATGACTTAAAACTCAGTCAAGAATTAATCTTGAGTACAGGTGAGTTGAAATCTGGCGGTCATCATCGCGAGTCTATACTTGCGGATACCGTTGAATCGATCATTGGTGCAATCTATGTCGATTGTCAGGATTTAAAAATTCTGGAACCGATTGTTCTTAAATGGTATGTGCCATATTTAGATCATATTGAACCAACTGATCAACTGAAAGATCCTAAATCACGTTTGCAGGAGTATTTACAAGCACGTAAAAAACCTCTCCCGGTTTACGAGGTTGTAGATATTCAGGGTGATGCTCCGAACCAACATTTTAAAGTTGAATGTACAGTTGAAGGGCTCCCTGTTAAATACGGTGAAGGTTCAAGCCGTCGCTTTGCTGAACAGGCAGTAGCGGCAGAAATCTTAGAAATTTTGGAGAAAAAGTCTTAATGACTACTCATTCCGATCACGTAGATGCTGATCACGAGTCGCAAGGCGACAGTAACGATTTAATTAGTCAGTTTTTTAGTGCACAAGGCACTGAAATTCCAGCCGATTTTAAAAGTGGGTTTGTGGCGATTGTTGGTCGTCCAAACGTGGGTAAATCAACGTTGATGAACCATATTTTGGGTCAAAAACTTTCCATTACCTCTCGTAAACCACAGACCACACGTCATAAAATTGTGGGTATTGACTCACGCGAAAAATCTCAAGCGGTATTCGTAGATACCCCGGGGATGCACAAAAAAGAAGTCCGTGCCATCAATAAAATGATGAACCGTGCGGCACATTCTGCACTTCGTGATGTGAACTTAGTTTTGTTTGTGATTGATGCAGACAAATGGACACAGAATGATGATTTAGTGTTAGAAAAGCTAAAAAATGCCGATATGCCAGTGATTCTTGTGATCAATAAAATTGATACACTAGAGAATAAAAACCATGCATTACCATTGATACAAGAGCGTGCAAAATTAATGAATTTTGCAGAAATTGTTCCTGTATCAGCATTACGTGGTGCAAATTTAGATCATTTGCGCAGCACGATTGAGAAATATTTACCATTTCAACCACCACTGTATTCACTTGAGCAATTGACTGATCGTTCAGAGCGTTTCCTTGCCTCTGAAATTATCCGTGAAAAAATCATGCGTCAATTGGGGGAAGAGCTTCCTTATGATCTAACCGTTCAAATTGAGTCGTTTAAAACAGAAGAAGCAACAGTTAATCCAAAAACTGGTCGTCCTAAAGCGGCGTGTACCTATATTGATGCGACGATTTTTGTCGATCGCTCTGGCCAAAAAGCCATTGTTATTGGTGAGAAGGGTGCCAAACTGAAGAAAATCGGTATGGATGCACGTGTAGATATGGAAAAAATGTTCGAGCAAAAGATCATGTTGACGCTTTGGGTGAAAGTCAAAGGCGGTTGGTCTGATGATGAGCGTGCATTGAAAAGCTTAGGTTATAGCGATATCTAATCGTTAAATAACAAACTTTGAGGGAAGAGTAATGATGAAAGTATTGGCCGTAGTTGCATGTGTTTTGTTTCTACAAGGGTGTATTCATAAAATCGTTACTGTTCCTGTCAAAGTGGCTTATAAAACCACAAAAGGCGTGGTTAAAGGTACTGCTGCAGTTGTGGGTGCAGTCATTCCAGATGGGGATGAAGATGAAGACGACAAGAAAAAGAAAGACAAGGATTAATATTTCAAATCATGCGTAATGAGATACTGCATGGTTATTTAATTCACCATCGTAAATATCGTGAAAAAAGTCATATTGTGCACTTGTTTACTCAGGAGCATGGTCGAATTGATGGTATTCTCAGGCAAACGCCACCTCCCCAGTATCAACCAATTTGCTTGCAAGCATCTGGTAAGTCCGAACTTAAAAACTTTAGTAAACTCGAAATTGTAAATCAACCCATTTTCTTTTTTGGGGATGCTTTTTTTTCAGGATTTTATCTAAATGAAGTCTTATTGAGGCTATGTCCGTTAGAGGTTGAGATGCCTGAGACATTTGCTCAATATGCACACACCTTGGAACAACTTCAATGCATGTCTGTCCAGGCCAACCCTGATTTATTCTTACGGCAAATCCTTAGACAATTTGAGCATGTGCTGCTTGAAGAGTTGGGTTTTGCGTTGGATTTTTCAACTGATGCAAATCAACAGCAAATTCAACCTCATGAAAATTATCAATTTCATTTAAACGAAGGTTTTCAACCTGTCATTAAAGCCTCACGCGCAACATTGTCAGGTCAACATATTTTAAGTATGAGTGATTATGAAAAAGGTGGGGAATTTAATCCTGAACAGTTACAATTACTGTCTAAGTTGTACCGACAAATGATTACTTCCTTGCTTGGCGATCGTCCATTAAAAAGTCGTCAATTGTGGATACAGAATTCTCAAACTCAACGTCATTAGGAAAGAATTATGGCAGCTTTGCTTGGTGTAAATATTGACCATGTGGCAACACTACGAAATGCACGTGGGACAACTTATCCAGATCCTGTGAATGCCGCAATTATTTGTGAGCAAGCGGGGGCGGAAGGGATTACGCTGCATTTACGTGAAGATCGTCGCCATATTAAAGATGATGATGTACGGCGTATGCGTTCTGTATTAAAAACCCATATGAACCTTGAAATGGCAGTGACCAATGAAATGGTTGAATTTGCCAAAGAGATTCAGCCGCATCATGTATGCTTTGTTCCTGAAAAGCGTGAAGAAGTCACGACTGAAGGTGGTCTAGATGTGGTTGGGCATTTTGAAGATGTAAAAAACGCGACTCAAGCACTCGCGGCGATTGGTTGCGAAGTTTCATTATTTATTGATGCTGACTTTGCTCAAATTGATGCAGCGATTGCCTGTGGTGCGCCTACGATTGAGTTGCATACAGGTGCATATGCAGATGCTGAAACACCTGAAGCGCAGAAAGCAGAGCTGGAACGTATTATTCGAGGTGCTGAATATGCCGCATCTAAAGGTTTGATTGTGAATGCTGGCCATGGCTTAAATCTTGACAATGTCACTCCGATTGCGCGCATTGCGCAAATTCATGAACTAAATATTGGTCACTCGATTATTGCTGATGCAGTGTTTATTGGATTGGCACAGTCTGTAAAACAAATGAAAGCTGCGATTAAAGCCGCACGTTAATTTTTAAGTAAAGTATATGTCAAATATTGATTATGATGCCCTAATGAAGCCAGTCATTGGCTTCTTGGGGTGTGAAACACCAAAAGCATGGCTAGATGAAGCTTTAAATAATTTGGATATCCTGATGCAGGATCATGCCAATTGTGAAAAGAAAGCAGCAAGTACAGCAATGAATTTGATGTTTCGTTATAGTTTTTTCTCGGATTTACAAATCAAACTGGCACAGCTAGTACGTGAAGAAATGCTGCACTATGAGCAAGTGCTGGAACTGATGGCAAAACGTGGTCAGGAATGGACTGCAATCAGTGCTGGACGGTATGCAGGTGGCCTACGCAAAGAAGTGCGGACTTATGAGCCAGAAGCGTTAATTGATATTTTGGTGATTGGCGCATTTGTTGAAGCACGGTCATGTGAGCGTTTCTATGCGCTTGCACCACATGTGGATGAAGAGTTGGGGCGTTACTACCGCTATTTGCTAAAGTCTGAATCACGCCATTATGAGGACTATTTAGCATTGGCCATGGATGTGGCGACGACCAATAAGCTAAAGAACCCGAAAGAAGATATTCAGATGCGTATTGAGCATATTCGTGAAGTTGAAAAAAATTTGATTAGCAGCCCAGATGATTTATTCCGCTTTCATAGTGGCGTGCCAGTCAAAGCCGCTTGATAAAATAATCCTCCAGAATGGGGGATTTTTTATGCACTTAAAATAAATGATAATAAGAATTATTTACAACATGCTTGAGTGAATCTAAAATGAATCGATCTCTATGAATCAAACAATTTAAGCTCACTTATTCAATATGAAATTACAATTCACTTTACTCTGTATCGCTTTGTGTGTGGTTGGTCAGGCTCAAGCGCATTATCCTTATGTGGCGCCATTAAACTATCAAACATTTAATAATCATAGTGCCATTCTTTCTGGTTTTTATGACAATCCGTTTGTTTCTGAAATAGCCATTAAAAACTTTAATTTCCATGTACATACACCATCAGGTGATAAGCTGCATTTAACAGATGCCGATTGGGTAAAAACGCAAACGGTCAGCAGTTATAGTTTAGAAAATAAGCAGGATGGCACGTATCGTATTCGTGGTGAAAAACAGGGAAGTACAGCGCGTTTTGCTTATGATCAAAAGCAGTGGAAAGCGTTAATCAATGGTGTACGTGATCCTCAAAAAACTGCGAATGCAAATGTCATTTATACAGCCGAGTTGACTAAAAAGTCGCAAATCAAAAGTATTCAAACCCAAGAAATCATCGAAACTTTTATATCGCGCCGTGTAACGTCTACAAATGTAGTGAATCATTTGCATGATGGTTTTGATGTGCAATTTAGAACCCATCCGAATGCCATTATGCAAAATGAGTCAGTACAACTGAAAGTGCTAGATCAGAAAAAAGCGGTTGCGGGTTTGCAGATTGAAATTTTGCAGCAAACAACGGATTACAGCCGTGAGGGAAAAGTTTATAAAACGCTTAAAACTGATCAAGAAGGAAACTTGAATTTTAGCCTATCAGATCGTGGTCAGTATTTACTGAAAATTGACTATCAGCAGCCTTTTGAAATGAAGGGAGACGCATTAAAACGATATAAATATACTTTGAGCTTTAATGTAATCTAAGGGTAGTTAAATGAGAAAAAGCTCTGCGATTTGCAGAGCTTTTTTATGAAAATGATTTAGCTATCTTTAGGTTCAAGATAAAACATCGATAAACCTATCAATAAAATTAAACTGGTTTGAGTGAAAAAGTGTTTATTAAAACCACCATAATATTGCTGCGAATAGCCTGCAATCAGTAAATAACCCGTTAAATAGAGCAATCGATAATATCGGCTCTCAAAACAATAACAGATACTTGCAAAACATAAAATCAGGCAACCAATGACCATATAGTGGATATCCCAAATGATGGTGTTGATAGCAAATAAAAGTGCTGCAAGTGCGCCGATAGATAAATTACGCAGGCTTTCAAACCCTTGAAAAATGTGCATCAAAGCTAAAATGAAGAGTGGTAATAGAGCAAGTGCATATTTTATTTTCATACTGTTTTGCGTCATGAGCATAAAATTTTGCTGTTTCTCAACAATGGGGCTAGTACTGATGCTTAGCCTAAGCCATTGAAGGGTTAAGTGTTCAGGGGTGTTGGCTTTAACTAAAAATTTGAGAGTGGCTTGTGGTGGGATAATATAATTTTCTTGGAATTCATGGCCATAAAACATCCAGGATTTATTGGTCTCCAATGTGCGATATTGCGTATTTTTTTGAGTTGAGATGTTAAAAAGTTGTCCACTTGCATTTAACCCGGCTTTCATACATGGCGTTTCTTTCTCGTTAACAATGCATAACGGAAGTACTGAAATTTCAAGATCTTTTCGTGTTTGTTGCTGACCTGCAAAATCAATATGAACATACAGTTGATCAGATTGGTTTTGCAGTGTAATCGGTGTGCTCGCCCAATATTGTCCTTCTGTCATCTCGTTCAATACAGATTCAGATATTTCCGGAATAGTATTGTGATTTTGAATCTGCTGAGGTGGAATCAACCATTGTAGGCTGCTGTCAAGAAGGGTGTTGGTTTCACTATTATATAAATTGGGTGGCGTTTTGAAATGTTGCTCAATTTCACTTTCGGGTGTGCAGCTCACCAAATAAATTGCAAATGGGCTGATAAAAATTAAAAGAAAAATGAATGCAGTGAGATAGTGTTTTAAGGCAGTTTTATTTGATTCAGCATCAACTTGAATGAACATTTTTTTTATTTTAATGACAATGACTTATAGATTATATGTAAATCATAGGCATTAAAAAAGCCCATTTAAATAAATGGGCTTTAGAATTTGGCTCTCCAACCTGGGCTCGAACCAGGGACCTGCGGATTAACAGTCCGTCGCTCTACCGACTGAGCTATTGGAGAATCTGAATGCGATTATAAGCAGATTTTGAGGAGGGTCAAGCTAAAAATACCAATATGAGGAGAAATGCGTGATAGATGTTTTTTATTTGAACAAAAAGAATGATTTTTTAGAAAAAATGAATCTTAGGCTTGCAAAGAAAAAATTCAATTGATAGTCTGAATACAACAAAAGAGCGTTTAAACATATGTTTAAACAGTGTGGATTTAAACCCAACTTGCCAGCACTAAAATGGCTAAACAGGAGAAAGCGAATGAATACGCTGACTATTTCTCAGATTTTTTCAAATTTTTCTTTTTACCAAGAAAACTATCTTTCTATTATTAGTAATCAAGAGCAATATCAAACACCTGTCGAAGGTGCATACGTTGACGTTTGGCCTTTGGGTCGACGTGACTTGGCATTGGGTGATTTATTACAACTGTGGTTTAGTGAAAAATGGTTGATCAACGCGCCATGTCATTTACGTTTTGAACATCAAGATGATGGTCGTCGTGTGCCTTTGCAACGCAAGCAAGACTTGTATTTATACCAATTGGCAGGTAATGCATTATCAGGCTCAAATCGTTCTAAAGTATGGTCTATTTCAGAACAACGGGAACTTCGTGTTGAGTTAGATAGTGCTTTAAAATATTACTGCTTTCAAAAGGGCAGTAATCGCATTGATCTAAGCGAAGGCCAATTAATTCGCGCCTTACATTCAGCAATTTAAGTTTGAATCATCATCTGCTCGCATTGAATTGCGAGCAGAAAAATAAAAATATTAAGGACGTATAATCATGCATGTCGCTGTTGCATGAGCATATATCTTTCCATTGTTATCCATAATTCTGCCTTCTGAAATTGCTAAATTTTTGCTGATATTAATTAAATGGCCTATTGCGGTTAAATCTTGATTTTTAGGGATAGGTCTACACATTTTTATATTGAGATCAATGGTGCCATAGCCTATACCAGCTTCTAATGCCGAGTGTACGACACACCCTGTAACTGTATCTAAGACTGTTGCTGCAAAGCCACCATGCACACCACCAAGGGGATTTAAATGGCGCTGATCGGCTTTTACAACAAACTCTACATTACCTTGCTCAATCTTTTTGGGTTGCATTGGAATAATTTCACTAATGCTTGCAGGTGGAATTTGGCCTTGCATCATTGCCTTTAAAATTTCGAGTCCAGTCATTTCTTTGATGTTCATTGGTATATCTCTGGATAGGTTAGTTTTGTGGTTGTTTTGGGTTCTAAAAAGGAACTTATTTAAATAACATAGCTGAAAACGTAAAAAGAATGCAAACCAAAGATTTGAATATGAAGGTTAGTTTTAGGTTTTATCGTTTGGTTTTTTAATATTTAAGTTGATTTGAAGGAAGTCAAATGGGCTGGATGAGCTTTGTTATTTAGTTTGAACCGCGAAAAAAATTGATCAAAAGCGTGTATAATTGAAGCGTATTAATTTATTTTTTTGATGAGTATAAAAAAACCCGCGATATTCGCGGGTTTTTTAAATCTAGCTTTTTAAAAGCAGATTATTTTTCAGCAGCAATTGAAGCAATCGCAGCATCTACGCCTTCGATTGAATCAGCAGCTTTCTTAATACGTGCAAGCGCATCTACAAGTACTTCGTCTGCAGTTGCATAAGAAATACGCATGTAGCCACCAAGACCGAACGCATCGCCAGGAACTACTGCAACACCAGTTTCTTCCAACAACCATGCAGAGAATTCTGTGCAAGATTTTAAACCTTTGGCACGAATTAAAGGACGGATGTTTGCGTATGCATAGAATGCACCGTCAGCAGGAAGGCAAGTAATACCGTTGATGTCGTTCAAGCCTTTCACAACTAGGTCGTGACGGCGTTTGAATGCTTCAATCATTGGCTCAAGAACGTCTTGAGGGCCATTCAATGCAGCTTCAGCAGCAACTTGTGAAATAGAAGTTGGGTTTGAAGTTGATTGAGATTGGATTTTTTTCATCGCACCGATCAGTTTAGCAGGGCCCGCTGCGTAGCCAATACGCCAGCCAGTCATTGCATAAGCTTTAGATACACCGTTAAGAACGATTACACGGTCGTAAAGGTCTGGTGCAACTGTTGCGATGTTGTAGAATTCGTCGTCCCAACGGATTGGTTCGTACATATCATCAGAAGCAACTAAAACTTCTGGGTATTTACGTAGTACGTCAGCTAAAGCAAGCAATTCTTCTTTAGTGTAGATCATACCTGTTGGGTTAGAAGGGCTGTTTAGAACCACTAAACGAGTTTTGTCAGTGATTGCAGCTTCTAATTGAGCAGGCGTAATTTTGAAACGTTGGTCTTCACCACATTTCACGATTACAGGAGTACCTTCAGCAATGATCACCATGTCTGGGTAGCTTACCCAGTAAGGAGCAGGAATAATTACTTCGTCACCTTTGTTTAACAAAGCAAGTGCCAAGTTAAAGAAAGATTGTTTACCACCACAAGAAACCAAGATTTGGTTTGCAGCGTAATCAAGGTTATTGTCGCGTTTTAATTTAGCAATAATTGCTTTTTTAAGACCTGGAGTACCGTCAACAGCTGTATATTTAGTGAAGCCATTGTTGATAGCAGCAATTGCAGCATCTTTGATGTGTTGTGGGGTATCGAAATCCGGTTCACCTGCGCCTAAACCAATTACGTTTTTACCAGCAGCTTTCAATTCAGCAGCTTTGTTAGTAACAGCAAGTGTAGGGGACGGTTTGATGCTATTTACACGATCAGACAGACGTACGTCCACGGCAGTATTCCTTCTTATAGGGATTAAAAAATAAAAAGCACACTATCTTAGCTTAAATGCATAGTAATGGGGAGTGGCAAAATCAACAATGTGCAAAAAAGTGTGATATTCCATCCTAACCCTATAATTAAGAAAATTTACATTGAGTTACTTAAATTTTTAATCAAATTTTATGGAAAAATCTTAAAGTCACGGATAAAAAAAGGGCATAAAAAAGGCCACAACCTGTGTGACCATTTTTAATAAAATTTTATACTTCAAATACTTTGCTTATTGAACAAAACGCGATAAATCTTCTTCAGGGCGAGCAGTTAGCACTTCTACACCATTTTTTGTTACAAGTAGCGTGTGTTCGTACTGTGCAGACAAGCTATGATCTTTAGTCACGACAGTCCATTTATCGCCAAGAAGTTTGGTTTTCCAGTCGCCACCATTCACCATTGGTTCGATGGTAAAGGTCATGCCTTCTTCTAAGATCATGCCTGTATTTGGTTGACCATAGTGTAAAACTTGTGGTTCGTCATGGAAAACGGTACCAATACCATGACCACAATATTCACGTACAACACCAAAACGTTCTGATTCAACATATTGTTGAATAGCATGGCCGATATCACCCATGGTTGCGCCTGGTTTTACCACCGCCATACCACGGTACATGGCTTCTTGGGCAAC
This sequence comes from Acinetobacter sp. YH12094, assembly GCF_013419295.1. NCBI lineage: Bacteria > Pseudomonadati > Pseudomonadota > Gammaproteobacteria > Moraxellales > Moraxellaceae > Acinetobacter > Acinetobacter sp. YH12094. The sequence continues at coordinate 160,243 of NZ_VPAK01000002.1, forward strand.
TTTGCATAAACGGTTCGCTAAAATAGATGTTTCACCACCCACGATATACATCATGTTGGTATCACCATGGTAACCATCTTTGATCACAGTGACATCGATGTTTAAGATGTCACCTTTTTTTAATTTTTTGCTTTCAGATGGAATACCGTGACACACCACATGGTTCACTGAAGTGCAGATAACGTGCTGAAATGCTGGACGACCCGGCGCAGCGCCATAACCTAAACATGCAGGAATAGCTTCTTGTTTATTGACAATATAGTCATGACAAATCGTATCAAGTTCTAGGGTAGTCACACCTGGAACAATATGCGGTTTGATCATATCCAAAACTTCTGCCGCCAGTCGACCCGCGACGCGCATTTTTTCAATTTCGTCAGGCGTTTTAATTAATCGACGTGGAGCTTCGTAAGTACTGTTCATGATCTCTAAAAACTTTTGGAAATTTGTATGTGACTATGGTATAAATAGCCGCCCATTTTATCAAATGCTTTTTCGTGAATATCTTTCACGAGCTTTGTGCGATGGGGCAATAAAATCCGCACATATATCGACACATTTCTCTGGGTGCCTTTTTAGGTGGAGAATGCGGGTATATGGAGGCCTAACCCAAACTTTAAGGTAAAGAAAATGGCAGATTACAACGTAAGCATGCGCGACCTTCTTCAAGCAGGCGCACACTTCGGTCACCAAACACGTTTTTGGAATCCAAAAATGCGCGAATACATCTTCGGCGCGCGCAACAAAATTCACATCATCAACCTTGAGCACACTGTTCCTGCGTTAAATGATGCTTTGAACTTTGCTAACAACTTGGCTAGCAAAAAGAACAAAGTTTTGTTCGTTGGTACAAAACGTGCAGCTTCTGCAATCATTCGTGAACAAGCTCAACGTGCAGGTCAACCATATGTTGATCACCGCTGGTTGGGTGGTATGTTGACTAACTGGAAAACTCTTCGCCAGTCAATCAACCGTCTAAAAGACCTTCAAACTCAATCTACTGACGGTACTTTCGCTAAACTTACTAAACGTGAAGCTTTAGAACGTACTCGTGAGATGGAAAAACTTGAACGCGCTCTTGGCGGCGTTAAAAACATGGGTGGTTTACCTGACGCATTATTCGTAATCGATGTTGATCACGAAGCAATTGCAATTAAAGAAGCTAAAAACCTTGGTATTCCTGTTATCGGTATCGTTGATACAAACTCTAACCCAGACAACGTAGACTACGTTATTCCTGGTAACGACGATGCGATCCGTGCAGTTACTCTTTACGCTTCTGCTATGGCTGATGCGATTCTTGCTGGTAAAGAATATGCTCAATCACAAGCAAATGCACAAGCTAAAGGCGAAGAAGCTCCTGCTTCTGAGGCTTAATGCGTTTGACGTAAGCTTGTCATTTTTGCGACACGTGATGGTGGCAAAGTAAGCGTCATGTATGCAGACGGCCCAAGAGACAGCTCTGGGCCGTTTCTGTTCTAAAAAAGAATTCATTTTCTACCGTATTTAGGAGATTAACATGACTGCAGTTACAGCAAGCATGGTTAAAGAATTGCGCGATCGTACTGGTCTTGCAATGATGGAATGTAAAAAAGCATTAACAGAAGCGGGCGGTGACATCGAATTAGCGATCGACAACCTTCGTAAATCTGGTCAAGCTAAAGCTGCTAAAAAAGCAGGTAACATTGCTGCTGACGGCGCGATCACTATCGCTCAAGAAGGCAACAAAGCAATCCTTGTAGAAGTTAACTGTCAAACTGACTTCGTTGCTAAAGACGAAAACTTTGCTGGTTTCTCTGCTAAAGTTGCTGCTGCTGCGCTTGCTGCTGGTGTAACTGACGTTGCTCAAATTGCTGAATTGAAACTTGAAGATGGTGCTACTGTTGAAGAAGCTCGTATCGCGCTTGTTCAAAAAATCGGTGAAAACATCCAAGTACGTCGTGCTCAAATCGTTGAAGGCGACAACCTTGCAGTTTACAAACACGGTTTAAAAATCGGTGTTGTAGTTGCATACGCTGGTGATGCTGAAACTGGTAAAGGTTTAGCTATGCACATCGCTGCATTCAACCCAGTTGCTGTAAACGAAGCTGGCGTTTCTGCTGAACTTATCGCTAAAGAAAAAGAAATTGCTGAAGCGAAAGCAATTGAATCTGGTAAACCAGCAAACATCGTTGAAAAAATGGTAACTGGTTCAGTTCAGAAATACTTGAACGAAGTTGTTCTTGAGAACCAAATGTACGTTATCGACAACGATAAGAAAGTTGCAGAAGTTCTTAAAGCAACTGGTACTACTGTTGCTAACTTCGTACGTTTCGAAGTTGGTGAAGGTATTGAGAAAAAAGCTGAACTTTCTTTCGCTGAAGAAGTTGCTGCTGCTCAAGCTGCTGCAAAATAATCTCTGATTATTTGTAGAAAAAAGCCCTCGTTTTTGAGGGCTTTTTTTATGGCTGTAGCTTTGCATAGTTCAAAGTAATTTTGACTTTGTGACGTGTACATTCTTGTTTATAAATTCTATTTATATCCATATTAATGACTATAATGAGTTAAAAATTTAGATTTAAACTTAGTTATGGCAAACAAAACAAACTTAACCATCGGCGGAATTATTGTTGCGCTTACAGCCGCTTATTTCGGAATCGATTTACAACAACAAAAATCTGCACCAGTTCAGACGACAGCGGAACAAAACGCACAGCCACAAATAGAATCAGTACAACCTGCAGATGCTCAACAAAAAGGGCAGAGTGCTGAAGATGTTATTGTGCATGCATTTAAAAATAAACTCAGTAATGTTCAGGTTGAGGGTACAGGTCGAGTGAAAGCGGTACTTCGAGATGATAATGAAGGTAGTCGCCATCAAAAGTTCATTTTGACCTTAAATAATGGTCAAACGCTTTTGGTCGCACATAATATCGATCTAGCCCCACGAATTGATGATTTGCAAAAAGGCGATACAGTTCAATTTTATGGTGAATACGAATATTCAGATAAGGGTGGAGTGATGCACTGGACACATCACGATCCGAATGGACGTCATCAGGATGGTTGGTTAAAGCATCAAGGTAAAACCTATCAATAAAAATCACGTAGTCATTTTTAACTTTAGTCATTTAAATGATCATGATTTAGATGAAGCTATCAACATAAAATTGGATTAACCATATTGAGTAAAAGCCAGTGTTTAAACACTGGCTTTTTGGTCGTATAAATAGAAAAAATGATTGGAAATACCAGAGATAAATACACCTATAAATAATAGGGTTTTAAGCATCGAATATAAAGAAAACCGATGTGGAAGAAGTGAAAAAGAGATCTATGAAATTAATCGTGCTCTAAATGCTCTTTATTTGCGATTTATAGCGTGTTTTCCAATTACCAAGTACTTTTCCTGCAAATGTATCTAAACACCAAATAGGGCCAATGAGGAGGAATTGGAGATCTTTGAAAAAAGAGGGCTTTTTACCTTCAATTTTATGGCCATAAAATTGACCAATCCATGCGAATATAAAGAGCGCGATATAAAAGCCATATCCAACTGGTAACACCCAAATTAGCCATGCCATGATTAATGTTAACGCGGCCATTGCAACAGCAAGGACAATGTCTAAACGTGCGTAAAAGATAAATGCTAAAGCAAGTAAGACAGCAGTAAGTAGCGCGCTAAAATGCGCCAATATGCCAACGATTGAAAAATAAATCGTGGGTACGCAAATCCAGTGAATCATTTTATTGGTTTTATTTTGATGACTTTCGCTGTATTCATCAAACCATTCGTTGATTGTTTTCATGATAGTCCTTAATCATGGGGAAGGACTCCAATATAAACAAGAATGGAGGAAGGGTCAAAATCAGGATTATGATGATTTGAAAGGCTAAGAGGCTACAAATAAAAAAACCACGCTAGGCGTGGTCTGTTAAATGCAGTCACTTCATTGGAGAATTAAGAATTTGGACCGTCTACGCGTTCAATGCTCACATTTGCAGTACCCGCACTGGTAATACCCAATTGCTTAGCAGCACCATAAGATAAATCAAGAACACGGTTACCATGGAATGGACCACGGTCATTTACTTTCACCACGACGCTTTTACCATTATTGCGATTCGTAACACGAATAAAGCAATTAAGTGGCAGGCTACGATGTGCTGCTGTAAGTGCGTTCATGTCAAACGTTTCACCGCTTGCTGTTTTACGACCGTGGAATTGACGACCGTACCAAGAAGCAGTACCTGTTTGAGTGAACTTACGAACAGTATTCGATGCAACAGTATTTAACTTTTCAATCACTGAAGGCTCATCTTCAGGAATTTCGATTTTAGCAGCGATTGTTTGACGACGAATTTTATCGCCAGAACGCTCAGTGATTGAAAGGCTACTTAAATTCGTAAAGTTTGAATTGAAGCTTTGAGCTTCTTTATTCAATACACGAGCTGCAAGACGCGAGTTGTCATTATCATGATTGAATGATGATGACTGAACCATCTCAGCTTGTGACTGACTTAGCGCGACTGCCGTGGCAAGCGCTAAGGCATATTTAATAATTGATGACTGCATTGTTTATCTCCCAATGGCATATTTACTGGTTCAACTAAGTCGCTGATATCCATGTAAACACGTCTGATATTTCACTTTTGCAACTACATTTAACGAGGTGGATAATATTCATGCCATCGATAAGCTGTCTAGTGTTTAATTAAAATACTTTGAAAATGTCTAAAAAATTAACAATATTTGGTTAAAAAATAATCAATAATGTAACAAGGTGTGTAAAATGTCGAATAAATGCTCATTTTAATGAAAATATTTGTTGACTTTTTTGATCTATATAAAAAAACCAGTCTTATCGACTGGTAACTTCAGTGCCTAAAAGCCATAGTGCAGTCGCATACATACGGCTTTTGTTATAGGTTGTAATGACCTGAAAATTTGGATAAGTGATGTAATAAATTGGTCCATAACTATCTTGCAATTGGATGACATTGACCAAATCGAGATCATCGATTTTTACCAATGGATTCATAGGGGTTACACCTTGAGCCTTGAGTACACCATAGGGTGTTGGCTGGTTTAAATCCTTTGCAATAATAGCATCTGGGTTGTTTCCACTGTACCGAGCAGCAAAAGCAATTGGTTGATTACGCTGCCAACCATAATTTGCTAGATAATTTGCAATTGAACCAATGGCATCAACAGCCGAATTACGCAGGTCAACATGACCATTACCATCGTAGTCCACACCAAATTTTGGAATGTTACTTGGCATAAATTGAGGATAACCCACAGCACCTGCATATGAACCGACGACAGAGTTGGTTGGAACACCATCTTTATATGACCAAGCAATCAGTGCAGCAAGTTCATCTTGGAAATATTGCGCACGGCGTTCATAGCCAAAACCAAGGGTCGCCAAAGCATCACGGGTAATAAAATTACCTTTATTGCTGCCGTAGCCTGTTTCAACACCCAAAATGCCTAAAATCACGGATTGAGGCACACCAAATTGTTGTTCTGCACGATTTAAAGTGTCGGCATATTGATTTTTGAAGCGAACGCCGCGTTGAATTGTACTTTCAGCTAAAAAATTGGTTTTGTATTGGTACCAAGGCTTTGATTCACCAGGTCTATTCATAATGCTAATAATGTTGGGTAGGTTTTTACTGCCTTGCATTGCCCAATCAATTTGATTTTCACTCAGACCATAGGTTTGCATTGCATTTTGTTTAAAGCTTGCATATGCCGGATGAGATTGGAAGTCGTTAGCCTGACAAAAACTGGTCAGTGAAATTGAACCGGCCATAATGGCAATATGTGATAGTTTTTTATAAAAATTTCGATTTAGCATAAATAAAAAATTTCCAGTTGCTTTAGCGATGAGTATGAACAAAATTTCGAGGGGAAAAGATCCTGAAAATTGTGATGACCTTCTGGTTTCATAGCTCATTAAAGGTAAACGTTACCAATAGCAACTAAGATACCACTGACAGCGCATGCTTTCATAAATAGATATACAAAAAAAGACAAAGCAAAGGGTTTTTTCGCAGTTAACATATTGAAAAGTGACATATTCATTTACATAACTTGCAAATATTCACAAATCATTTGAAATAAAGATGACTCTAAAACTCATGCGTCATAAAAACGCAGAACGAGTAAACTTTATCGCGTTGCGAAATACTGTTTAGAAGCTACAAAAGTTGCAATGTTATATCTATAAATAAAGGGACAGGATTAAAAAGGTACCGGTCTAAAACACCCATATGCAAGCAGTGGTTTATTCATTACATAGTTTTTGTTCGTCAGCGCTTCAATGCTGTTGAAAACGTCGCTATATATAGTAGAAATATAGACTGAATGATAAAAAAGAAAGAGATTGAATATTAAAATGGACACATTGAGATTTAAGCCAAAATGACGGCTCACATTAAAATATGATCTATATTCAGGTTCTTCCTGTTCTTTGTAGATTTTTAAAAATTGTGGATATCAATGTACTGTCTTTCTTTTAGAGACCTTTGCACAAACCAGCGACCTACTCTCGACACCAATCTCAAACTCAACTAAAAACTGGAATTGGTGTTAAAAGATAGAAAAAGTCACCGAATTGGCATAACACTCTCCTAAATTGCAGTTAA
>NZ_VPAK01000005.1:0-165382 GCF_013419295.1 Acinetobacter sp. YH12094
AGTTTGTTTATTTAATTTCAAAAACTTCTGCAAACTTGGATCTTGATAAAATATTTTACTATTATCCAAGCGGATAATTTTGTGTTTTTTTAATAACTCAACTAAAACCTTGGCAACATTATCACTCACTTTAAGTATAGCTTTAAGTGAGTTTAATAAACTTTCTAACTTTGCAGGTCTAGCTGCATTTTTTGTTAAATATTCACAATATTGAAAAATTAGCTCACCCACATTTTGCTCAGCTTTCACTTCGTTAATTACATGAGCAGAAACTAGCGGCTTTTCATGAATAATTTTAGCTTCAAATTTAGCTATTTTTAATAAATCAACAACATACCCCATGGAATGATCATTAGACATAACATCAAAACTAAATTCCTTAGCCGAAACTTGTGTAGAAAGTTGGCCTGCAATAAATGTTAGTCCAAAATCAGCTGCATCCTTCCCAATCTTTGGCATTTTTAATACTTTTAGTTTGCCATTCATAATAAATGGAGAGAGCTTAACTAAACCATCCAAGCTAAAACTTATTGGAGACTTGGCGTAAACTAAATAAATAGATGAGTATTGCTTTAAATAAGTTAGCAACTCATTTTCAGTTTTATGCAAATTTTCAATATCAAGTAATAATATTTTTTTCATAGCTCACCCATTTAATTATTTTATATTAATTCAGGAACATCTCATGGCTATATAGCACTTCGTGACCATTCCAATAGATATATCCTTTTTCGATCAACTCTTTAAGTAATAGTCGAACATCAGATTGTGGGAACATTTGCTCCAATAAATCACGTAAGGCGTAGATATCTTTTGGTTTATCTGACTTTAATTCATGCAATTTTCGGATCACTTCCATTTGCACAGGGTCAATTTTATTAAAATTTTTAAATAAGCCTTGCTGTGCAGCCTGAATCATCGACGCCGTATCATCAGTATTTGAGGTTTGTTCTTCGAGTGAAGCACTAAATGCATTCAGGTCTGTTTTTATCGGCAATGCTGTTTCAGCAGTCGTATTTAAATCTAGCTGCACCCATTGTTTGAGTACTTTTTTTCGAATCGAAATCTGCTCATCAAAGCGTTTGACGATTTTTAGATTGATCAACATACCGACCAAATGCTGAGCTTTTTCGCTAGAGACTTGCAAAATATTCATCAATGAGTTTTTCAGTTTATCCAAACTGTTGGGTTTGCCACTGAGTTTTTCCAGACCATCACAATAGTGTTTAATCAGTAATAAATCAGGTTTATTCCGAATGGTTTCTAGGTCAGGAATCTTATACTTCACTTTATGTGAAACTTCTTGTTCTGACTGAATTTGAATGAGATGTGCGCTGAGTCCAGAGCCATCCAATTGTTCCATCAGTAATGCAATATCAGGCATCGCTGAAATGACTTCAATATGCGCATCTGGATCCATCAAGGCCATCAGTTGCCCCACAATCACCGCATATTCAAATTCTTTTTGCGGCGTTTCTGGAATATCCAAAACCACCAATTGACCACTCGCGATCCACCCTGCAATTTCAGTTAAATCTTCAAGTGCATATTCAAATTTTCCATTGCAGCTAAACACATACAAAGTACTGTAATGTTCAATGATATTGCGCAATAGATTTGCTGTGGGCGAGTTATTTTCCAAATCTAGCAGGACAACTTTTTGACTCATGAGATGAAATAATGGGTTTCGATCAGCAGATGCGGTGCATTAGACCTGTCACGCTGCAAAAGGTCAAATAAATTTACACCAATCCACAGCTTTGGCGCTGATTCGTCATCTGCCTGTCATTCAAAATCGACATTAATAATGCGGTGGGCGGTTGGTCATCGGGTCAAATGCCGCAATACCTTCAGATAAATCTGCCGATTCAATACGACGATACAACATCTGCATTTGTTTCTTTAAATCAGCGATTTCGGCGTTTTGACGCGCAACTTGATCATTCAGTTGGTCAACTAAATCATCTAAAAATGCAATTCGGACTTGCAAATCTTCAATGGGTGCGGAAAATGACGCCTGTTCATCAAGATTTTGTTGTGTAGTCAATTTACACTCCTCATATAAGATTTCAGGAAACATTATGGCCTATATTACTTTAAGGGACGTCCAGCTTGCATTTGGCGGACCTTCCCTACTCGACGGCGCGAACTTCAGTTTAGAACGTGGCGAGCGAGTGTGTCTAATCGGTCGTAATGGTGAAGGTAAGTCTACTTTACTTAAACTGATTGAGGGAACTTTATTGCCAGATGGCGGTGAAGTTTCATTGCAAAATGGCATTACGATTTCAATGCTTGCTCAAGATGTACCCATGGATTCGGGCAAAGTTGCTGATATTGTTGCCGATGGTGCAGGTGAAGCTGCAACTGTATTACGTGCTTATCATGAAGCCAGCGAAGCCTGCGTACTCGGCGATATGGACGCCTGTGAGCGCATGGGTAACCTACAACATCAGATGGATCAAATGGATGGCTGGTCACTTGAAACCAAGGTGAATGCTATCCTCAGTAAAATGGGCCTAGACCCAGAAGCTGACCTTGCAGATTTGTCTGGTGGTCGTAAGCGTCGTGTTCTATTGGCACGTGCTCTCTTAACGCAGCCCGATGTATTGCTACTCGACGAACCAACCAACCATTTGGACGTTGAAAGTATTGAATGGCTCGAAAAATTCTTACTCGATCAAAACAACTTAACCCTGTTGTTTATTTCGCATGACCGTTCATTTGTCGACAATATTGCGACTCGTATTGTGGAACTTGACCGCGGCATTTTGCGTAGCTATGAAGGCAACTATTCACGTTACCTCGAACTCAAAGCTCAGCAAATGGAAGCGGAAGAAAAGCAAAATGCGCTATTTGATAAGAAACTCGCTGAAGAAGAAGTGTGGATTCGTCAGGGCATTAAAGCGCGTCGTACCCGTAACGAAGGTCGTGTTCGTGCCTTAAAAGCGTTGCGTGAAGAGTCTAAAGCACGTCGTTCACAACAAGGCAAAGTGAGCATGGCAACGCAAGATGCGCAGCGCTCAGGTAAAGTGGTCTTTGAAATTGAAAACTTAGCTGTGCAATTTGGCAACAGCGCACCAATCATCAAAGACTTCTCGGCACTGGTATTACGTGGTGACCGTATCGGCTTAGTCGGTGACAACGGTGTGGGTAAAACCACTCTTATCAAAGCTATTTTGGGTGAGCAAGAACATACTGGTACAGTAAAAACAGGTACACAGCTTGAAGTTGCTTACTTTGATCAGCTTCGAAATGCACTTGATCTTGAAAAATCAGTGAAAGATAACGTCTCTGAAGGCTCAGACCATGTCGATGTAAACGGTAGCCGTCGTCACATCTACAGTTATTTACAAGACTTCTTATTCTCTCCAGAACGTGCACGTACACCTGTTAAAGCACTGTCTGGGGGTGAGCGTAACCGTATTCTGTTGGCTAAGCTTCTACTAAAACCATCGAACCTTATCGTGATGGACGAACCGACCAACGACTTGGATATGGTAACTCTTGAACTGTTGGAAGAAATGCTCAGCGCTTACAAAGGCACACTGTTACTGATTTCGCATGACCGTGCCTTTATGGACAATGTGGTGACGTCGACTTGGGTATTTGATGGTAAAGGTCAAATCGATGAATACATCGGTGGTTACCAAGACTATTTGGAACAGCGTCCTGACCAAACTGTCGTGGATCAAAAAAGCGATGTGAAAAAAGCCATGGCTAAAGCCGAAGCCGCGGCTGCCGCTGCCGTACCTAAAAAAGTCAAGCTCAGTTACAAAGACCAACGTGCCCTAGAACAACTGCCGACTGAAATTGAAGCATTGGAACAAGAGCAAGCTGAATTGTCTGAAAAATTAGCCGACGGTTCTTGGTTTATGACTGACGCCGATGCTGCGACCAAAGCATCACAGCGTCTAGCTGAAATTGATGACGAAATGCTAGAAAAAATGGAACGTTTAGATGAGCTAGAAACGCTCGCAAAAGGCTAAGCCTACAAATATTCCGCAAAGAAAAAGCCGTATTTCGATACGGCTTTTTTTATGTCATATGACTCGACTGAATTATTAGATCGGATGACTCAGTTTCAAATTGGAGCATACAGCGTCTGTAAAGACGATTCCACTAATGTGAAAAGCTTGCTATGGTGACGCTCAACATTAGATTGAGTCACGAGCATGCAAATTTCAGATCAAATTGTCTTGGTTACAGGAGGCGCACGTGGCCTCGGTTTGGCGATTAGCCAAACTTTAATTGCTGAAGGCGCACGCGTGGTCGTGAACTATCTATCCAGTCAAACTGCGGCAGAACAGTTGGCGACCGCATTTCCTCAGCAAGTGTTTGCCTATCAAGCAGATGTCACAGATAAAGCTCAAGTAGAACAGCTTTTTGCCGCAGCAGAAGCACATTTTGGTACCGCGATCACCTCTGTCGTAAATAATGCCCTCATCCATTTTCAATTTAATGGCGATGCCCGTCCTAAAATTGAAGAACTGACTGCACAGCACTTACAGCAACAGTTTGATGGCGCAGTCGTCGCTGCACTCAACACCACGCAAGCGGCGCTTCCCAAGATGAAAGCACAGGGTTTTGGTCGCATTGTCAATATTGGTACCAACCTGGTACAAAACCCTGTCGTGCCTTACCACGACTACACTGCAGCAAAGGCAGCTCTGTTGGCCTTCACCCGCACAGCGGCGCATGAGCTGGGTGAGTTTGGGATTAATGTGAATATGCTTTCAGGTGGCTTATTACAAAGAACCGATGCCAGTAAAGCGACGCCCTATGCCGTGTTTGATTTAATCGCAGCATCGACACCTTTACGCACAGTGACCACACCTGAAGAATTTGCGGCGGCCATCATGATGTTCTTGTCCCCTTACTCACGTGCAGTCACCGGGCAGAATTTGATTGTCGATGGCGGTTTAGTCAAAGGTTAAGTCTAGCGCAGCATGAGTTTGAACTTTCTCTTTCAATTCAGCTTCATGCTAAACTGAACCCTATTTTTTAATCTTTGATTTAGCCCTATGAGTCAAAAGCCAACATATCAACCCGGAAAATTCCAATGGTCTTTCTTACTTCCTCAGTATTGGGGAATATGGATAGGGATTGTATTTCTTATGATTTTGGCGATTCTTCCTTGGGCAGTTCAGTATCGCCTTGGACAATTCCTCGGTTCTGTCGCATTTAAAAATCTCAAATCACGTCGTAAAACCACGATTCGCAACTTGGAAGTTTGCTTTCCTGAATGGACAGCAGAACAGGTTGAGGCCAATGCACGACAGGTTTTTATCGACCAAATGATTGGCATTTTTGAAACTTTAAATGCATGGTACAGTCCGCAGTGGTTCAAAAATCGGGTGCAAATTGAAGGCTTAGAACATATTCAAAATGCACAAGCTGAAGGCAAAGGTATTTTACTCCTCGGCACACATTCTACCCTGCTCGATGCTGGTGGCTATTTATGCGCACAGTTCTTTGAGCCGGATGTGGTTTATCGTCCGCAAAATAATCCGCTGTTGGATATGTTGATTGTGCGTTGCCGTGCCACCATCTATGCCAACCAAATCGACCATGACGATATGCGTGGCTTGATTCGCAATCTGAAAAATGGCCATGCCATTTGGTACAGTCCCGATCAAGACTTTGGTTTAAAACAAGGGGTTATGGCACCGTTTTTTGGTACTCCCGCAGCCACTGTTACTGCACATCGTCGCTTATTAAAAATTGCTAAAGCCGTAGCGATTCCATTGTATTTTTATCGCGATGGCGACATCAGCAACCCTCAATATCATGTGCTGATTGAACCTGCTTTGGATAATTTTCCGAGTGAAGATGAAGTTTCGGATGCTGTTCGAACCAATAAAATTATTGAAAATCAGCTACGAATCGCACCGACACAATACATGTGGTTCCATCGCCGCTTTAAAACCCGCCCACAAGGCTATGACAAAATCTATTGAGTTCAACTCAGCACATAAAAAAGAGAAATGCTATGAAAGTAATGCAGCTTTTACCTGAATTGAACAGTGGTGGTGTCGAGCGAGGAACCTTAGAAATAGCTCGTGCTTTAGTGACCGCCGGTCATGAGTCCTTAGTGGTTTCAAATGGTGGCCGTATGGTGACTCAATTGGAAGCCGAAGGCTCAACTCATCTCACACTCGCAATCCATAAAAAAGCCTTATCAAGCTTATGGCAAATTCGTCCTCTACGTAAACTGATTGAGCAACATCAACCAGATATCGTGCATGTGCGCTCACGTGTCCCCGCGTGGCTCACGCATTTTGCCCTCAAAGGGATTCCTGCAAACAAACGACCTCACCTGATTTCAACTGTACATGGTTTTTATTCGATTAATCGCTACAGTCAAATCATGACGCAGGCTGAAAAAGTCATTGCGGTCTCGGATAGTGTTGTCAAATACATCACGGACAACTACAAAAACTGTCCTACCAAGGACATTGTGCGTATTTATCGTGGCATTGACCCCGCTGCTTTTCCGCATGGTTATCAACCCTCAGCACAGTGGCTCAATCAAACCCTAAAAGATTTCCCTGAACTAGAAAATAAGCGTCTGATTTGCTTACCAGGCCGTATCACCCGTTTGAAAGGTCATGAAACCCTGATCCATTTAATGGAACAGCTACAAACACAGTATCCCGACGTACATGCGGTGGTGGTCGGTGGTGCAGATCCGAAAAAAGCGGCTTATTTACAAGAAATGCAAGACAGTATTGCGGCTAAAGGGCTGAGTGATCGGATTACTTTTGTCGGTCATCGTTCAGATATCCGTGAATGGTTAGCTTTTAGCGATTTGGTTTTATCTTTGTCGAGCCAAGCGGAAACCTTTGGACGGACTGTACTCGAAGCACTGTCTGTAGGTACACCTGTGATTGGTTGGAACCGTGGTGGTGTAGCTGAAATTTTATCCAATGTCTATCCGCAAGGTTTAGTCACTGTCGATGATGAAACACAATTACTCGACACCTTAAAGTTGCATTTAGACCAACCACAGCAGGTGCAACCTATCAGTATGTTTAGTTTAAAAGAGATGTGTGATCAGACTTTGGAGTTGTATACGCAAGTAGCCTCTCAGCATTCCGCTTGATTGACCACATGTCATTGATCCTTGCTGCTCAGGATGAAGCTCGGGAAATATTTTTAATTCGGCAACTCAATCATCATCTAGAAAAGATATTGTGCATTTCACAATATCTTTTTTTCTATTAGGATTTTTTAACTGGCGATTTAATCCTTCCATTTCGCCCTTCAATTTCGAGCTTCCACTTAGCCCTTCCATACACGGTATCGGGACATCAACCAAAGGATTAGCGGCAACAACATGATATTCAGAATATATTTCAAACTTTGCCCTATACGCCAATAACCTCTATCTAAAATGTCATGCCGTGCATTAAACAATTCAAATCCCACTGCGACGACCACAACGGTCCAAATCGCATAATGTGATTTCAATTGGCGGTGGTGGCAAAAGGCCACAAAAAAGAACAGGATTAAGCCAAGATAAATGGAAAGTGCATCTGTCGATAAGTGTGTAATCTGCAATATTTTCTGGTGCCATTCGGACAGCATAGAATGCCTCGTACTTATATTTATTGGAAATTCATCTCTTTTTTCTTGGCACACTGTATAAAGAAATTGATCATAAGAAAAGCAAAAATATGTATATCACAAAAGCAAAACCCGAGTTCTGCATCCTGCAAAACTCGGGTCTATGAGGTTGTGCTTTCACAAGTATTCTTTTTATTTTTTATTGGCTTTCCTTTCCTGCATCTGTTCCGTGATGCTTCCATCGGCTTCGTCTTCCTTAGTGGGATGTTCCGTTCCCAGTTCCATGTGCCGATGATCAAAGAATAAGTCAATACACTTGACCTGACCATTCGTCAGAAGCCGAAAGCTGTGTAAGCTATTTCTTACACTTTTCTCTTAAATCAAACAAAATCAAGGTATCTTCGTACCATCCTTATAATCACGGGCGATTTCATCGGTCACAATCTTCTCCTCTTTCTCAGCTTTTTCTATACCCTCCTGAATTGCCTCTTGAGCTTCTTGTTCATCTTCATCTGTTTGCCCTAATTCTTCTTGGATTTGCTCAAATACCCTGCCTGTTTGCAGCACCACATAGACTGGAAAATGGTCTGAACCGATATTGGGCAAGCGTTCCATATGTACCAATGCAAAATCTGTACTATGAAAAATATGGTCGAGCGACCAACGCAGCAGTGGATAATTGGCATGAAAGGTATTTACGAAATGACGTCCAATACGCGGGTCTAAAAGCCCACTGATTCGTTGAAAGAGTCGTGTAGTACGTGACCATGCCACATCATTCAGGTCCCCCATAACGATGCAACTTTCATCTAAATCTTTAATCTGATCGCCCACAATCAGCAATTCTGCATCGCGTAAAGTTGAATCTTTGGCTTCTGTTGGACTTGGCGGTTTGGGATGTAAACAATACAGTTGAACCTGATTTCCTGATGCTAAGGTGACTCGGGTATGGATCGAAGGAATTTCATCACTGAGAATAAATTTGACTTCAGTTTCACTAAGTTCTAACTTGCTATACAAATGCATCCCATACAAATTATCCAAAGGTACGGGTACGCGATAAGGATAATCAGCTTCAATCACTGCCAATTCATTTTGCCAAGTTTGATCGGTTTCTAGCGTGAGTACTAAGTCAGGTTGATGCTTTTGTATTTGTGCCAATAATAAGTGATATTGAGTATTCGGCGTAAGTACATTTGAGACAATGATTGAAATTTGTTTCTGTTTATCTAACTGGTCTGATCGAACTTTTTTGACTTGTTTTTTCCAAATAAAGGTATAAGGCAAAACCATTTTTAATTGATATGCCAAGGCAGCAATCAACCCAATTAAAATGATTTCACGCGCCAAGTCCCATTCAGCATTCCATAAAATTAAGCCTATGAAGGCAAATATGCCCAAAGCCAAGATTTGCAGACGCGGAAAATCTGCACCACGAAACCACCATTCATCTCGTGGTATGAGTGACCAAAATGTCAACCAAATGACGAAGCCAGCCAGTATTTCAATCCAAATCATTACGCCTCCCTTATATTCTTTATTTTTTATTGATTCATAAATTTATATCAGTTTTGCATGTAACATAAACAAGATATATTGCACAATATTATTGGTGTTTTCATTATGTAGCGCTTGCAGTTATGCGCCCTTTTGGTACACTCGAACCCCCTTTTTATTTTTTTAACGCACCGAGGCAAAGTGACATGAAAGTAGGTCTGGTCGGTTGGCGCGGGATGGTTGGTTCCGTCCTTATGCAACGTATGGTTGAAGAAAACGATTTCGCTCATTTCGAACCGTTTTACTTTTCTACCAGTAATGCAGGTGGTGAAGCCCCTGCGTTTGGTGGTAAGACTGCCCCAGCACTTATGGATGCAACGGACATTGATAGTCTGAAGCAAATGGATGTCATTATCACCTGCCAAGGTGGCGATTATACGACTGAAGTTTTCCCTAAGCTTAAAGCTGAACACTGGAATGGTTACTGGATCGATGCTGCATCAACTTTACGTATGGATGATGAAGCGATCATCGTACTTGACCCAGTAAACATGAACGTAATCAAAGACGGCTTAGTCAAAGGCACAAAAACATTCGTGGGCGGTAACTGTACCGTTTCATTAATGTTAATGGGTCTAGGCGGTCTATTCCAAAATAATTTAGTGGAATGGGCAACCTCAATGACTTATCAAGCGGCATCTGGTGCAGGCGCGCAAAACATGCGTGAACTGATTTCAGGTATGGGTTACTTGTACAACAATACCAAAGATTTGCTAGATGACCCACGTTCTCCAATTTTAGATATCGACTCTAAAATTGCAGCCCTACAACGCGGTGAAGGTTTCCCATCTGCGAACTTCGGTGTGCCTTTAGCTGGTTCTCTCATTCCTTATATCGACAAACAGCTTGAAAGCGGTCAGTCGAAAGAAGAATGGAAAGGTCAAGTTGAAACCAACAAGATCTTAGGCAACCAGCAAATCGTGCCTATTGATGGTCACTGTGTCCGTATCGGTGCAATGCGTTGTCACTCACAAGCATTGACTTTAAAACTTCGTAAAGATGTTCCACTGGATGAAATCGAAGATATTATCGCAAGTGCCAACGATTGGTCTAAAGTGGTTCCAAATACCCGTGAAGCGTCAATGACTGATTTGACTCCTGTTGCTGTAACAGGCACCTTGTCTGTTCCAGTTGGTCGTCTCCGTAAGCTCAACATGGGTAAAGAATACCTAGGTGCATTCACTGTAGGTGACCAATTGCTTTGGGGTGCTGCTGAACCTTTACGTCGTATGCTAAGAATTCTCATTGATTATAAAAATGCTTAAGCATTTTTAAGTCTCTGAACAGGAAGCCGATCACAATTGATCGGCTTTTTTATGTAACTGTCGTGTAAATATTTTACAATTCTTTGACAACTCGCTAATCTATAATTTTCGCCATGCGACATATATTCGAGCTAAAGATTAAGATGACCGTATATAACAAATTAAAGATCGCCATTTTAGCCGTTATTGCATCTCAAAACATTCAAGCGATCAGCATTGATCCTGTACAAGTCCAGTCAGCACCCGGGGAATTGCTGTACGCTGAGATTCATTTTCGCCACTCAAATACATCTGTGCCGCTCAGTGCAAGTTTAGCCACGGCAGAAGATTTGTTGAGTATGGGTACAGGGCATCAACCACCGGGGCATTTAAACTTCTTTACGCGTCGTGATGGTGCGGGCAATGGGGTAATTACCATTACCTCTTCGCGTCCAGTGACCGATGCTGAGCTTAATTTTATTGTTAATATTAAAGAAGGTAATGCTTCACGCCTGCAACAAATTCGTACCCCATTAAAACGCAATCCAACCACATCGAATGCGAATCAAACCGCCAATGAGCGTGCTTTAACACCTGTCGTTATTGTAAATGAAAAAGAAATTGCCTTAAATTTACCTGTTAGCACACTCTACACCGCACAAGCACCTGTAGCTGCAGAACAACCCTTATTACTCAGTACCAAAGCACCTCCAAAATTAGCAACGTCAACGCCTGTTGCGATTGAACCAGTCACGCATGTGCAAAATTATAGCGTTGCACCTGCGGAGCAAAATAGCACAAGTACTTCATTTAGTTCTGAAACATCAATTTCGCAAGTTACAAAAACCAATTCGACCGGCTCTGTCAGTTCAGAAATGCAAGCTACACAAGCTGAAACCGCATCAACTGCAAGGTCTCAAGACCCATTGGCACAAAAATTTGCTGCGGAGCAGGCAGCACAAAAACGTGAAAATCCAACAATTCCAGCTCAAAAGGCATCTACACCAAAGCCTACAAGTACCGCGGCTTCATCGACAGCAACACCAGCGGCAAAATATGTGGTTCGCTCGAATGAAAGCCTTTGGGGGATTGCCTCACGTATCGCGACAGAACAAAACCGCCCTGTTTCTGAAGTCATGCAACAGATTAAAAACAGCAACGAACATGCATTCATTCAGGGCGACGTAAACCGTCTGCGCCGTGGTGCGGCCTTAAATCTGCATGGTATGCAGCAAGCAAAACAGCCTGTAAAAGTCTCTGCGGCAGAACTTGCCAAAGTGCCTTCGAAGCAGTCAGGCAAAACCAAATACCGCTTGAATCAAGCTGAAATGAGTCTGGTGGCAGAGAAAGCGCAAGATTCGGCACAATCTTCTGCCAACAGTGCGGCAGAAAAGAATAAAACTTCGAAAGAGTTGTCATTAAAAGTTATGACATCTCGTGAAAAAACCGTTAAATTACAGAGAAACGTAACTCAATTAGAATTGGCGCTAAATCAAAAGGATCACAGAATTCAATTATTAAATGCTCGTCTTGCTCAACTGCAACAACAGTTGAAAGCTCAACAAGCAGATAAAAGAAGCCAATAAACTAAAACGTTACCAATCAAGATTTTATAGAGATGAGTGCAACTTTATATCGCTCTATCTCCAAGGGGTTAAAACATGCTGATTTATGTGATTCCATTAGTGATCTTAGTGATCGTATTGGTTTTTTTAAACAAACGCCAAAAAGGTCAAGAATCAGATAAAGCCAAACCAACATCCACTAAAACCAAGAAAACGGGTGTTTCGGCCAAAGCGACTCCGAAGAAAACTCAAGTAGTTGAAAGCAGTGTCATTGAAAAAAAATCAATGACACCATTAACGACCGATGCTCGTGGCAAAATTGAAAAATTAATTGCGGAACGTAATTTCTTTTCTGCTGAAGCGCAAATCAATCAATCATTAAAACGTGATAACTCACAACATGAGTTGTATCTATATCTCTTAGATATTCACATTTTACAAAAAGACGAATTTGCCATCAGCCAATTGCTGAGCCATATTCGTTCACTTGAACTCGATGAAATTTTAGAACAAGCTGAAGCAAAAAAAGTAGAGTTTGAAAATTCTCAAAATGTAAAAGATGATGCCATTAACTTTGTATCACCGATCACTGAAGAGGCTCCATCAAAAGCTCAAAATACCTCTGATTTTGATGCTTTAATGCAAAGTTCAACTGCTGCACCTGTTGAACCCAAAGCAGCAGAAATTAAACCTCTAGATTTTAATTTCACCACTGAAACGCCAGCAAAAGCAGACATCTCAACCCCAGTTGAAAGTGCGCCTGCTGAAAAAATACAGACGCTTGAATTTGACACGCTTTCAATTTCACCAGAACCTGCACTTGAAGCAACACCGAAAACTGAAGAGATTGCTCAGCCATCTCCTGCCGTTGAAGAAATCAAACCGATTGATTTTGTAATGGACTTTGCCCCAAGCACTGAAGCTGCGGCTGAAACCAAAACAGAAACTGTAGAAGAAAAAATCGAGCCTTTAGATTTTTCATTTACAACAGAAACATCGGTTGTAGAAGAAAACAAAGTTGAAGCTCCAACCTTAAACTTTGACTTAGGTGCTTTTGAAACAGCAAAAACAGAAGAAGCGGTTGTTGCTCCTGCAACAGAGTTTAACTTAGAGTCTACACCTGAAGAAAAACCTGCCGCACCTGCTTCAAGTGGTGTGAGTTTTGACATTAGCGGTTTAGGCACACCGTCAACCCCATCTGCTACAGACCAAAACGATCCATTGGTTCAATCTTTCCCTGAACTGGTTGAAGTCAATGAAATTGAATTGAATCTTGAATTGGCAGCGCAATACATCAAACTAGGTGCTTATGACGCTGCACGTGAAATTTTAACTGAAAAAGAGGCTGAGTTTTCTTCAGCTCAGCGTCAACAAGCAGATCAGTTACTGAATCAAATCGCATCTTAAACAAAAGCGATTTAAACTAAAGCAGTCTTTCAAGGCTGCTTTTTTTATGATGAAAAAAATTGCTCTTATTTATATGGGTGGTACTTTCGGTTGTATCGGTGAACCTTTAAGCCCCATGCCAGCGAATGTGTTTTTACCTAAATTACAGCATGTGCTGCCACTGCACCTAAACATTGAATGTTTAGTCGCACCTGTCATTCGTGACAGTAGTGCCTGTACGGCGCCCGACTGGCTGGCACTGATCCAACAAATTCAAAGTTTACAATTACAACAATTTCAGCATTTCGTGATTATTCATGGCACAGACACGCTTAGCTATGCCAGCGCAGTACTTGCACACTTTATGGCACAGTCTGCTCATATCGTGCTTACAGGCAGCCAATATCCGCTGTTTAATGTGGCTGGTGACAACACCCGTGAATTTACCGATGCCATCGACAATTTAAATTTTGCATTGGAATCGGTACACCAATCGAGTGTTGGGGTTTATTTGGCCTTTAATCATCAACTGATGCATGCTCAATCCGCACTAAAAGTACATACAACCGATCTGAAAGCCTTTGATGGGCTGCCAGCCACACAGCCACTTTCAATGCTGACTTCGCCTTATATTGTTCAAGCCAATGATTTAGACAAAGCGGCTCATTTCAATTGCATGAATTGGATGTGGCAACCGATAGCAACTGATCTACACAGTCAAAATTTAGCCGCCCTGCTTACACACACGCCAGATGTTTTAATTCTGCAAGGTTTTGGCACAGGCAACATTGCCGTTGATGCTGAATTACTCAATGTATTGAAAGCCATACAACAAAAAAATTGCAAAATTATCTTAAGTACACAGGTTGTTCATGGCGGTATAGATCAGCGCTATGCTGTGAGTGACTGGGTCAAAGATAGTGGAATATTACTGAGCAATTGTTTGGGTCATGCAGATCTTTATGCCAAATGTTTGAAAATGTATTTACAATACGGTAGTGCCGCAGACTGGACTGCGCATTGGAACGATTAAGTCATTTGAGGTAACTATGCAACGTTTTGCGATTGGGATTGAGTTTTGTGGCATGCAATACAAGGGCTGGCAAACTCAGCAACCGGGCGTACCAAGCGTGCAAGAAACCATTGAAACCGTCCTCAGCAAAGTGGCCAATGAGCCAATCATGTTGCACGGCGCTGGCCGAACAGATGCCGGCGTCCATGCAACCAATATGGTGGCACATTTCGATACTCAGGCGATTCGCCCCATTCGCGGATGGTTAATGGGCAGCAATAGCCAATTACCCCGTGATATCTCCATCCAATGGATTAAGGAAATGGATCAGGACTTCCATGCCCGCTTTAAAGCGCAAGCACGTCGTTATCGCTATGTGGTCTATAACAATCCACAACGTCCAGCTTTATTACATAAGCAAGTGACCCATGTTTATGCCAAGCTAGATGTGCTGAAAATGCAACGTGCTGCGGCCAAATTTGAAGGCACTCATAATTTCGAAAGCTTCCGTGCCGCAGCGTGTCAGTCCAATCAGCCCGTTCGTCATGTCAGCCATTGCCGTCTGATCCAACACGGATGTTACTTAGTCCTAGATATTCAGGCCGATGGTTTTTTACATCACATGGTGCGTAACATCATGGGCTGTTTGTTGGAAATTGGGCAAGGTATGTATGACGTTGACCATATTGACGATATTTTTGCTGCTGAAGATCGTAAAGCAGCAGGTGTCACCGCACCACCCGATGGACTATATTTTATCCATGCAGACTATCCAGCTCAGTTTGAACTTCCTCAAGTTCCGTTAGGACCACATTGGCTAAATATGCCTGAATAAACAATCCCTCCCAACCTCACTTTCACAGAGAGGGTGTTTCATTTCCGCCATTGCCAGATTCTAAAGATGAAAATCCCTCTTTGAAAAAGGGGGATTCTGTTTAGGGAAGGATTTTATCGAAGATCAACCTTAACGCTGCTTCCGCTTACGATATTCCACGGGCGTTTCATTAGTCCAGCGTTTAAATGCGCGATAGAACGTACTTGGTTCAGAAAAACCCGTTAAGTACACAATGCGCTCCACACTTTCATTGGTATTGGCCAATAATTTTTTAGCCAAACGACAGCGATAGTCTGACAAAATTTGCTGAAAACTGGTATTGGCTTCTGACAACTGAGTCCGTAAACGACGCGGAGTAATGTTGAGCTGCGCAGCGACCGTTTCGAGTGTGGTTTCACCGCTTTCAAGCGTTGAACCAATAGCACGGCGAACTTCACCAACCAAATCATAACGCGCCAACTCCTGAAGTTTTTCAATCGCTAACTGCTCATGCAATTGTAATAACTCAGGTTCTGCCTGCCACAATTGATACTCTAAAATAGCTGGATCAAAATATAATCGGGTTTCTTTTTGCCCTAAGCTCACAGGGCATTCATAAACACGGAAATACTCATCATCTGGCGCGCCCTGACTAAAGTTAAAGTCGATATAAATCGGCTGAAAACGCCCTTCAGTAATAAACTTAAAGAAACGCAAAACACCGGACATCGCGCATTCAGAAAAATGACGATTCACGATATTTTCTGCCCAAGGCTGATGACCATTGGTCAAATAGCAGCGGTCATCTTCAATCACCAATTGCGCATGAAAGGCATCGCTAATTAGGCGTTGATATGCCAAAGCCCGCTTTAAACCTTCACCAAAATTCTCAGATGAAATGAATAAGTGTTCAATCACCTGCCCTCGATATAAAGGCAAATGCTCTCCTAGATGCAAACCAATATCAGGATCCTTACTGACTTCTTCTACAGCCACCCAGAATGCAAATTGTGCATTCAATGGGGTACGGTCATTGGTTTCAACCTGATTTAATGCCACACCCGCTTTTGTTAAAATTTCTTCTGTTGGCAATCCGGCACGACGAATCGCTTGATACCCTAAACGCAACACAACAGATGCATCAGTTAGCTGACCCACTCCAGAACCTTCCTTGTATGTACTTCATTTATACCTAAAAAGATTGATTTTAGATTAACTGCGATTGACCAAACTGACAACAGTTACTGCACATTTTTTGTTGAAAATATTTAACTGAATTGTTCGCTTATTTTACTGACAGTCGATCAGTTCAAAGCCTTTTACGGCTTGTATTCTGAAAAAAAATTGACTATAATTTGCGCCTTGCTAATTTATTCATTCAGGTAGGCTATGGCCAATAAAGAGGAACTCATCGAGTTCGAAGGCGTTGTCACCGAGACGCTTCCTAATACTATGTTCCGTGTACGTTTAGAAAACGGTCATGAAGTGATTGCTCACATCTCTGGCAAAATGCGTAAACACTATATCCGTATTTTGACTGGCGACAGTGTTAAAGTAGAAATGACACCTTATGATTTGACTAAGGGTCGTATCACTTACCGTGCGCGCTAAGTTTTAGCGAAGCGAAAAAGCCACTTTATCAGTGGCTTTTTTTGTATTTATTTCAATGCAATGATAAAAATTGACTGCAAATTTGCTTTCCTTTACAGTCTAAAAACATAAAAATTCGATTATAAAATTCAAAATATAAGGACATAAAATCATATGAAACATCTAGGATTAGTCGGTGCTATCTTTTGTGTTGCTTGCGCCACGACAGGCCAAAAGCAACTCAATCAATCCCTACAACACTATATTGGACAGCCAGCTGATCAAGTTCGTAAAGAGCTCAACTTGAGTCAATTGGGCTACAAAGTGATGGGAGCACCTGTACAAAGCAATGAAAAACTCAGTTATACCATTTTACGCTCAATGCCAATTCCGATAGGTACACCGAATATCGGCACCAGTATAGCCATGGGCGCCCCTATCCCAACGCCGTCTAAAGGTGGTGTCACTGTCGATATGGAATGTAAAATCGAGTTCAAATTACGCAATCAAATAGTTGAATCCATTGACTATGTTGGCAGAGCTTGTTGATCCTGTATGAGAATCCTAGAGGCTAATCTTGCTCAGCTGACCGTGTATCAAATGACTACAGTGTTATACAGACCGATCTGACTAAACTGAATTTATTTCGTGAGAAACTGACCCATGAAATTTATTTTAGAACATCAGGTTTACAAAGATCAGCGTTTTATTCGCCCAATATTGAGCATGGGATGCGTTCTAAGCATTGTATGCTTGGCTGGCTGTAGCACGACATCAACGATATCCTCCGTTGAACGTGAACGCTATTTAACCTCATTTATTGGTCAATCGAGCCAAACGATTCAAGCAGAACTTAATCTCAGCAAACTCGGCTATCAAAGAACCTCTCCCGTAGAGGTCAGTTCTGACTACCTCCGTTATCGTGTCGCACGCCCGATCAGTATTCCTTTACCGATGGCTGAAAATCCCGCAATGGGCATGGGCAGCGGCGCTGCTGTGCCGATTCCCAGTGGAAATACACGCTATGAGGTTGAGTTAAACTGCCTTATTCAATTTCGCTTAAAGCATAATATTGCAACTGATGTCCGATTAACTGGTCGCACCTGTTAGCGCATCAATTCTAGGATTGATAATTTCTAGGCACAAAAAAACGCAGCATAAACGCTGCGTTTTTTGATTCGCCATTAGTTCAATGCAGAAACTACAGCTTGACCCATTTCTACAGTACCGACTTGAGTACTGCCTTCTGACATGATGTCACCTGTACGTAAGCCTTGATCTAAGACATTACCTACAGCATCTTCAATTGCTTTTGCCGCCGCTTCTTCACGGAAGGTATAGCGCAGCATCATAGCAACAGACAGAATTGTTGCTAATGGGTTCGCAATGTTTTGACCTGCGATGTCTGGTGCTGAACCGTGGCAAGGTTCATACATACCTTTACCATTTTCATCTAAAGAAGCCGATGGCAACATGCCGATAGAACCGGTTAACATCGCCGCTTCATCAGACAAGATATCGCCGAACAAGTTACCAGTCACGATCACATCAAACTGTTTTGGCGCACGGACCAATTGCATTGCAGCATTGTCAACGTACATATGAGACAAGTTAATTTCAGGATACTGCTCTTCTTTTAACGCAGTTACGGTTTGTTTCCAAAGCTCAGTCACTTCTAGCACGTTGGCTTTATCCACTGAACACACTTTACCACCGCGTAAGTTCGCCATTTCAAAAGCAACTTTGGCAATACGCTTGATTTCAGATTCAGCATATACGTCAGTATTGAAACCTTGTTTTTCGCCGTTTTCGAGTTCACGAATACCACGTGGTTGACCGAAATAGATCCCGCCAGTTAACTCACGTACGATCAAAATATCCAAACCTGCTACGATTTCAGGTTTTAAGCTCGACGCATCTGCAAGCTGCGGATAAAGAATTGCTGGACGTAAATTGGCAAATAAATTTAAGTCTGAACGAATTTTTAATAGGCCACGTTCTGGACGAATTGAACGCTCAATGGTATCCCACTTAGGACCACCCACTGCACCCAATAAAATCGCATCAGCAGTCTTCGCTTGTGCTGCTGTTACATCTGGATAAGGTGAACCGTGCGCATCGATCGCTGCACCACCTAAAAGACCTTGTTCCCAAGTCAAACCTAAGTTGAATTTCTCGTTTACACGTGTCAGCACTTGTTC
This sequence comes from Acinetobacter sp. YH12094, assembly GCF_013419295.1. Taxonomy (NCBI): domain Bacteria; kingdom Pseudomonadati; phylum Pseudomonadota; class Gammaproteobacteria; order Moraxellales; family Moraxellaceae; genus Acinetobacter; species Acinetobacter sp. YH12094. The sequence goes on from NZ_VPAK01000005.1 coordinate 18,936, forward strand.
AGCCGCTTTCACGATTTCAGGACCAATACCATCACCTGGTAAAATCAAAATATGTTTTGACATGAGTCTTTCCATTTATACGCTGGCTTGATTACCAGTCAGATTTAAAGTTTCTTTTCTACAAACTCACCAAGTCCTGTGAGGACATTGTACGGTCGGCAGAAACGTCGAATCGTTTTTGCACCTTGCTTTAAGTCTACACAGAGCGGATCAGGCGCAGATTTATCTAGTAAACTGCCTCTGTTTTTTGAACGCTCACGGTACATTTTAAAGGTGTACTCGTGTTTGGACCTAAAGTTGTGAATGACATGCAAGCGCTCTGCTTTTTCCTGAGAAATTGGATAATAGCGAATCACGACTTCATGCTGACCTGTGGGTACAGACAAATACAAAGGATTAGGCTCAGACAATGAACGACCATTTAACCGTACAATACCTGCTTTAATCGCAGCACGTTGTACATGTTGATTATTTGGATCAACCACCTGTATTTGATCAAAACGCTCAAATTCACAGTGCGCTGTACCTGCACAGTAAATCAAAGCATTATTTTTTGTACTTTCAGTTTCCTTCACATTTTTAATGCGTGCCGTGTCAAAGCTTTGACAGGCAGAGAGCGTTGCAAACAGCGCTCCCGTTACAACCAGCTGACCGAAGAACTTTTTCATTTTTCGAACCCAACCTGATAAATTCTGGCTAACGTATAAATTTTGTTTCGCCTGATATTAACAAGACTTAAGCCGACTGACTACTAAGAAGTTCTACAGTGACACTGACTTAAGCTTTAATTTCTGCAAATACCCAAGGGCGAGATGCTTTGGTTTTTTCTTCATAAGCACGGATATCATCGGCTGCTTGTAAAGTTAAACCGATATCATCCAAGCCATTCAATAAGCAGTGTTTACGGAATGGATCGACTTCAAATGTAAATGCTTCACCACTCGGTGTACGCACTTCTTGCGCAGCCAAATCAATGGTTAATTGATAGCCTTCAGATGCAGCACATTCTTTAAACAACTGATCGACGATCTCTTCAGACAAGATCACTGGCAACATGCCATTTTTAAAGCTGTTATTAAAGAAAATGTCCGCATAGCTTGGTGCAATGACAGTACGGAAACCATATTCTTCTAATGCCCAAGGCGCATGCTCACGGCTCGAACCACAACCAAAGTTTGCACGAGAGATCAAAATCGACGCACCTTGATAACGCGGTTTGTTCAATTCAAAATCTGGGTTGATTGGACGTTTGGAAATGTCTTGACCTAAATAGCCTTCATCCAAATAGCGCAACTCATCAAATAAGTTGACACCAAAGCCAGTACGCTTAATAGATTTCAAAAACTGTTTTGGAATAATTAAATCTGTATCCACATTGGCACGGTCTAATGGTGCAACGATACCTTGTTCAACGGTATATTTTTTCATGCGATTTGCTCCTATTAGCCCTGATTAGAAGGTACGAACGTCAACGAAGTGACCAGCGATTGCCGCAGCTGCTGCCATTGCTGGACTCACCAAATGCGTGCGACCACCATTGCCTTGACGACCTTCAAAGTTACGGTTAGACGTCGATGCACAGTGCTCACCTGGTTGCAATTTGTCGGCATTCATTGCCAAACACATTGAGCAACCCGGCTCACGCCATTCAAAGCCTGCTTCAATTAAGATTTTATCTAAGCCTTCTGCTTCTGCTTGTGCTTTGACTAAACCTGAACCCGGTACCACCATGGCTTGCTTAATCGATGCCGCCACTTTTTTGCCTTTGACCACTTCAGCCGCTGCACGAATATCTTCGATGCGTGAGTTGGTACATGAACCAATAAATACACGGTCTAATTGAATATCAGCCAATGCCTGACCCGCTTCTAAGCCCATGTAGTTGTATGCACGTGTCCAGTCATTACGCTGTACATCATCTTTGGCTTGTTCTAAAGTTGGCACTGCTTGAGATACAGGAATCACCATCTCAGGAGAAGTCCCCCAAGACACTTGTGGCTCAATCTCTTCACCTTGCAACACCACAACAGTATCAAAATGCGCGCCTTCATCAGACACTAAAGTCTTCCAATATTCTACTGCAGCATCCCACTGTTCGCCCTTCGGTGCATATGGACGGTCTTTTACATAGGCAATGGTTTTGTCATCGACAGCGACCATACCAACACGCGCACCGCCTTCGATTGCCATGTTGCATACGGTCATACGACCTTCAATCGACATATCGCGGAACACTTGACCACCAAATTCAATTGCGTGACCTGTACCGCCTGCAGTACCAATTTTACCGATAATCGCTAAAACCACGTCTTTAGGAGTTACGCCTTTACCCAAGTGACCGTCAACACGCACCAACATGTTCTTCATTTTCTTTTGAACTAAGCATTGAGTCGCCAACACATGTTCAACTTCAGATGTGCCGATACCATGAGCCAGGCAACCAAATGCACCATGCGTTGCAGTATGTGAGTCACCACACACCACGGTCATACCCGGCAACGTTAAACCTTGTTCAGGCCCAACTACATGTGCAATACCTTGACGCACATCATTGATGTCAAACTGGGCAACATTAAAAGTTTTACAGTTGTCATCTAAAGTTTGCACTTGGATACGTGAGGTATCATCTTCAATACCCGCAATACCTTCAGCACGCTCCTTAGTAGAAGTAGGTACGTTATGGTCTGGCGTTGCAACGTTAGCGCTTAAACGCCATGGTTTACGGCCCGCAAGCTGTAGCCCTTCAAAGGCTTGTGGAGAAGTCACTTCATGCAATAAATGACGGTCGATATACAATAATGAAGAGCCATCATCTCGTTGTTTTACTAGATGGTCATCCCACAATTTGTCATACAAGGTTTTTTTTGTTTGGGTTTCCGCTATTTGGGTTTCGCCTGCCATGTCGATTTGCTCCACTGGACTGGGTAAATTCTTTCGTTAAATCGATTATAACCACGTATTCACATAAATCTAATTTATCATTTTTATTAGTTTAAAAACTTATAGGAATGATATTTAACTGCTGATTTCCGTTGCATTTTAAAGACCATTAATGCGTTTAAAACACGCTCACTTCAATACTTTCAGCAGATGAAACTTTAGAATTTTCTCCGACTTTTTGTTCACTTTCTGCCATTTTTAAACAGTAATTTAAAAATTCAATGATCATAAATTGAATATTCTCTTTTACATTGCAAATAAGAATCATTATTATTAACTCATTGCCAAGATTTATCAATTTAACAAGGAGCATTTTCATGGCCCACATTAACAAGTTCGTCGAAAATAATCAGCGCATGTTCAAAAAAACCTTGAGCTATTACATCATGCATATCACGGTTGCGATGTTGGTTGGTTATTACGTGACAGGCAGTATTGCAATGGCCATTACCTTAAGTTTACTTGAACCAACTGTTCAAGCGGTTGCCTTTTTCTTCCACGAAAAAGTCTGGGAAAAGAAAGATAAAGCTGTAGAGGAAAATATCCCCGCTTAATCCAACCCTGCTCCTTGTAAAAAAACCACCATCACGGTGGTTTTTTTATGACCTTTAAACGTTCTTTTACTCCATCCACTTTAACTTTCTATTCATTTCATCCTATAGATTCAATTGTAGACAGATCATCAAAGCTTGGTTTTTTGCTGTAAGACCAGCTGATCATGCGCCTCAACCAATTGTTCTATCGCAAGAATCAGTTTGTTTTTTGCCGCATTACACTCCGCTGCTGCACGGTTTTCGTCGTCTTCGTCATCTGCGATTTCATATATTGCACAGCGCTTTTCGACTGTCCCTTCAAAAATATCCAATAAATTTTTAATGTGCTTAATATCCATCGCCTTCTCCCTGTGAGGTACGCTATCGCTAATCGATGCCGCCCTGACTGTACCTGTTACTTTAATTATTCACTGAAAAGTATGTTCCCCAAGCCATCAAAACTTGAGTTCATTTTTGTTTTTAGTTCAATGCTGAGTTAAAAGAAACGCCCTCGCTCCTCTTTAATTCAAACGGTTGAAATACTTTTCAGCCCTGTATTTTTTATATTATGCATAACTGTGGTTTCGGTTTAAAAAACAACTTTGTAACAGCGCATTTGAGCTGAAAACGTCACAGCTCCATCTCGAATCATGCAACAATCAAGCACTCGAATAACGCTATAGAACTCGGAAAATCCCCTCAGATTTAATGCGTAGTATGACTTGAACGCCTAGTTTTAAATCAAAAGATACAACTTTCCCTTTGATTTATTCTTAAAATATTATAACAATGAGACTAAGCATAAAAATTCTTTATAGGAATGAAGATGAATCTCGCAGCCTTTGAAGCCTTTGTAAAAGTTATGGAAACTGGTTCGATCTCTTTGGCAGCAGATCAGCTCTTCATTACGCAACCTGCTGTAACCAAGCGTATTCACAGTTTAGAAGAATACTTCGGTGTCAAACTTTTTGAATCAGCGGGTCGTGGTGTTCAAGCGACGCATGCAGCAAACTCTCTCTTGCCAAAAGTAAAAAGCTGGCTGAATGAATTGGGCGATATTCACCATACGCTCAGCCATGAGCAAGGTCAGGTTCAAGGTAAACTGAAAATTGGTACCAGCCATCATATCGGCTTACACCATTTACCGGCGCATTTGCGTCAATACGTACAGCAATTTCCAGAAGTGACCTTAGATGTACACTTTGTTGATTCTGAACAAGCCCATGAGCAAGTTTTAGCTGGCGACTTAGAGTTGGCATTTTTGACTTTACCGCCACAAGGGGACAGCCGTTTAAAATACATCACGACATGGAATGATCCATTGGTATTCGTGGTTGCACCGTTCCATCCTTTGGCGCAAGTTGAACATTTGACCTTAGAAGATTTGATCCAATACCCAAGTCTTTTACCTGCGGCGCAAACCTATACCAGTCAAATTACCTTGGCTGAGTTTGAAAAGTATGGACTCAAGCCAAAAGTCACCATGAGCAATAACTCACTTGAGTCGATTCGCATGTTGGTTTCCATTGGTCTCGGTTGGTCAGTTCTTCCTAAAACCTTATTGAACCAAGATTTAAAACAATTGAATTTACCTTCAAACATGAATCGTCAATTGGGCATGGTATGGCACCCAGGCCGTACTCAGTCACTTGCTGCACAAAAGCTGGTTGAATTGATGAAACACATCTAATCGATTTTTTTTGCCTACAATATTTAATCGTTAAAAAAACCACCGCTATGGTGGCTTTTTATATTCATCTGTTTAAGCATCTAGAAAAAGCGAATGATTTGATTAGCCAAGTGTTGAACAGTCCTTGTTGAATAGTCATCATAGACAATGCAGTGACCTTCAAATCTGCCATCAATATTTGTAGCTTTGCTCAAGGTCAGCAATAGATGCTCTTACTTATTATGAAAGTTCAACCTCTTTTCACTGATGTTATACAGTAACATCAGAAGTGCAATTTGATTCAAATATAAGAACGATACGCGGCAAGGTCATCCGCAAGTGTTTGAGATAGGACTACTTCTCATCAAAAATGTTTTTGCGATACTTTGAATAATTAGACGGTAGTGAACGAGTTTTGCGGATGACAATGGTTTTGGGTACTTTTGCCGAAGGCCAATCAATTTATTCAATTCCTAGATGTAAGACTTCGTTGAATAGATTTAAAAATCATTTTAAAAACACGAAATAACTTTTACGTACGTAACATCAGTTTTTCAGTAAAAATGGGATCACCTATTTCAGCCGATCCCATTAAAAAAACCAAGGAAGACCTGTCGGTTTTATTTCGTCAATGAATCTTCATGTAATGATTCATTCAATTGATCGACAATAATCGCCCACTCACCATCTGACTTAATTTTTTCGGCCAAGAACTGGCGCTGAGCATCTGTCCAATAATCTGCTTCGGTAATTTTAGTTTGGGCACTGAGTTGATGCGTCACGATAAATAAAGCAATCGCGTCTTCACTCGAATCTAAACCCAGTTGTTCAAATAGATGAGTCATGCGTGGACGTACACTCATTGTCATTCTCCCTGTTAAAACTTATTGTTTATGGATACAAAATTATTCTGTTTTAAGGATATAACATGGAATGAACACGCACTCAATTACAGAATTCTATAGCGGTGAAAATTGAATAAAAGGCAAACTGAGCATAATCATCACGACAGATTGAATAAATACCAACAATAAAGGTAGCCCCCAGTTCACTCCCCCTTCTTCAGCAAACACCTGTTCACTATATTTCGGCTGCTGCATATAGGCTTTGGTCTTTTGCACAGCAAAATCGCTATAAAGCCGCTTTCCGATCCCAGCGAGTATGAGGTTAGGAATCAATGACAGCCCCATCAAGACTTGTTCAGGCACACCGATGATGAGTGCCAACATGCTAATCAAAAAACCAACCGCAAAGAATAAGAAGAAATAGCGGTACATCTTTCGATAGAGTAACCAATAGGGTCCAAAAATTAGCCCTGCCCAACTCAGACCATTGTTCTGTCCAACTTGTTGTTCAATGAACTTTAAATAAGATTGAGCACGTGGCCCAATAAAGATTTGAATTAAATGTTTAAAAGAAGCTTCTGTCTGCATACGGAGCGATAGTTCAAATAAGTGAGTCGAGGGTTAATCAAAAGAACATCAAATAAAAAAGCATCTCAAGATGCTTTTTTCCTGTTCATCTTTAGGCTTGAATTGACCAGTCTTGAATGTCCCAACCTTGTTCTTTTGCTAGGACCTCTAAACGATCATCTGGATTGACTGCAATTGCATGATCCGCATATTCCAATAAGAATCGATCATTGATTGAATCTGAATAGGCCCAGGACTCTGTCACATCACGACCTTCTAACCATTGATTCAAACGGACTAATTTGCCCTTTTGATAGCACGGAGTATTAATTACTTTACCTGTATATTTCCCATTCACAACTTCGGCATTGGTCGCAATGATTTCAGTAATGCCGAATTCACGAAAAATCGGTGCGGTAATAAAATCAGACGTTGCGGTGATCCCGACCAATTGATGCCCTGCATCTTGATGGCGCTGAATGGCAGCATAGCCCTCTGGACGCATTTGCGCACGAATAACTTTTTTCATAAACAACTGATGTAACTCAGTTAAGTAGGCATTGTCATGTTGGGTTAAAAACTCAAATACAAATTCGTTATAGGCAATCGGGTCAAGCTGGCCTTTTTTATAATCATCATAAAATTTGTCATTCATGGCACGATGACGAATTGGATCAACCAAGCCTTCATTGACCAAAAACTCCCCCCAAGAATGGTCTGAGTCGGTATTTAATAAGGTGTGATCAAGGTCAAACAGTGCCAATTTCATGAAAATACTCGTAAAAGCTGAAATTTAAGAAAAAAATTGTAAATCTATCTCCGCTAGTCGATAGAAATTCGTTAAGATCATAACAATTTTAACATTTTTACACTTTGCTTTTTCGAGATGGACACAGAAATAAACGTCCCCGTGAGCAAAGTCATAAATTACACAATATTTAGGTAGCCAAATGATCGATTCAGAAGGTTTCCGACCCAACGTCGGGATCATTTTGGCAAACGACATTGGACAAGTTTTATGGGCAAAGCGCATTGGTCACAATGCCTGGCAATTTCCACAAGGAGGTATCCAACATGGAGAAACCCCCGAACAGGCACTTTACCGTGAGCTGAGAGAAGAAGTTGGCTTACTGCCCGAACACGTCCAGGTGATAGCACAAACCCAAGGGTGGTTGCGCTATCGTTTGCCACATCGGTATATACGTACCGATTCAGCCCCCGTTTGTATTGGTCAAAAGCAAAAGTGGTTTTTATTGAAACTGACAGCTTCAGCACAGCATATTCAGCTTGATTTGTCAGATCCACCTGAGTTTGATCAATGGCAATGGGTCAGCTATTGGTACCCACTAGGACAAGTGGTGAATTTTAAACGCGATGTATATCGTAAAGCCATGGTGGAACTTTGCAGTCAGCTTCCACAAAAGCCGTAAAAATTTGCTGAATGGATGCAGATTTTTAGGATGAGTGTTGTTATAAATAAAGCAGAATAAATTTTGGAGCAGACACGATGTCGAACATGCAGCTGGATACATTAAGACGCATAGTCCAAGAGATTAATGCGTCAGCCAGTTTGCATGAATCTTTAGACATAATGGTCAATCAAGTGGCAGAAGCCATGCATGTGGATGTCTGCTCAATCTACTTGCTTGATGAACGAAACCATCGTTATTTACTGATGGCTTCTAAGGGTTTAAACCCTGAAGCCGTTGGGCATGTCTCTTTGCATACCAGTGAAGGTTTGGTTGGCTTAGTTGGACAACGTGAAGAAATCGTCAACCTTGATAACGCACCGAAGCATGAACGCTTTATGTATCTGCCAGAAACGGGAGAAGAAATTTACAATTCCTTCCTCGGGGTTCCGGTAATGTATCGCCGTAAAGTTATGGGTGTCTTGGTGGTTCAAAACAAGGAACCTCAAGACTTTAGCGAAGCTGCCGAATCCTTCCTCGTAACCCTATGCGCTCAACTTTCAGGGGTGATTGCCCATGCACATGCCGTCGGGAATATCGAAGTCTTTCGTAAACCGAACAACCTCCCAGCCTATAAAACCTTCCAAGGCATTTCAGGTTCAGGCGGCATTGCTCTAGGTCGTGCAGTCATCTTATATCCACCTGCTGACTTGGCTTCAGTCCCTGATCGTGAAGCCGATGACATTAGTGAGGAGCTCGAATTACTCGACAATGCCATAGACGCAGTTCGCCAAGAAATTCAGTCGCTTGATGAAAAAATGCAAGATGCCCTCATGGCTGAAGAACGGGCGTTATTTAGCGTGTTCTTACGGATGCTCGATGCCAATGCCCTCCCCGCGGAAATCAAAAGTGAAATTCGCGACGGTAACTGGGCACAAGGTGCTGTTCGCATTGTCATTGATAAACACATTGCGCTCTTTGCACAGATGGAAGATGACTATCTCCGTGAGCGTGTTTCAGACTTAAAAGATCTGGGGCGTCGTATCTTGGCCTTTTTGCAAGAAGCAGATGCCAGTCACCGTGAAATCACCGATGAAAGCATTTTAATTGGTGAGGAAATTTCTACAGCTGCCTTGGTTGAACTCCCAGTCGATAAAATCGCAGCGATTGTGACCACTGAAGGTGCCATGAACTCACACATGGTGATTGTGGCGCGTGCTCTCGGCATTCCAACTGTGGTTGGTGTGACTGAACTTCCGATTAACACCCTTGATGATGTCGAAATGATTGTCGATGCACATCAAGGTCGTGTATTCATCAATCCACCTCGTCGCTTACGCACACGTTATAAAGAGATTCAAAAAGAAGAAGAGCAAATTGCTAAAGATCTGAAGCAATACGAAACCAAAGATGCCATCACCCCTGATGGCGTCGCGGTTCGATTGTTTGTAAATACAGGCTTGATGATCGATGTAGTTCGCGGTGTACAACGTGGCGCCAAAGGTGTCGGTCTATACCGTTCTGAAATCCCATTTATGCTGCGTGATCGCTTCCCAGGTGAAGAAGAACAGCGCGCGATTTATCGTCAACAGCTCAGTCATTTTGCCAATAAACCCGTAGTGATGCGTACCCTCGATATTGGTGCAGATAAAGATCTTCCTTATTTCTCAATTGAAGAAGAAAACTCTGCACTGGGTTGGCGTGGGATTCGCTTTACCCTCGATCATCCTGAGATTTTTTCAGCCCAAATTCGTGCCATGCTCAAAGCCAGTATTGGCTTGAACAACTTGCATATTTTGCTGCCGATGGTGACCAGTGTCAGCGAAGTCGAAGAAGCATTGTATTTACTCGATCGTGACTGGCAAGCGGTGCAAGAAGAAGAACAGGTGAAGATTACCAAGCCCAAAATCGGCATCATGGTCGAAGTGCCGAGTGTGCTGTTACAGATTGATGAATTTGCTGAATTGGTGGACTTCTTCTCAGTGGGATCAAACGATTTAACCCAATATTTACTTGCGGTTGACCGTAATAACCCACGTGTTGCCAATGTCTATTCACACTCACACCCAGCCGTACTTCGTGCGTTGACTCGCTTGGTGCAAGAATGTCATAAATACGACAAGCCGATTAGTATTTGTGGGGAAATGGCTGGTGATCCACTCACCGCTATTTTATTGATGGCAATGGGCTTTAATACCCTATCGATGAGTTCGAGTAATATCCTGAAAGTTCGTAAAGCCATCTGCCATGTGCCGATGCCAGATGCAAAAGAGCTCTTAGATCGTGCCTTAAGCATGAATAATCCACTGATGGTGAAAAGCTTAATGGAGTATTACTTTAAGACTCATGGTCTAGGTGATATGGTGAAATCAGCGACGCGAATAGTCAGTTAAATTGTAAAAATACAGACCAATAAAAAGGGAGATAGTCATTTGAGTATCTCCCCTTTTTGTGCTTGTCATAGCCACGTTTCGCATTTTTCTTTCGATCTACAAAAGTTTGGCTTTTGTTAAAATCATTCATGTGTTTTGCCACAAAGTTGCGAACTTCAACTTCAGGCAGGACTTTTTTCTTTGCCATTTGCATTCACCTTTTCGCCTATACAGCACCTTCGTGCTGTAGTGCATATATTGGTCTATTTTTAGATTTTTTCAAGCACTTTCCTATGGCTTTTTGATACAGCGTAGTTAGTCCCAAATCCATAAAAACTTTGCTTTGCCACATTTTTCCCCCTCTCCCAAAGGGAGAGGAAAATACGTTGCATTTAACTTGCGAAAGCCCTTTCCAGCAAACGCTCTACATCGACCATTTTGGCATCCAACATCCCCACCACTTGCCCGTGTTTAGCACTATAACGGCTTTGAATAAAGCCATTTGCTACATAATCAGGCGCATAGCGTTTCAGTAACACCGCTTGTGCAAGCACCGTTAAACGACTGACCAAATTGCGCCCCATAAATTGTAAATCTTCAGGCGATTGATGGAACATTCTAAACAGGTCTTGTAATTCAGCTTGTAGGGTTTCATCTGTGCTTGCAGTTGAAGCGAGATCTTTAAATAATACTTCGATGGACTCAGGATCACGTCCAATCGCACGCAGCACATCCAAGCACATGACATTGCCTGAACCTTCCCAAATAGTATTCACAGGTGCTTCTTTAAAGATGCGCGCCATGATGCCGTTATCGACATAGCCATTACCACCAAAGACTTCCATCATCTCACCTGTCAGTTCCACCGCACGCTTACAAATCCAAAACTTGGCTGCTGGGGTCATGATGCGTTTCCATGCCACAGACAAAGTATCATCCGATTCATAGCACTGCGCCAAATGGAAACTGAGCTGCGTCGCTGCTTCACTTTCCAAAGCTAAATCTGCCAAGACTGCTCGCATTAGGGGTTGATCAATCAGATGTTTACCAAAAGCCTGACGCTGACGGGTATAAGCAATACATTGCACCAAAGCTTGACGCAACATGGCACTTGAACCGACCGAACAGGTCAGACGAGTATAGTTCGCCATTTCAATAATGGTTGGAATGCCACGCCCTGCCTCACCAATCATAATGCCCCACGCATTTTTGAATTCGACTTCCGAGCTTGAATTACTGCGGTTACCGACTTTTTCTTTTAGGCGTTGCACCTGAATATTATTCTTCGTGCCATCTTCCAACCAACGTGGCACAAAGAAACAAGCCAAGCCATCTTGTTCGGTTTTTGCCACCACCAAATGCGCATCACACATCGGTGCAGAGAAAAACCATTTATGCCCCGTGAGTAAATAAGCTTTACCTCGTCCTGTTTCTGCCACAGGCACAGCTATAGTTTCATTAGCACGTACATCTGAACCGCCCTGCTTTTCGGTCATGCCCATACCGAGCCAAATCGACTTTTTCTGCGCAATCGGTACATCGCGTTCATCATATTCAGTCGATAGTAGTTTCTCGCCAATTTTGGCCCACAGTTCAGGTTCGCGCTGAATGAGTGGAATACTGCCGAGCGTCATTGAATTTGGACATAAATTGCCGCACTCGACCTGACCTGCTAAATAAAAACGTGCTGCCCATTCCACCCATTTAGTCTTGGAGTTAGGCTGATTAAATGGATGTGCATGGGTATCAAACTGACGATTGAGCCCCATCCATTTATGCCATGAAGGATGAAACTCGATAAAGTCAGTACGACGACCTCGCGCATCGAAGGCATGTAAAATTGGTGTGTGCTTGTTGGCTAAAGCCCCATGCTGAAAATATTCACTCGAACCTGCCACTTTGCCCATTTCGCATAAAGTCGGCTGATCATGGCTGCTGCAGCGTTTTAAGATTTCATGTAAAACCGTATCGCTTGAAAATAGATTGTAGTTTTCTAGTTCATCAAATTGGTTACTGATTTGATGCGTCATCCATGGCTGTTCTAATGTATTCATCGTCTATATTTTCCACTTGTTCTTGTTTGCTTTTCATTTCAGTATAGAGAAAATTTAAAGCATAGACGTTCGGTTTTCAGCGCTTAACAATATGAAGAATTCAGCCATTCAAATACGGCGTAAGCCGCGTCAATCACGTGCAAAGCTCACCCAAGAAGCCTTACAGGAAAGTTTTGTTCGGCTTTTGCATGAGCGCCCTGCCGACAAAATTACCATTCGTGAAATTACCGACCTTGCAGGCGTTGGCTTAGGGACATTTTATGAATATTTTTCCAAGAAGGAAGATTTGATTGCGCTAACCATTCATTTGCATGTGAAACACAATGCCGAACAGATGAAAACTTATGCACAATCGCTGATGAAGTTATCCACAGATTTGGATTTTCAAGAGTATTTACAGCAAATCATCCACTTTCAAATTGAGCAAATTCAAGTGCAGCAGTTTTTATGGTCACAGGTGTTTTTATTGGAACGGCGGATTTCAGATATTGAAAGTTACCGTAAAAGTTATGTCATGATGGTGCAAATGTGGCAACACATGCTTAAGCCTTTTATAAATAACGAGGAAAAGCTCAAGCCAATGGCTTTAAATATACAAAGAGTGTGTTATGGCTTTGTGTCGCAAAGCTTGTTGATCGTACCAAACTTTACTGAATGGGATGAATTAAAACGAGATATAATTCATATGTTGCGCGATTAGACTTCGCGGACAAGTCTAATGACGTTTCAAATGCATTGGTGAATAAAATAAAGTCATGTTATTTACAAAAAAAACGGCTCTTAAACCAGTTATTTTAGATATTTAGGAAATTCATTTTTACGGTAGAAGAAAATCATTCATCACTTGGTTCATCCTTCAATAAAAGTGCTTTAGAAGTTAAGCTTTTATTGCCAGCTTACTTATCTCATTTATACGCCTTTGCAATGCTGGCCAGTTGTAAGCTCTTTAAAAATTCAGCCTTATATTTTGGACTATGGCCTAATGCACTCCGAGGATAGCCATTTGGGATCGCCTGATAGACTGCTGGCAATTTTTATTTGCGCACTTTCTGGTAATAACTTTGAGTACCAAGGTGATCTACAAATGGTCTGCGGCGCCTTAAACAAACATCAGTGTTACGGTTAGGGTCATATATTCAATCGACTACCGTTTTAAATAGCTTAGGGATGGCCTTAAGTCTGAATTTTTTAAAAGATTGGCTGAGGTGCTTGTTTTAACTATTTTTTTAGTTCTGATAAACAACGTTTACGGGCCTGATTTAGTAAAGACTGTATATCTGGACTAACCTGTTGATCTACATTGATCGATCTGCTGCGGCTGCTCCCTACAACACGCTGGGGAAAAATGCCGCTACGTTGGTATCTGGATTTGGATTGGTTCTATGTATTCAGCAATACATTCATATTGATAACCACCCGGTGCCAAGGGTATTGCAGCTTTAAAATTTAATTCAAGCGCATCTTTTTGCTCCTGAGCTGCAACCGCAATCACAGCTGCACCACCTTGACTACGCCCCATCAGCATCCAGTCTTTACTAAATTGCCTCGGCTTCCAAGAATGCAATGCACGCACAGAATGCACCAAATTATAAACTTAACTGACTACATTCATATGAGGGTGCAGTTTTGGCTTACCCAGTCCTTATAATCTGTTGCAACCACTACATAGCCATGCCTCAAACAACTGTCGATTGCACCATCTATGACTAGTTGCAAACTATATACAGGCCCATTGTATAATCACTTGAAGGAGCACTTGTATCAGCCACACAGTCGTGCCATGTGCTCATGCCAATACGGTCCAGTCTTGTTTAAGTGCTTATCCTTTTGGGCGTAAAATATATCCCGAGGTCAAAATGGGTTCGCCATTAACCCCCTCAACTACGATATGCGATCACGTAAGGTTGCCTAGTATGTTGATATGATGTAGGAATCGATTCAAGCTGGAGTGACAACACCTGACCTGACAACAATAAAGATAGCTGTACCAACTGGCATCACCCCATAAAAATTTATTTACAATTTTCTAAAACAACTTAGACCACTTGCCAATATTTCTTCAGCTGTATTTTTAGCTTATTTTAAGTATTAAATAATGTCTTTAATGTTGAAAAGCTCTGCAATATTAACAACATAAAAATGTCTTTCATTAACTAGAATCAGCTAAAAAACCTATATTAAGGCCAAAATCCATAATAAAAATATGGATTTAATTAGTTCGTCCTGTTCTACCTGTCATAGCTATATATTTGAGTTTAATTCATCGATAAAATATTAAAACAAAATATATAAATAAATAATATAAATTCAATAACTTGATTCATCGAATTAACCATTTATTCAAAACTATTTTTCCATTTGTCAAAAGCCACAGAAAGCTTTAGAGTCAATAAGTATATAAAGATTTTTAAGCTTTTAACGGCTACAGTTTTATGACTTCTCTTCGATTGATTGCTGCTTGAAAAATTTTAGAATGAGAGAAAAACTGTTGTCACATTGTCACTTTAAAATGAATTAACAAAACGGTTAATGTCATGTGCTGTTGAGCGTGTTATCAATTGAAAGGTTATAACTCCCAACTTTAATACATGATTATAATAATGGAGATACTCAATGAGCGACGACGTTAAAAAATGTCCTGTCACCCACCTAACAACTGATGCTGGTGCTCCTGTTGTAGATAATCAGAACAGTATGACGGCAGGTGCACGTGGTCCTTTGCTTGCCCAAGACCTATGGCTTAATGAAAAACTCGGTAATTTCGTTCGTGAAGTAATTCCAGAGCGTCGTATGCATGCCAAAGGTTCTGGTGCTTTCGGTACGTTTACCGTGACTAACGATATTACCCAATATACCCGCGCTAAAATTTTCTCAGAAGTTGGTAAAAAAACTGAACTTTTTGCTCGTTTCTCTACCGTAGCGGGTGAGCGTGGTGCTGCAGATGCAGAACGCGATATTCGTGGTTTTGCCCTTAAATTCTATACTGAAGAAGGTAACTGGGATTTAGTTGGTAATAACACCCCTGTCTTCTTCCTACGTGATGCACGTAAATTCCCTGACTTAAATAAAGCAGTGAAACGTGATCCAAAAACCAATAAGCGTAGTGCAACTAATAACTGGGATTTTTGGACTTTACTACCTGAAGCTCTACACCAAGTTACGATTGTGATGTCTGACCGCGGTATTCCAGATGGTTACCGTCATATGCATGGTTTTGGTAGCCATACTTTCAGTTTTATTAATGCCAATAATGAACGCTTCTGGGTTAAATTCCACATGCGCACTCAACAAGGCATTAAAAACTTAACCGATGCTGAAGCTGAAGCGATTATTGCCAAAGACCGTGAAAGCTCACAAACCGATCTGTTCAATGCAATTGAACGCGGCGATTTTCCAAAATGGAAAATGTACGTTCAAATTATGCCTGAACTTGATGCAGAAAAAGTACCTTATCACCCATTTGATTTAACCAAAGTATGGCCTAAAGGCGACTATCCGTTGATTGAAGTGGGTGAATTCGAACTCAACCGTAATCCTGAAAACTATTTCCAAGATGTTGAACAAGCCGCTTTTGCACCAAGTAACTTGGTGCCGGGCATTAGCTTCTCACCTGACCGTATGCTGCAAGCGCGTTTATTCAACTATGCTGATGCTGCACGTTATCGCGTGGGTGTAAACCATTACCAAATTCCTGTAAATGCACCACGTTGCCCTGTTCATTCCAACCGTCGTGATGGTCAAGGCCGTATGGATGGTAACTATGGTGCAACACCGCATTATGAACCAAACAGCTTCAGCCAATGGCAAGAGCAACCACAATACAAAGAACCACCATTGAAAATTACTGGTGATGCTGACTTGTGGGATTATCGTGAAGATGACAGCGACTATTTCAGTCAACCACGTGCATTATTCAACTTAATGAATGATGAACAAAAACAAGCATTGTTTAATAACACTGCTGGCGCAATGGGCGATGCACTCGACTTCATCAAATATCGTCATATCCGTAACTGTTACGCATGTGATCCAGCTTATGGTGAAGGTGTTGCAAAAGCATTAGGCTTAACTGTAGCGGATGCGCAAGCTGCTCGTGCAACTGATCCAGCTCAAGGTAATCCAGGCTTGCTTTAAGTTTTATCTTTGAATAAAAAAACCACCTTTTAAGGTGGTTTTTTCTTGGCATTAAATATTCCAACTACCGTCTATTAATCCTTAAACAATCAATTTTTTGCCTTCATGCATGGTTAAAAATGGATTCATTAACTTTGATGTTTTTCGCATTGCATGATGTAAGTCATGTTCAGGTTGGTCTCTAGCTTCATCAGTCAACTGAAAAGTCCGATAATGCATTGCCAATGAACATTTTGACTGTAAATCTTTATGCGCCTGAAAAGCTTCTTCGGGATTCATGTGCAAATATTTCATTAAACGACGTGGCTCATAAGCTCCAATCGGTAATAACGCTACTCGGGGTGCACCTAAGCGTGTATGGATTTGTTTGAAATGTGCGGCATAGCCCGTATCTCCAGCAAAGAAGAAATGTCCTGTACTATGCACGATGGAAAAACCTCCCCATAAGGCATGATTTTGATCTCGCCAACCACGACCTGAACCATGCTGTGCAGGCGTATAAACGATACGCAAATCTTCAAACATTTCCGATTGCCACCAATCAAGTTCAATGACATTGAAATGTGTGGGTAAATAATAAGCATTGCCTAAACCAGTATAAATCGGCATAGCAAATTGTTCATGTAACCAATTCAAGGTTGCTAAATCCATATGATCATAATGATTATGGCTCAGTAAAACCCCATGAATTGTAGGTAATTCTTCTAAGGCAATTCCTGCAGGACAAGCACGTCGTGGTCCAGTCCCTTGACGTGGGCCTGCATACTCCGCCCATACAGGATCGGTCAAAAAATTATATGGCCCAATTTGAATCAAAACCGTCGCATGTCCGACAAACCAAACCAACCAATCATCCATTTTAGCCAATGGCCGATTGTGCGGAATGCTACGCGAAGAAGCAAAAAACTGTTGGTATTCTTGCTCACGATCTACTTTCCATGTATCGCTTTTACGCGTCATGATCCATTTCAGCATATCTTTACGCGTAAACGCATCGGGATTTCGAAGGGTATTAAAGAATTTTTCCCCATTAAAATGGTCAGTTGCCAGATAATCAAATACAGGCTTCGTCCACGTATGTTTCATACAGCTTTTAGTACTGATTTGAAACTGTGCTGATTGAGTTTTTTGATTCATGTGTATTTAAAATTCATTCACTATGCTGACAAACCTTGCAAAGTATTTAACCTCGCAGACCTATTGATCAAGACGACCTTTCATGCGCTCAAGCCAAACCTTCCGAGATTGAGGCTTGACAAAGAGTGCCACAATTTCAGGATGAAGCTGTTTAATTTGTGCTTCAATTCTGTTGACACAAGCTTCTATATCATCTGACGTTAAATTATCTTTAAATTCAAGACTCAAAGATGCCAAAACTTGATGTGCACCCATCTGCTCTGTTAACACCCCATTGGCAGAATGCACTGCTGGATCTTGCTCTGCAACCATCAAGACATTATGCCTCAATTGTGGATCAGCAGTTTCTCCCATGAGCAATCCTTTAGTCTCACGTGCAAGTAAAATTGCTGAAATAGCGAGTACAACCCCAATTAGAATTGATGCCAGACCATCAAGCATTGGCATATTCAGCGCGTGTGATAAATAGATACCGATCAGGGCAATAAACAGACCAATCAGCGCTGCTGAATCTTCAAATAACACGGTAAATGTCGTCGGATCTTTACTGCGTCGAAATGCTTCAAAATAGCCCTGTTTCCCTTTGATTTTACGAAATGCTTTCAATGCCACAAACCAAGACGTCCCTTCACACAAAATCGCAATACCTAATACGATATAGTTAATCATCGGATTTTGCATTTCTTCGGGATGATAAATATGACTAACCCCTTGATAAATCGACACGATCGCACCCAAAGCAAAGACCATCAACGCCACAATAAAAGCCCAAAAATACAGCTCTCGCCCATAGCCAAACGGATGGCGTGCATTTGCTGGCTGCTGCGATTTTTTCATACCGTAGAGCAGTAAGATTTCATTTAAAGTATCAACCACAGAGTGAATAGCTTCACTCAACATGGCCGAACTATTCGTGATATAGGCAGCGACAAACTTCACCAGTGCAATCGCTAAATTGCCGAAGAGCGCTGCATATACCACGATTTTGTTAGATTCAGACATTTAAAATTGTCCTAAATTTATTTTTATCAAACAGATCTATTTGATTTTATAGCTCATTCCATAGTACTCAAACTGACTGTAGCTGTTGTTTGTTATTTTGTTGTTTTTACACCAACTGTCGATTGTTTCGACAATGCCATCATGTTCCATGTGAAACACGCTCTTTAGCGCAAAGGTATAGAAAAAAAAAGGAAGCCGCAGCTTCCTTATAATTCCGTAGATGTACACGGTTCAACGTACTTTATTAAAATATTTCTCGCGCCACTCTTTCCAAAAGTACATCACAATACCAAACATCACGACCACGATTCCAACAAAGGCATTGGAGCTAATATGTTCACTGTTCAACGTCGCTCCCAAAACCAATGCTATGACAGGTGTCATCACATTACTGAGTGACACCGTTGATGCCGCCAAACGTTTGATCAGCCAGAAGTAACACAGCATTGCTACAATGGATGACATGATCATGGTAAAGACAAATCCAATCATTGCACGGCCGCTTGGCAATTCGGTTGGAAAATGCTGCCAGATAAAAGGAATAATGAGCATCGATCCTAAAGCTGAAACAATCAGGGAACCGGTTGCCTGTGACATCGGCTTTAACGGTGCGTTAATCTGTTTCACCCAAAAAATCGAACTAATATACGACACCATGCTGATTAGCATCAGTACAACGCCAATTGGATTGACTTTGCTATCAGCAGAATCTGCAAAGACAAAAGTTAGACCTCCCACTGCAACCGCCATGCCCAACCACTGCAAAGCGACCAATTTATGTGTTTTTAAAATTACATGCCCAATCAAACCGGCAATTAAGGGTGAAAAACCAAAAATCAGTGCCATTAAACCAGAGGTGAGATAATTGGCTGCGAGATAAATAAACAACTGTGCGCCAATCAAATTCAAACTCCCTGCCACATAACTTTTTAATGAGGTTTCATCAAACGGCAAAGGATCACGCATCAATTTCAACAGAAACAGCGCAATAATAGATGCGCCGAAGTAACGGATAATCAACACCCACATCGGATGTATTTCCTGCACACTCCACACAATCGCGAGCGGCGTCGTCGCCCAAATCAGTACCAAAAGAGCATATATACTTGCCGTCAGCGGCAGTGAAGATTTCATTTCATTCTCAAATTTGATTGTTCTAACGACTTAACCTGAAACCCACTATTCAGATCTGGAACTACTCGTAAGACCATTAACTAATAAAGTTTAAGACCAATTATTGTTCTCCCCTTTATCAACTAAATTGGAGGCGGTATGAATGCCACCCGATCGTTTGGGGTATAAGGACTTCTCTTCAAACGATCAATAATCTCCCCTAACCCCTCTTTAAAAAAAGAGGGGGAATCATCCAAACGAAATCCATTCTTCACAAAGACTACTCCCTCCTTTGAAAAAGGTGGGCTTGGAGGATTAAAACCGTTGAATAGATCTATATAAGCTAAAACTATATACATGGACTACAAAATAGCTTTATAAGTGCAATGCTAAAACTAAAGACATAAAAAAACAGACCTACGTTACCGTAAGTCTGCTCCTCTTAGACATTCAGCTTACTTTACAAGTTTACGTAAATCTTGGCTTAAATCTAAATATTTATCCGCTTCAAACGCCGCATTCTTGCTAATCAATTTTTTCAAATGACGCATCTCTTTCGCAGCATTTACAGTGATACCACCCACGATTACACCGTCAGTAACACCAAATAAAACAAATGATGATTCTGCAGCTAATTCAGGATTAACTTCGCCACGTGCAATCCATTCGCTTGCAGCCATATCACCTACAAATTGATAGTTGATATTTAACTGATCTGTCCAGAACCACGCTGGATTTGGGGTTGGATGTTCAACACCCATTACATGACGAGCAAAGATACCTGCTTGCAAGTTCGCATTTTCCCACGTTTCCACACGGCGGTGGTTACCACAGTCACGAAGCTGAGTCGCAACGTCACCCGCTGCATAAATATCTGGATGCGAAGTTTGGCAGTTATCATTCACTTTAATGGCAAAATCAACGTCTAAACCTGCATCAACCGCAAGTTGAGCATTTGGCACAATGCCAATACCATAGATCACTGCATCGGCACGAAGTTCTTCACCGCCTTCAAGCGTGATCACCACTTCTTCGCCATCAAGCTTACAGTTAGCAATAGAAGTCGAAAGACGAACATCTACACCTGCAAGACGTTGCTGTGCCAATAAGAATTCACTTAAAACACGTGGAGATGAACGACCCATGACCATTGGACCCATTTCAATCACGGTCACGATACAGTCTTTAGAACGTGCTGAAGAAGCAAGCTCAAGACCAATCACACCACCGCCGATCAATACAATACGGCGACCCGCTTGTAATACAGGCACCAATGCTTGTGAATCTTCAAGGTTACGTAAGGTATAAACGTGTTTACCCAAAGCATCGAAATTCGGTAAACGGCGTGCTGCACCACCGGTTGCTAGAAGCAACTTGTCAAATGCAACAATTTCGCCATTTTTCAGTTCAACTGTTTTCGCATCGCTATGGATTTTCACAACGCCATTGCCACGAATATGTTCAACACCGAGTTCTGCCAATTTTTCTTCTGACAGAATTTCGATTTTGGTCTCTTCAGGTTTTAGAATTACGTCTTTAGACAAAGGCGGACGTTCATAAGGAAGATGTGTTTCATCACCCACCAAAATGATTTTGCCTTCATACTTGTTCGCACGGAGTTCTAAAATGGCGCTAGCACCAGCTTGACCAGCTCCAACAATAACGATGGTTTCGATACCATTTTGGCTCATGGGTTTGTTCCTTATTTCAATTCTGCAGATACGATGCCGAAGCCCGCAATCCACTCACTAATATCTTCGTAGCAATGTGTTGTCATGTCGTATTCGCCCACTTCATGTAGTGCAGCAAAAGCAGCCATCCAAGAACGAACTTCTTGACCGCCACGACCGCCTTCAACACGAATTTCAGCTTCAGTCATCGCTTCAATGGCAGCAAAGTCAGCTTTGGCGAAAGTATCAAGCAATGCACGATCCCATTCTGGGTTTAAAGGCACTGCGACAGAAGTATCACCCGCTGCGAGTTTTTGACCGACAGCAATGATTTTGCCTTGACGTGTATTACGTGCCTCTTCAGTTGGATTACGACCTGCAATCAGGAACTCTTCCACTTCTGGTGGAACTGAACCCATTTGCGGCGTTGGTGGATCATGAGACAAACCACCTGTACCCAAAACAAGTACACGTTCATTCTCTAAGTTCAATGATTTAATGAACTGACCGACTGCACGACCCAAAGCGACTGTACGCTTGGTTGTTGGCATCGGTGCAGCTGCACCATTGATAAAAATTGGAATCGTTGGATAACGATCAAGCTTGCCACCACAAAGGAAATGTAATGGTTGAGTCACACCGTGGTCTGCCTGCATACGATAAGAGTATGCAACATCGACACCTTCATCCAATACGCGACGAACCAGACTGATTGCTGTTTCTTCAGGCACATTAATGTGGTCATTGTCTTTACCATAATCCCAATCACCTGCTGCTTTGGCACGAATACCGACGCAGAAAGATGGCATGAGGTCATAGAAGAAACCATTGAAATGGTCTGGACCAAAAGTAATGATCAATGTTGGATTATAGTCTTCAACTTCTTTAGCGAGTTTGGCAAAAGTTTCGCGAACTTTTTCCTCTTTGTATTTCTCTTGCGGAGAAGCGAATTCCATTAGGGGACTGTGCGATGCACAAATAAGTTTAACGGCCATGGGTGACTCCTAAACGGAAGGCAGCCAAGACGGCTGCCGAGTAAGTCCTTTACGTATTTGGCGAATTAAATCTCGTCAAAGAAGCCAGCACGTGGTTGTCGTAAACCACGGATACCCAGACCACATTCAGCATTAATTAAAACACCAGTTAATGGGCGGTTGTTTTGACGAGAAGCCAATAACACGTATGAACCAGTCATATCTTCAGGTTCGGGTAAGAAATTGAGCGGCATGCCGCGTGCAATCTTCTCAGGATCGCGTGCATCGAGTAGACCGAGGTTTTCTTGGCCTAAAGAAGCAGCACCTTTGATGTTTACATTCATACCCGACGGAGCAACAGCGTTCACTCGTACTTTAGGCGCAAGCTCGTAGGCTAATTCTTTCATGATCCCAACGCCAGCATGCTTAGACGCTGTGTATACAGGGCCTCCGCCTGCCGAATACAGTGCTGAGTTAGACAAAGTAAATATGATAGAACCTTCCGAAGCTATCAATGCATCAAGTGCAGCTTTGGCACCTAAGATGAGAGATTTGGTGTTAATACCCATAATCTCATCAAAAGCTTTTTCCAGCTGTTCACCCGATGTATTGACGATATCTGCGTAATGATCCCAGATACCTGCGTTTCCGACGAAACAGTCAAGTTTGCCATAATGTTCTACAGTTGCTTGTACTGCACGAACATTATCCTCATAGCTGGCTACATCTCCTGCGATCGCAAGCACGCGGTCACCAAAATGTTCTTTCAATGCATCAACTTTCGATTGAGAACGTTGAAGAACAGCAACTTGTGCACCTTCTTCTAAGAAACGTTCAACCAATGCCCAGCCTAAGCCTGAACCACCACCGGTAATAAGTGCAACTTCGCCTTGTAGCCAACCCATGATTACTCTCCTGCCATCTCTACGTATAAAGCACCATCTTCAACAATCACAGGGAATGTTTTGATAGGATCTGTTGCTGGTAAGCATAATGCTTGACCAGTTTTCAAACAGAATCGAGCCGAATGAAGTGGACATTCAACAGTGCCATCATCTTCAAGGTAACCTTCAGACATTGAAGCATTACCATGTGAACAACGGTCGTTCATCGCGAAAAATTCGCCATTGTTGTTGAATACTGCAAGCGCATCGATACCGTTAACGCCGCAATCTACTTTCAATGCTTCGCCTTCGTCTAATTCGTCAACTTGGCAAACAAAAATCTTATTCATTAGAAGAACACGCTCAGGTTATGTGAGTTGTAAGTCACCTGATCAAGGGTAATCTTACGGTTGAAGATTTCGAACCCTTGCTCAGTGTCGACTTTGCGGATCTTGTCGTGACGCTTACCACAGTAGATTGTTACATCTTTCTCTTTCTGGGTACGGTACAACAAGTACGTTACGTAAACGTCGTATTCGCCTTCAACTTCAGTCGCTTCAACAATCACATTTGAAACCATGTGTGTTGTACGTGAAGGAGGTTCTTCGGCCCATGCCATACCTGTCTCAAGACGGGCAACACGGCGTTCCAACAAATCTTTGGTATCGTTAAATACCCAAGTTGTAGGTGGCTCGATCGAACGGCGACGGTCACGAGTTTGAGCGTTCGGTGTAGTACGCAAGGTATAAGAAATATCTTCTGCCAATACGTCTAACCATTCGCGGAATTTCCAGTCGTCAAGCAATTTTGCTTCACGATAGAGGAACTGACTAATTTGGTGATGAAGTTCTAAACTGATTTGACTCATTTCATAAGCTCCTTCTCATATTCGTCAGCCGCAGCTTCAACGTCTTCCCATTTTTCATGAATCAATAAATCTGCCCAACGGCGGTACATACCACGTGCTGCAGTCTCAGAGAAAATATAGTTAGTGATACCCGGGATACCATCTTCACGTACTTTCTCGTTGCCTTTACCCATTTCCATAATGAGTTTGTTTTGACGTGCTTTATAACCACGTAATACTTTTTGGATTTCGATCCAGTTTTCAGAGTCATCTTGCTCTAGGAAACCAGCAGGACCGAAGGCACGTGTTGCAGAACGTTCAAATGCTGCTTGTACATCTTCTGGCGCGTCCGCATCACAGATACAGAATGCCCATACTTCAGTCTTGTTTGGACCACGTGGGTGCCATACACGAAGCGTTGCAGTACCGTTCAACCAAGATAGTGTTGGGAACATGGTGTTGTGACCAGCAAGACGCAGTGCACGAGTTTCCCCTAGGCGTTCTTTCACTTCTTCATACGTTTCACGGAAGTAGTTTGCTACTTCACCATCCACCCATACGTTTGCGTCTGGTTTCTCAGTGAAGAAGAAGCCTGAACCGTGACCACGTGAACCGTATTGGATCGCGTCTTTCGCAGTTTCCCAAACTGGACGGGCAGTTTGTGCAGCACCTAATTTCTTAGAAGATTCATCATCTGGTTTAGCACCAAGCACCTGAATCGCAGATGCATGAGAGAACAACGCGTGGTATTGGTCAGAAGCGAACTGTTCAGCTGCAAATTTCCAGTTACAGTCGATTTCCCATTTGTGTACACCACCAACGATCACAGTACCACCTTCACGACGGTCTACAACGCCGTCCAGGTACCAAGCGATATCGCCCATGTATTCTTCTAGATCTGGAGTTGTTTCATCCCAGCAGCCGAATACTAAGCCTTTGTATGATTTAACGCGGTTAACTTCTACCAGACCCCATTGCTCTTTACATGCACCATGTGGGTAAGCACGATCTTCAAGCGGGATATCTTTTAGAGAACCGTCAATACCGTATGACCAGCCGTGGTATGGGCAAGTGAACGCACGTGTATTACCACAGTCCGCGAAGCTCACACGCATAGAGCGGTGACGACATTGGTTTAAGAATGCTTTGATTGAGCCATCTTTTTGACGTGCCACGATGATTGGATCTTCACCCATATAGGTATTGAAGAAATCGCCAGCTTTAGGAATTTGGCTCTCATGGCATAGGAATAACCATGTACGACCGAACACACGTTCTAATTCAAGTTCGTAGATGTCTGGATCTGTATAGATAGATGGCGTGATACGTCCATTTTGTGCATCGACTAAAGCATCGATTTCGCGCACATCAATTTTTCCACTCATGAAAAGCTCTCCTGTGACCATAAGGCACAAAGTAATAGACTCAACTTTTCAACGATGATGGATTTTAGAGCGATATTCGGGAAATATTTATTTTGTTTTAATTAAGAGATTTTATGGATTATTACGGTAGATTTTTTTTATAGTATTTTTTTTAAATTACCGAGAACACCATTTATTTCGTGAATGGCAAAATAATCCTCACGCAATAGTTGTTTATAGATTATACTGAACGAACTTCTAAGTAAGACATTTTTTGGATTACTCCACGGGTTGATTATATGGAATTACGACACTTACGCTACTTCATTACTGTTGCTGAAGAACTCAATTTCAGTAAAGCTGCGTTAAAACTTTATACTGCTCAACCTTCTTTAAGCCAACAAATTAAAGATCTTGAAGAAGATGTCGGCGTAAAATTGTTGCACCGGACTAAACGCAAAGTTGAGCTCACAGAAGAAGGTGCCGTATTTCTAGAACAAGCACGTTTGACACTAGCTCAAGCAGACAAGGCCGTAGCGATGGCACGTCAGGTTTCACAAGCCAAACAACAGATGCTACGGATTGGTTTTGTGCCTGTCGCAGAGATGAAAATCTTCCCATACGTCTTGCCAAATCTGCGTGTTCAAAACCCAGAACTCAAAATTGAATTACTTAGTTTAAATAATCGCGATCAGATGAAATTGCTACAAAAAGGTGAATTAGATATCACTTTTACTCGCAATAACTTTCATAGCGACGAAATTGAAAGTCAGTTTGTACTACGTGAACCATTGATCTTTATTTTACCCAAAGATCACCCTTTAGCGAAGTACGAACGTATTCCAGTTAAAGCATTGAATGGTATTGATTTTATCATTCCTGCACGCGAACAATCAGGCACATTGCATGAAGCCATTTTAGACTTTGCTTCTAACCATGGCGTTCAATTTAATATCGTGCAAAAAGCCGACAATATCCTGTTTAACATTAACTCCATCGGCATGGGTTTAGGCTGCACGATCCTACCGGGATACATCGCGCCATTGACCATGAACAATACTGTCATTCGTCCTTTAGATGTCGAATTACCGTATCTAGACCTGTACGTAAGTTACCGAAAAACGGCGAGTTCTGTGGCTGTAGATAAATTCCTTGAACTGCTAACCAAAGTTTTTTATCTCGATATCAATCGCGAACAGCGTTAATTTTCGCCAAGTCATAATTTATAGATATAGCACCATTATTTTTGAAATAAATAATGGTGCTTTTTTTATGGCTAAAAAGTCGCTTTTTTAATCGTTTAAATGTTTTAATCGACGCATTTTATCTATCATGCATATCGACTTGATGGAAAATAACTTATAAATTTTAGTTTAGACATTGATAAAAATTGCTAAGAATAGCCGATTTACAACTTAAGTCTAATAAATAATTCCCCTTCCCCAACCATTTAGATGAGCTTATTTTATGCCTTTTTACTGATTTAGACCGTACACTGTCGACCTGATAATGAGAATAATACTCATTTAAAGTATTTCTTTCAAAAGATTTATAAAAAAAAAGGATGGCAAAACCATCCTTTTTTTGAATTTCATGTCAGTGACAAGAAATTACACACCACGCGCTTTTAAATAATCTTTAATCACGGTGTTGAATTCTTCTGCTTTTTCAACTTGAGACCAGTGGCCACATTGGCTGAAAATATGCGCATCAGCATGAGG
This sequence comes from Acinetobacter sp. YH12094, assembly GCF_013419295.1. Classification (NCBI taxonomy): domain Bacteria; kingdom Pseudomonadati; phylum Pseudomonadota; class Gammaproteobacteria; order Moraxellales; family Moraxellaceae; genus Acinetobacter; species Acinetobacter sp. YH12094. Next base: position 46,171 of record NZ_VPAK01000005.1, read on the forward strand.
AACGGTATTCAAAATATCCCACGTACGAGATACAGGAATCACCACGTCTTGTACACCGTGAATCAACAATACTGGCACAGTAATGTCTTTCATTTTTTCAAAATCTAATGGGAATTCGAAACGGTCACGGTCACGTGCGCCAACAACATCCATCAAACGATTTGATGCATAGTCATTTGCAGCAGATGCAAAACGTACTTTTACCAATTCGTCTGTGATCAAGTCTTTGTTTACAACAAACATAGACAAGGTTTTCTTGATGCCTTCTTCGGTTAATACAGGGTTTGCATGTGCTTTAAGTGCTGCAGTTTGTTTAGCACCGCCTGTACCCATAGAAACGATACCCAATACACGTTCTGGATAGTCCAAAGCCATTTGGAATGCTAACCAGCCACCGAGTGAGTTACCCACTAACCAAGTTTTTTCAATACCTAGGGCATCTAACGTACGTACAGCGTGATCAACCCAAGCACGGATACCATAAGCAGTATTCGGTGCAACAACAGTTTGACCATAACCAATCGTATCGATAGCGATACAACGTGCTTGTTCACCAATTTGTGGAAGGTTTAACCACCAGTTTGCAGCAGCAGATACACCTGTACCTGAACCGTGTAAAAATAGAATTGGTGTGCCTTCACCCACTTCGTGGTAATGCGTTAATTCGCCTTCAGCAGTTTCAATCCATTTATCTTCTAAACCAAAGAATGAATCAGTTGTATAGTCAGGAATCTGAACAGTGCTCATACATGCTCCTCGTATTGCGTAGAGCTTATGTTTCAATCCATAGCGGATTTAAACACAAGGGGGACTCTTTTGGATTTTGTGGTTTTTACAGTCTCATATTACCTGTTCAGCCACTGCTAACTGATACATATTTACGATCATAAACAACAAATAGACTATAATTTAAGTTATTGTTTTTTAAATATATAACTCAAAAATATATCCATAAAATCTTTGAGGTATTTCTTTTTTAAATAACCCAGCAAATAAAAAGGGAAGCAATGAATCCACTTCCCTCTTTTTTATCCTGAGAAATTAGAACTTATAAGTATAAGTTGTCGCGACACGGTACTCTTGCAAGTCAGATTTGTAATCGAAATCGGCATCGATATACATTGCCTGGAAGCCTAAGCCCTTCAACTTACCTTCAGGCACGGTGTAGTTCACAATTAAGTTCAATTCATCTGACTTCTGATCTTTAAGACCAGCAATTTCTGCATCTGAACCTGTGAAATACACAGCAGTTGTATTTAAGCCTTTCACACCCATTTCTGAGAAATCATAACCATAAGTAAAGCCCCATGATTTTTCATTTTTTGCAGTAAATGTTGCTATACCCCAGTTGACTAAGTACGGCTGCGGCACCCATCCACCCAGTGTTGGGAATGCATTATCACCAAACATTTGTTGATAACCCAAACCAAAGGTATGCGAACCGTAATTCACTTTCGCACCAACCGATAACGCTTGGTTATCAATTTCGCCATACAGTTTGTCACCCGAATCTGAGTTGTCAAAATAACGGATATGGCTATCCAGTTTGGCTTTGTCACCTAACTTAGTTTTATAGTTCGCGCCGACATATTGCTGTGTGTAAATGTCTTGAACATCGGCATACCAATAGCTACCACCAATTTCAGGCGTAAATTGGTGATCAATCCCCGCAATATACATCCCGTCAGATGCTGGACCGTTGTCAAAATGACCTATTTTTCCATTCGGCAGCTCTTTACCTGGTGAAAATAAAGTTAAATCACGGAACTGGTTATCATAACGATTATTAATACCGTCAATATAAGCCACGGTCAACTTGGTATCTTTCAGGTCTTTCGACTCCAGCCATGCACCGCTGTAAGTAGTCAGCAACTGACGTGATGGATCAAATACTAGCACTGGAGATACCGGCAATAGCTCGCCCACTTTCAATTCAGTTTTTGACACTTTGGCTTTAAGGGTCACACCCACTTTACCAAAGTTATCTTTTGATTCTTTACCATCGTGCGGCAAAATAAAGTCTGCATTGGTATCACGGCCATTGAGTTTAAAGGCATGCTGTACCAGCAGGTCCGCACCCACTTGAATACCTGCACCAATATCTTGATACCCTGACTTGGCATCCAAAGTCACACCCTGTGACCATGAACCCCAGTTACCCGCCGGATTTTCTTTAATTTGACGGTCTAAGTAGAAGTTTTTAAATTTCAATTGTACTTGGCTGTCGTCAACAAAGTCCGCATAAGTTGCAGATGTTCCTAATGTTGCTGTCGCAGCAAGAATTGCTATCCATAAATTTTGACGACGCATGGCTTATTCCCAGTGATCAAATTAAGCTATGACATCATCATGCTCAACAATACCTTGGAAAAAAATCCGACTACAGTATTAAGGTTTATCAGGCTTTTGTACGACTTGAACTTTGGAAGCTATTTCTGGTTATTTTCCTTAGAGATTAAAACAATAACTCTTTTTTATCATTTAGAACAACTGATTAAATTAACCCCATGTTTTATTAATATAAAATTTAAAGTTTTTTATTTTTTGCAATTACATGCGCTGTATTAATTGCTTTTAAGTTTAAACAAAGTTTTTTACTGAGATTTATCCTTATTTGAGTTATAAAATTTAGCTATGACATGATATTTAATTTATATAATCATCAATAACTTAAAGTTAAATTTTACTACTATGGCTGCTCGAAATCAGCCATTGGTTCGTAAGACATTTCTTATTTCAATCCACTTTTCATGCCTCAAATCAATCTCAACGTAATCTCAAGCCCATCTCAAACCAACACAGCCACTTCAGACATAAAAAAAGCGCCCATTTCGGGCGCTTTTTGATTTAAAGCAAATTAAGCATTGGCTTCTTTTGCTTTAGACATGGTCAATGCCAAATCTTCGATCATATCTTCTTGACCACCAACAGTACCACGACGACCAAGCTCAAGAAGAATTTCACGCGCAGAAACGCCATATTTCGCTTCAGCACGTTTCGCGAATAACAAGAATGATGAGTAAACACCGGCATAACCTAAAGTTGCTGCATCACGGTCAGCACGGATCTGATGTGTCATCATTGGAATGATTAAATCTTCCGCAACATCTTGAACTTTAAACAAGTCCACACCTGTCTCCATTTGCATACGGTTGGCAACCGCAACAAACAATTCAAGTGGAGTATTACCTGCACCTGCACCTAAACCTGCAGAAGCTAAATCGACACGCGTTGCACCAGCTTGAACCGCTGAAACAGAGTTCGCAACACCCATACCTAAGTTATGGTGACCGTGGAAACCGATTTCGATCTCTGAAGCCAGGTTGGCACGTAAAATACCCACGCGGTCAGTCACGTCTTGAGGCAACATATAACCAGCAGAGTCAGTCACATAAATACAGTTTGCACCGTATGACACCATTTTGCTGGCTTCTTCCAAAAGTTTTTCAGGAGTTGCCATGTGCGCCATCATCAAGAAGCCCACAGTGTCCATGCCAAGTTTACGTGCAGCCGTAATGTGCTGTTCAGAAACGTCAGCTTCAGTTGAGTGCGTTGCAACACGAATGGTTGCTACACCAACATCATGTGCCATTTTCAAATGGTCAACCGTACCAATACCAGGAAGTAAAAGTGCAGATACTTTCGCCTGTTTCAGGTTTGGAATCACCGCTTTTAGGTATTCTTCATCGGTTGCTGCTGCAAAACCATAGTTCACAGAGTTACCGCCTAAGCCGTCACCATGCGTAACTTCGATTAAAGGTACACCTGCATCATCCAAAGCAGTTGCAATGGCAACCATTTGTTCAGGTGTAGTTTGATGGCGCATAGGATGCATACCATCACGTAAAGTCATATCATTAATAATAATCTTAGACATTTTGGTATTCCTTAAGCTTCAGCAGTGTTTAATACGCGTTCTGCAAACATTTCTGCAGTACGTGCAGCTGCCGCAGTCATAATGTCGAGGTTACCTGCATATTTAGGAAGATAATCACCTAAACCTTCAACTTCTAAGAAGATTGAAACACGGTTACCGTCAAATACAGGACCATTTACAAGTTTGTAACCTGGTACATATTTTTGAACTTCAAGAATCATCGCATGTACAGATTCAGTGATTGCTGCTTGATCTGGTTCACCTTCAACAAGACAGTGAACAGTATCACGCATCATCAGTGGTGGCTCAGCAGGGTTAATGATGATGATCGCTTTACCTTGTTTCGCACCGCCCACTTTTTCAATAGCGCCAGCAGTCGTACGAGTAAATTCATCAATGTTTTTACGTGTACCTGGACCCACAGATTTTGTTGAAACTGTTGCAATGATTTCGCCGTATTCAACAGGCTGAACTCGTGAAATCGCAGCAACCATAGGAATCGTTGCCTGACCACCACATGTCACCATGTTGACGTTCGGAACTTCACCTGCGTCCAATAACGCTTCTAAGTTTACTGGTGGTACGCAGAATGGACCGATTGCAGCAGGTGTTAAGTCAATCATTAACACGCCAAGTTCATTTAATTTGCGGCTGTTTTCAGCATGAACATAGGCAGAAGTTGCATCAAATGCGATTTTAATGTCGTCTTCAATTACGTGTGCAAGTAAACCATCTACGCCTTCAGCAGTGGTTTTTAAACCCATTTTAGCAGCGCGAGCCAAACCTTCAGACGTCGGGTCAATACCAACCATCCATACTGGTTCTAAAAATTCGCTGCGTTGAAGTTTGTAAAGCAAGTCAGTACCAATGTTCCCTGGACCGATCAATGCACATTTAATCTTTTTCATGAATGTGTACTCTTAAAAATTCCGTAAAACCCAAGCTTATTTCGCTGCAAATGCTGCAGTCACAGAACCAAAGCCTTCAATTTCAACTTTGAATTCATCACCAGGATTTGCCACAACCATTGGGCCTAAGGCACCGGTCAATACGATGTCACCTGCAAGCAATGGACGACCACGACGAACCATTTCGTCAGCCAACCACACTGCTGCATTTAATGGGTTAGAAAGACACGCTTTACCCACACCTTGTGAAACCACTTCTTCACCACGAGTCATGACCATTTTGCAATTTACAAGGTCAAGATCTGCAAGTTTTACAGGCTTAGAACCCAGCACAAAACCTGCTGAAGATGCGTTATCTGCCACAGTATCAATCAACGAGATTTTCCAGTTTTCAATACGGCTATCGACCACTTCAATTGCAGGCAGTGCATATTCTGTTGCACTAATAATGTCTGCATAGGTGTGTTTTTCTTTGGTCAAATCTTGGTTAATCACCAAAGCAATTTCTGCTTCAACTTTTGGCTGAATCAATAAACCAGCAGGGATTTCTTCACCATCGCCATACGCCATGTCAGCAAACAACATACCGAAGTCAGGTTGATCAACGCCTAACTGCGCTTGTACAACTTTTGAAGTTAAGCCAATTTTACGACCTACAAGGCGACGACCTTCTGCCACCGCACGTTTGGTATTCACTTCTTGAACGGCATAAGCAATATCTACATCAGCACTTTCACCACCAAGTTGTGGACGGATCGGTGCAATCGCAGCCTGATTTACTTCCGCATCGCGTAATGCTTGCGCAACTGATTCAACAACAGCAGAATTCGACATCAATGTTTCCTTAAACTGCAAAAATTGGATGCACAACGTGTTTCATCCCGATCACCATCAAAATCAAAGTGATGAAAGTCATGTCAGGATTCGCCTAAAGCATTTCACTTGACATACTACACGTTATGTTTAGATGCATTTAGCATCGAGATTTTAGAAAGTGAATACCAATACTTATTTTATTTATGACTATAGCTATTAGCTATAAATTAATCATTATTTATTATTAATATTCAAAAACTTAAGTCAAAATAATTAAATAAAATTCACTATTTTTTTCGCCCTTAAATCTGAATCTCTACTAAAAAACTTGGCTTATACGACTAAAAGATAAGATTAAAAGATTATTTTAGCGTCATGCCAACTTTTACGCATAGGTGTTCAATTTCATCTGATTTAGTTTAATAAATTGAAAATTTAAAAATAAATCAATAAATAACAATAAGATAAAACCAAAAATTCAAACAAAAAATCTATTCCAGCTTGTGGTAAAAGGCCAAATAGTTGCGCTCAACTTTTTAAGGTAAATTTGCTAGAAGACTGCTTGTTATTGTAGAAAAATCTAGTGTTATTACTTTTTTAAATAATTGAATTTACTCATTTCAACAAGTAGAGCTTGAATTACTATTCATTTGGTAACAAAAAAGGTGAAAACAAATTTCACCCTTTTTACTCGTTTGTATCTAAAACTATACAGCTAGACGTAATTTCACGTGTTCTAGTAGAAATTCAGTCAAATCACCTACGCTATGTGCAATATGTAAGGGTTGAAAACACTGGAGTGTTTCTACAGTATGCACTCCATAGCTCACGCCTACACGTGGCATCTGAATATTCAGTGCCATTTCCAAGTCATACGACGTATCACCAACCATAATGGCTTGATCGGCACGTAGTCCTGTTTCCGCCAAAATTTCTGCCAACATCAACGGATCTGGCTTAGATTTGGTTTCACTGGCTGCACGTGTCGCACGAAACAACTCATGACTTTGCGTTTGAGCCAAGACACGGTCTAGACCTTTACGACTTTTTCCTGTTGCAACAGCCAATTGTAGACCGACATCGCGTAATTCCTGCAACATATCCGCGACACCATCAAACCACATATCCCCTTTGGAATGGGCCACATAGTGATCGGCATAACTTTGCAAAATGTCGCTGTGCAATTCAGGAACCGTCGGAAATAACCGCTGTGCGACTTCCGGCAGACCTAAACCAATAATACTTTTCGCATCAGCATCGGTCAGCGGCTGTGAATATTGATCTGCTGCAAATTTTAAACTCGCTACAATTTGACCCACAGAATCAAATAAAGTGCCATCCCAATCGAAAATGACTAGTTTTACAGCTGAGTTCATACGTTTTCCTAGATTTGATTCAGTGTTTGGTAATTCAGATTCTGGAGTGCATCAATTTATTTACCTCACCCCGACCCTCTCCTTAAAGGAGAGGGCGAAAGAAAACTTACGAAGCAGTCCTGCTCAGGGGGAGAAGTCTAATATTTAAAACTTACTCGTCATCTTCCGAAGACTTCACCACTTTGTCAGCTTTTTGCGCGCGTAGCTGCGCCACAAGGCTTTGCATATCTTCTGGCAATGGCGCTTCAATGGTTTGGTAACCCGGAATTTCTAAACGCATAGCATGCAGACATAAACGACGTGGCTTTGGACCACGGTATTCAGTTTCATGACCATATTTTTCATCGCCCACCAATGGATGACCAATACTTAAACCATGTACACGGATCTGATGGGTACGGCCCGAAAGTGGAGACGCATACACCAATGTGGCATGCATAAAACGTTCTTTCACGTTCCACAGCGTCTTCGACTCTTTACCTTCTTTAGGTGATACACGAACACGACGCTCGCCATTTGCCAGTTCGTAACGATGCAAAGGCTGATCAATGAGCTGCTTATCCAAACTCACCACGCCTTTCACCACAGCAGCATAAGTTTTTTGGATTTTGTGCTCACGTAACATGTCTTGCAGGCTTTTTAACACACTACGTTTTTTCGAAATCATCACCAAACCAGAAGTGTCGCGGTCAATTCGGTGAATCAGCTCAAGGTATTTCTTCCCTGTTGCGGCACGTAAGCCTTCGATCAAGCCATACGCCACACCACTACCGCCGTGAACAGCAATACCAGAAGGTTTGTTTACCACCATTAAGCCTTCATCTTCGTACACCACACGGCTCAGTAAACTTTGTGCCACTTTGTCCGATACGGGAACCGCAGACTCATCTTTTTGCTCATAACGAATTGGAGCAACTCGAACTTGGTCACCAATATTGAGTTTGGTTTCCGCTTTGACGCGTTTTTTATTGACGCGGACTTGGCTTTCACGAATCAGACGATAAATGCGACTTTTAGGCACACCTTTCAGACGACTAAACAGGAAATTATCAATACGTTGACCCGCCTGATGCTCGTCCACTTCAAACCAGGTGACGCTTTGCCATTCTTGCGTAGAATTCATACAGTTACTGTGACCTAAAAAAATACTAAAATTGATTAAAAAATGATCATTTAAGCTATACTTTTCGCAAGAAACATAAGCTTAGCCCATAGGCAGATGATGCAAGGTTTGATATAGTCAGCGCACGGAAACCACCGTAACTGAGTAAAAGTTGATTCATTTCAGTATTTACTGTCATTGAACTTTCAAGCAATTACTCATTTAGCTCGGAAAGGTCCCAAAAGAATTATGCCGACGCCGAAGGCTTATTATATCGGCAAAACTGCAAACTGTTGCGTTTAATTGTGCCGTAGGTACATAAAACAGTTTGCCCCAAAAAAATATGTGCCAACTAAGGTTGGTTTTTAAACGTAAACTGATACACATCAGACCAGTCGCTCCCTGGAAATCGTGTTCAGGCCACAACGTTTGATGCATTGGATCTGCACAGTTTGTAAAGGTACGATGATAATTCCGTATCAAGACGCTCTATCAGATATGAATGGATGCTCTTCGAGCAATGTGACAGTGAAAGTTACTCACATCCAATGCACCGTTTGTCCGCCAGTGAAACGCGTTCAGGTGACTTTAATCGTTTAAAAGATTGAAGCCGTATTGCCATCATCAATACGTGAATCAAAAACCGTTGCCCACCCAAAGAAGGTCGGTACACATGCACAGATGATGTTTTTCGATCTGTGCAACTTGATCCATGCTATCTGATGCTCGCTACGAGTCAGGCGATGTTCTTCTGTGTATCACTATTAGGTGTTACACCCATGAAACGTATGTTGATTAATGCAACACATGCCGAAGAAATTCGCGTTGCACTTGTCACTGGTCAGCGTCTTTACGATTTTGACTTAGAGAATCGTACCCGTGAACAAAAAAAATCGAATATCTATAAAGGTCATGTGACTCGCGTAGAGCCGTCTTTAGAAGCTGTATTTGTTGAATACGGTGCAGGTCGTCAAGGCTTCTTGTCGATGCGCGAAATTGCTAACTCTTATTACAAAGCAGATCCTCGCCAAACTTCAAACATCCGCGAATTGATCACTGAAGGCACTGAGCTTTTAGTTCAAGTGGAAAAAGAAGAACGTGGTAATAAAGGTGCTGCCCTTTCTACATTTATCTCACTTGCTGGCCGTTATTTGGTCTTAATGCCAAACAACCCGAAAGGTGGCGGTATTAGCCGTCAAATTTCAGGTTCAGTTCGTGAAGAATTGAAAGAAATGTTGGCGTCTTTAAATGTCCCTCGTGGCATGAGCGTGATTGTACGTACTGCAGGGATCGGCCGCTCTCAAGAAGAACTCCAACTTGACCTGCAACACTTGCTTGACCTTTGGGCACAAATCCAAAGCACATCAAGTTCAGGTCCATCACCAATGTTGGTTCACCAAGAAGCCGGTGTGGTTACACGTGCAATTCGTGACTATTTACGTGATGATGTTGCTGAAATTCTGATTGACTCTGAGCAAGCGTATAATGAAGCGTATAACTTTGTTAAAGCGGTGATGCCACGTCAAATCGACAAATTAAAAACCTATACGTTAAATGAACCGTTATTCGCTCATTTTGGTATCGAAAGTCAAATCCAAACTGCCTATGAACGTGAAGTGAAACTTCCTTCTGGTGGTTCAATTGTGATTGACCAAACTGAAGCATTGGTTTCAATTGATATTAACTCTGCAAAATCAACACGTGGTAGCGACGTAGAAGATACAGCGCTCAATACCAACCTTGAAGCTGCTGAAGAAATCGCTCGCCAATTACGTTTACGTGATATCGGTGGTTTGGTTGTGATCGACTTCATCGACATGACCAAAGACCGTAACCAACGTATGGTTGAAGCTAAACTTCGTGAAGCAACACAAAGTGACCGTGCACGTATCCAATTCGGTCAACTGTCACGCTTTGGTTTGATGGAAATGAGCCGTCAACGCTTACGTCCATCGCTTGAAGAAGCCACTGGTTATGTGTGCCCACGCTGTCATGGCACAGGTATGGTACGTGACCTACGTTCTTTATCACTTTCAATTATGCGTAAAGTGGAAGAAATTGCGCTACGCGAACGTCATGGTGAAGTTCAAGTTGAAGTGCCTGTTGAAATTGCTGCATTCTTATTGAATGAAAAGCGTCACAGCCTTGTATATCTTGAACAAACTTCAAATGTTCGTGTGACTGTACTTCCACACCCTCACCTAGAAACACCACATTACGAAATTTCGTATAACCCTGAAGGTTTTGCACCTACAAGCTATGAACGCACTGAAGCGACACGTTCTAGCGAAAAAGAATTGGGTTACGAAGCATCTGAATGGCATTTAGGTGAAGAACAGGCCGCTGCTGCTCAGCAACAAGCACCTGTACAACAACAAGAAAAAGGCCACAAAAAGAATAAGCAACAACCCGTTGCTGCTCAACAAGCACCTGCACAAGTTGCCGCTCCTGCAGCATCATCTAGTCCATGTGCATGGTTAGAAAACTTATTTGTGCAAAAACAAGCTGCAACCGTTGACCAGTCGCGTACTGCAAACAATGCCGCTGCTGCAATTGAACAAATGGTAAATAGCGGTGCTGCAAGCCGTGGCCAGTTTGGTCAAATTACCCCTGCATCGGCAGCGCCTGTTGTTGTCGTAGACAATAATGCTTACCTTGCGCCTTCTTCTGTTGTGCACAAACAAGAACGTGACAGCCATTCAGAAAAAGCTGACCGTGAAGAAAAACGTCACAACAAAAAGCGTACTAAGCATAAAGAACCACGTGAACAAGAAGCTCAACCGCATCAAGTTCATGAAGAAGTGTTACAACCTTCACGTCAAGATCGTCAAGAGCAGCGCAATAACGAAGCACGTCAAAACGAACGCCAAGAGCAACGTTCTGAACGTCAAGAACCGCGCCAAGACAACCGTCAAGACCAACGTGAAAACCGTCGTAACTCACGCCGTCAACATAACAATGAACAAGTACAGCACGATGTTCAAAACAATGAACAACCGCAGTCTGTTCCACGTCGTGACCGCAACAACCAACAACGTCCAAATCGCCCAAATCGCCACCGCGATCAAAGCGTATTGAACGAGCAAGCGATTGCTCAGGAAGTTGCAACTGAGCAACAACCTGAAAACCGCAATCAACGTCAACCTAAAGTTGAAGTTGTTAATGCACCACGTCAAGACGTGATGCCAACAGCACTTGTAGTAAATGTTGATCAAGCTCAAAGCGAAATCGTAGCGCTAAATACTGCCCCAGCAGTTGAAAAAACTGTAGAAACCCCAGTAGTCCAAAAAGCCGCTGTCGTTGAAGCAGAAAAAGTGGAAAAACCTGCGACTGAAACAAAAGAAGCAGCGCATAAACCACAGCATGCGCAGCAAAAACCGTCTCGTGCAAGCAATGACCCTCGTCAGCGCCGCCGTGAACAGCGTGAAGCTCGTGCTCAACAAGCACAGGCTCCGAAAATTTCGCCATCTCAAGTGCCGACACTAGGTCAATACACTATAAGCAGCTTGATTAAGCATGTATACGGCGAAGACTGCTCAGTACTGATTGAGCAATTTGGCTTAATTCCAACATTCAACCGTGCATTGCAAAAATTCACGGAAGAATATGCCGCGACTTTGACTGCACCTGCAGCTGAAGAAGCTGTAGAGAAAAAGCCTGTCACTCGTGATGTTCAAGTTACAAAAGCTGCACCTGAAGCTGAACCAGCGCCAATGTTGGATCTGACACCACCAAAGCCTGTGTCAGATAAACGTGTTGCTAATGACCCACGTGAGCGTCGTCGCCTTGCTAAACTTGCCGCTGAACAAGCGAAACAAGACCAAGCAAAAGCACATGCTGAGGTGGAAGCTACGCCTGTCGCAGACACTGCTATTGAGGCGCCTGTAGTTGCAGAAGCTAAAGCTGCTACAGTTGAAGCCAATGTATCCGACGTTGCAGGTCAAACTGAAGCACCTGAACCCGTTCAAGCTGAACTGGATGTGAGTGCGCAGCCTGAAAAGACGGAAGAAGTGTCTAAAGCTCCTGCTAAACCAGTAGAAGAAAAAGCTCAAGCCGTTGAAGCGGAAAAGAAAGTTGAGGTTCCTGTAGACGAGAACTCGGCCGCTGAAGGTGAAAAACCAGCACGCCCTCGTCGTCCTCGCGGTCGTCCACCGAAAAAAGCAAACACCGCAACTGAGCAGTAATTTGCTATTTTGCAGGTGAATAAAAAAATCCAGTCATTTCGGTGACTGGTTTTTTTTTGATACTTTTGTCAAATTAGGTTGATTGCACTAGATCGAAACGATTAAAAGACAATTGTAGAATTTGCTGCAAATTTCATTGCAAAGAAATAGACCGTATCGGATTACGAAAAATAAATAGGATTCACATGAGCCAAACTACACAACACGACCTTATTGGGATTGCTGATGTTGCAGCAAAAATTCCCGCGTTCATTAGCAAAGTACCCAACCTGTTGAGTGGTCTAAAGCAAGCCTATTTACGTACCCCAAATACTTCCGCAGGCTTGGGAATTGCATTTGAAAAAGCCGTAAAGCGTAATCCTAAAGGTTATGCGCTTTATTTTGAAGAGCAAAAATATACCTATAACGAACTCAATGAATGGGCCAATCAAATTGGTCACTATTACCTTGCACTGGGCGCAAAAAAAGGTGATGTGATTGCGGTGATGATCGAAAACCGATCTGAACTCGTGGCAACCATCGTGGCTTTAGCCAAAATTGGCGTCACCAGTGCCTTGGTCAACACCTCACAAGTTGGCAAAGTCCTGACACACAGCATCAACTTAGTAAACCCAATTGCAGTGATTGTGGGCGAAGAATGCCGTCAAGCCGTAGAAGAGATTCGTAATGATCTCAGTGTGGCTACAGATCGTTTACATTGGTTCGCAGATCAAGCCACTCGTGTAGATGCTGGTCAAGCACCGAAAGGCTTCTTAAACCTTGCAGAAGCGATTGATGAATTTCCAAAGTTCAACACACCCACCACTGCAAGTGTTAAAGGCAAAGACGGCCTATTTTATATCTACACCTCTGGGACAACAGGCTTACCTAAAGCGGTGATTTTCACCAACAGCCGTTGGACTTTGGCTTATGGAACTTATGGTCACGTTCTCAATCTAAATAAAGATGATGTGATGTATGTAACTTTGCCGCTCTATCACGCTACAGGCACTGTGGTTTGTTGGTGTGGGGTGATTGCAGGTAGCGCCACCCTTGCCCTGCGTCGCAAGTTTTCAACTTCTTCATTTTGGAAAGATGTACAAAAATTTGATGCATCAGCCATTGGCTATGTGGGTGAACTTTGCCGCTATTTGATGGATGCTCCACATTCAGACCTTGAAAAAGGCCATCGTGTGAAAAAAATGATTGGTAACGGCATGCGACCAAACATTTGGGATAAGTTTAAAGAACGCTTTGGGGTTGAAGAAGTCCTTGAACTTTATGCTTCAAGTGAAGGCAACGTCGGCTTTAGTAATGTGTTTAACTTTGACAACACTGTTGGTTTTTCACCAACGCCTTATGCGATTATTCAGTTTGATAAAGAAAAAAATGAAGCTGTACATGATGCTAAAGGTCGCTGCATTAAAGTTAAAAAAGGCGAAGTTGGCTTACTCATCGGTAAAATTACCCGTCGCTCACCTTTTGATGGCTATACCGACACGGAAAAAAACAAATCCGTCATTATGAAAGATGTATTTAAGCATGGTGATTCATACTTCAACACTGGTGACTTGGTTCGTGACATTGGCTTCCGCCATGCACAATTTGTCGACCGTCTAGGTGATACTTTCCGCTGGAAAGGTGAAAACGTTTCAACCACTGAAGTTGAAAACATGGTGAGTGAGTACGATAAAATTGCTGAAGCTGTGGTTTATGGCGTAGAAATTCCAGATACCAATGGCCGTGCAGGTATGGCTGCCATCACGCTCACCGATGGTGCCGAACTCAACGAACAAGATTGTAGTGAAATGGTTCTGCAATTTAAAAAATGCTTACCAGCTTATGCCGTGCCAGTATTTTTACGTGTACAGAAAAAAGTCGAAACCACAGGCACATTTAAATACCAAAAAAACAAGCTGAAAGAACAAGCTTTTGATCCTAAGCAAACTGATGAACGTTTATTGGTATTGCTGCCAAATGCAACTGCTTACTGTGATTTAACTCCTGAAATTTATGCCAATATTCAGGCATATAAATACCGTTTTTAAGCAAATAGCGCTCATTTTAGCGACAGATATCCGCTAAAATGAGCTACTTTGTTGTATTTATAATCAAACACAAGCAAGTTTATGAATTTTTACTTGCGCTTGAAGCAGATCTTGCTACAATACGCACCATCAAGCGAAATGGGTCGTTAGCTCAGTTGGTAGAGCAGTAGACTTTTAATCTATTGGTCCCGCGTTCGAGTCGCGGACGACCCACCATTTCCTTCGATACCACAAGATGGGTCGTTAGCTCAGTTGGTAGAGCAGTAGACTTTTAATCTATTGGTCCCGCGTTCGAGTCGCGGACGACCCACCATCTTTCTAAAATGCCAGTTTTAGATTACAATCTTGTGCATACCCCCTAAGGGTCGTTAGCTCAGTTGGTAGAGCAGTAGACTTTTAATCTATTGGTCCCGCGTTCGAGTCGCGGACGACCCACCATTCTTTCTTAGGGCTTCTTTCTTCCGGCAGTTGAAGAAAAAGAAACCTGCAGGTTCCGACCAAGACAAACCATCACCATTATTGGTTTTGATTCGCCATTCTCGAAATTTTGCTATAGCGATGTTGCGAAGTATCATTCTTGTCTTGCTAGATGAAGTATTTGACCTGAAAAATTTTAGATAACAAATATTCCCTAGTATTCAAAACTACGCGCTTCGTTTATCTTGCTAAAATTTTAAAATGCTCTTTTAAAATTTTCCCAGGGTTGTTAGCTCAGTTGGTAGAGCAGTAGACTCTTAATCTATTGGTCGTGGGTTCGAACCCCACACAACCCACCAATTCTATGTCGTATTAATAATTCAATTTTTTATTTGCTAGTAACATTTGATCCACCAAGATCTGCGAATTTTACGCCGACACTCAAACGCAATTTATAATTTTATTTACTTCATTCGCAGTATTTAATTTGGGTCTTTCACCAAGGTATAGGCATGTTGCGGCTGAGGATAGCCTTTAGAAAATAATTCCTGATTTCGGTCGACTTCACCTTGACGAATTTTGTCTAAATCCATGGTGATTTTATTTTCATTAATCACGTGATAATAAAAATTCACGCCTTCTTTTCGATGAACCACCAGCTCGGTATGTGCTTCATTGACACTCCACGTATCCTTTCGGTATTTCACATTAATGCCTGGCGTATTGGTTTTTTCAGCAAACACTTTACCAATTTGAATAATACTGCGGTGTACCGTGCCATCTGGCAATAAGTTAAGAATGAACTCCGCATCGCCTTCTGGGCATGGAATAAAACTGTCATCGCATTTTACTTTGGCATGAAAACGTCCAATAAAAATTTTGGCATGCTCAGGAACAGGAGCTGACTTTATGTCATCGTCATTCGGCAATGTCGCCTGCCCTGCCACTTGGGTTAATTTTTTTCCATGATCTTGCTTCGCTTGAACTTCCGATGCGACAGTTGATGCTGAACTTTCACCCTTTTCCGCTGCGGGTTGAGGCGTTGGACTACAACCAATAAAAGAGAGGCTGAACACTCCTGCAAACACTGAAAGATATGCAAATTTCATCAAAAAAGGTGAAGCCGATGTTTTCATATAATGTGCCAAGACCAATCATTCATTGGTTTTTTCAGTTCTTGCTGACTTAATATTGTAATCAAAAAATCAACGCTGTATACATATATTTGCGATATATGTTAATCATATCTCATTGTTATCGTTGATATTTAATTAATAATCAAGCTATTTTAAAGGCAAACTAATCAAACCAATTCTTCAAATTACATAACTTTACTTAATTTTTTTTCTGCACCCTTTAAATCGCAAAGCTTGTCACCATTTCTATAATATGAATTTGGAAATATTCAAATTTATTCTTTTTTGAAGGAGACCTGAATGGCCAATGTTGGTTTATATCGCTCAAACCGCTCTAACATGATTGCTGGTGTGATGGGGGGTATTGCTGAACGTTTTGGTTGGAATGCAAATTTACTGCGTATTATTTTTATCTTTGTATCATGCTTAAGCGCAGCCTTTCCCGGTATTTTGGTGTACTTGGTTTTATGGTTAGTCATGCCTAAAGCACAAGATAACTTTTTCCGTACCAATGGCTATTCAGACCCTATTCGTACTGTGAATGATGACAGACGTTAAAATCCTTTGACCCAGTTTGGTCGCTACGGTTTCTCCCCCAAGATTCCGTAGCTTTTTTTTGCCTATATATTGGCAAAGCCATATTTAAGTCTGATGAATTTAAATCAAAGTTTAAGGCTTAAGATTTTGTTTGCTGATTTAGCTGTTGATATAAGGCGGCAATCATATCGGCACGGCTAATCATTCCCACCAACCGTTTTTGCTCAACGACTGGAATATAATTAAAAGATCTTTCCACAAAATAGGGCACTAAATCTTGAATGGGTTGATCCGGCTGCACGGTCACCACTTTGGGATTCATAATTTGATAAACGTGATTTTCCCAACTGGCTTTGGGGTCTGCGGCACGTTTAAACCATTCCACTACATCATATAAAGCCAAATTTCCCACCAAGCGATCCAAATCACTCACCACAGGCAAACTCATCAAATTGACTTGTTTAAACTTTTCCAATGCTGACTGAATATCATCTTCTGCACGCAGGGTAATCACTTGCTGACTCATGATGTCACGACAATGAAACTGGCTTAGGCCACGACGACTGGCTAATTGCTGTGCTTCTAAAATAATTTTTTGTAAGTCATATTCACTAATATCAAGCAACTGACTTTGCTGTTCTAAGACTTGCTGAATATCCGCTGGCTGAATCGACACTTTTTGTGTCGGTGTTGGATCTGTCGTCCGAGTATTGACTTGTGCTTTTTGTGGATACTGCTTGCCTAGTAATCGGTTATAAATGATAGCAACCACCATCAAGAGGACCGAATTTAAAAGGACTGGATAAAAAAGAAAGGCATAGCCTAAATCATGGACTGCCTCTCCGCCCAATACCGCTGTAATCGCCACGGCTCCACTTGGTGGATGCAATGAGTCTGTGGTCATCATTAAGATAATCGCTAATGCAACCGCGATACTAAATGCTTCGGTTAAATTAGGAATAAACATCGCACACGTCACGCCAATCAAGGCCGCAAGACTATTACCGACTACCATATTCCACGGCTGTGCCAATGGGCTGGCAGGTACAGCAAAGAGCAGTACGGACGATGCGCCCATCGGGGCGATATACCACGCATTTAAGTCATCTAGCGCCAGCCAACTGATCAGTGAAGAAATACTCAGGCCCAGCAAAGCACCTACCCCACACAGGATGCGGTCTTTTAAAGGCAGAACTTTAAAGTTGGGTTTAAGCGTATTGAGCCAAGCTGATTTTGCGTGAAACACGAGATACCTTGTTTGTTGTTTTGCGAGATGTGGCAATTATAAAGCCATGCAAGCAATAAGATGTATTCAACTTACATCTTTATCTTATAAATTTTACTTTTGATTCTTTTGAATGATGTATACGCCGCTTACTTGCGTAGTTTTATCCCAAGAAATGAGCCTAAAATTCTCATTATATATTACTGATAATTAAAATAAAAAATCTATCAGCGCTCACATCTGTACTCACTAAAACAAAGGAACATTTAGGCGGTCAGCTTATTCATCTTGATCAATTAAATCTTCACTGCCATAAATAATTTTCTGAGCTGTTTCATCATACACAATAGGAAACCATTCATAATAAGCCGAAGGGATTCGTTCAACTCGAATACGTCCAATCACATAATTATGCCCACCCAATAAATCAACAGTGAATCGAGCTGGACGAGCGATAACTAGCTGTGAATTATGATCAATGACGAGCTCAGTTTTTCCCTGTTCTACAGCGGTGGTAAACCGTCCGTGAATAGGTGAGTCAAAAGCCATTCCTCTTGTGACTTTTCGCGTCCCCTGCTGACCATTGACCTCAAGCAAAAGACCTTCGCTCATTTGATACTTTGAGCTGACCACTAACTGCTGTTTAATCAAATTCTTACATTCCGCGTTGCAAGAATTTGTAATAGTCGCAATTTTTGAAGCGTGAAGTGATGAATCTGAATACAAAGCTACAGGCTTCGTACTACAGGCAGATAGCACCATACTTATCACAATAAAAGACTTCTTAAACATTGTTATCGCTCATCATTCAATTTATTCATCCACTTTATGCCACAAGTAACTTCGTTTTTATTCTGTACAATAGGAAAATATAAAATTCTGCGCATCATTAAAACATCAAAGCTTGATTCAAGAATGATTAACCCTTTGCCACACACCCCCAAAATCCTTATAATTGAGCACAATTTTTATCTAATTTTAAGTGGATGACCATGAGTCGCGCCATATCGCATATTGATACCTTCCAAGGCTTAATTCTTGCCTTACAAAACTACTGGGCTGAACAAGGTTGTGTAGTGTTACAACCTTACGATATGGAAATGGGTGCAGGGACATTCCACACTGCAACTTTCCTACGTGCTTTAGGCCCTGAAACTTGGAACGCGGCTTATGTTCAGCCTTCTCGTCGTCCTAAAGATGGCCGTTATGGTGAGAACCCGAATCGTCTACAACATTACTACCAATTCCAAGTCGTGTTGAAACCAAACCCAGACAACATCCAACAGTTGTACTTAGATTCATTGAAAGCCATTGGTATTGATACCCTTGTTCACGACATTCGTTTCGTGGAAGACAACTGGGAATCTCCAACACTGGGTGCTTGGGGCTTAGGTTGGGAAGTTTGGTTAAACGGTATGGAAGTGACTCAGTTCACTTACTTCCAACAAGTCGGCGGTGTTGAGTGCTACCCTGTGACAGGTGAAATCACTTACGGTCTAGAACGTCTAGCAATGTACCTCCAAGGTGTAGACTCTGTTTACGATTTGGTTTGGACTAAAGGTCAGTTTGGTACAGTGACTTATGGCGACGTGTTCCACCAAAACGAAGTTGAACAATCAACCTATAACTTTGAATATGCCAACGTTGAAAAAATGTTTGAATTATTCGACTTCTATGAAGCTGAAGCGACTCGTTTAATGGAAGCTGAACTTCCACTGCCTGCCTATGAACAAGTAATTAAAGCATCGCATAGCTTTAACTTACTTGATGCACGTGGCGCAATTTCAGTAACTGAACGTCAACGTTATATTTTACGTGTACGTACATTGGCTCGTGCGATTGCCCAAAGTTATGTTGCTGCGCGTGCGAAGCTTGGCTTCCCAATGGCAGAACCTGCTTTACGTGATGAAGTATTAGCTCAGTTAAAAGCACAAGTTGAAGCTGAAGCAAAAGTAGAATCTAAGGAGAGCAAATAATGTCTAAACATACAGTATTGTTCGAATTAGGCTGCGAAGAACTTCCACCAAAAAGTTTAAAAAAATTACGTGACGCGCTACATGCAGAAACGGTAAAAGGCCTAAAAGACGCAGGTCTAGCATTCGATTCAATCGAAGCATATGCAGCACCACGCCGCCTTGCACTTAAAATTGTGAATGTCGATGCTGCGCAAGCCGACACACAAAAACGTTTTGATGGCCCTGCTAAACAAGCAGCGTTTGATGCCGAAGGCAAACCAACTAAAGCGCTTGAAGGCTTTATGCGTGGTCAAGGCATCACTGTTGATCAAGTATCGACTTTCCAAGCCGGTAAAGTTGAAAAAGTGTGCTACTTAAAAGACGTGAAAGGTCAAAGCCTTGATGTTTTACTTCCACAAATTTTACAACACGCTTTAGATAACCTACCTATCGCAAAACGCATGCGTTCTGCTGCAAGCCGTACTGAGTTTGTACGTCCTGTAAAATGGGTTGTGTTGTTGAAAGACAGTGATGTAATTGAAGCAACCATTCAGGATCACCAAGCAGGTAACGTGACTTATGGTCACCGTTTCCATGCTCCTGAAGCAATTACACTTGCAAATGCTGATGCTTATCTTGATGCCCTTCGTACTGCAAAAGTGATTGCAAACTTTGAAGAGCGCCAAGCCATCATCGACCAACAAGTCAAAGCTTTAGCTGATGAAGTAAATGCCATTGCGATTGTCCCTGCGGACTTACGTGACGAAGTAACAGCATTGGTTGAATGGCCAGTTGCGCTTCGTGCAAGCTTTGAAGAACGCTTCCTTGCAGTGCCTCAAGAAGCACTCATCACCACGATGCAGGACAACCAAAAATATTTCTGCTTAGTGAATAGCGACAATAAACTTCAACCTTACTTCATTACTGTGTCAAACATTGAGTCGAAAGATCCGTCTCAAATTATTGAAGGTAACGAAAAAGTCGTTCGTCCACGTTTGTCAGATGCTGAATTCTTCTTCTTACAAGATCAAAAGCAACCGCTTGCATCTCGTAAAGAGAAACTTGCAAATATGGTTTTCCAAGCTGAATTGGGTACCCTTTGGAACAAGTCTGAACGTATTGCTAAATTGGCTGTGGCTTTGTCGGCTATCACAGGTGCGAACCCTGCAGATGCTGAAAAAGCAGCGCTCCTTGCAAAATGCGACTTAACCTCTGAGTTGGTGGGTGAATTCCCTGAGCTTCAAGGTATTGCCGGTACTTACTACGCACGTATTGAAGGCGAAAATGATGAAGTCGCTGAATCTTTAGGTGAACAATACTTACCTAAATTTGCAGGTGACCTTTTACCTAAAACCAAAACAGGTACTACGCTTGCGCTTGCTGACCGTTTAGATACATTGACAGGTATTTTTGGTATAGGTCAGGCGCCTACAGGTTCTAAAGACCCGTTTGCACTACGCCGTTCAGCCATTGGTATTTTGCGTCTTGTGACTGAAAATGATTTAGATGTTTCGATTGAAGATCTAATCAAACTTGCACTTGCTGCTTATGGCGATGTATTGAAAGATCACGGCAAGACTTTAAACGATGCTGTTGCATTCCTTGAAGGTCGTTACCGTGCAAAATACGAAGACCAAGGCGTGGCTGTAGATGTGATTCAAGCGGTTCAAGCTCTTTCTCCAAAATCGCCACTTGATTTTGATAAACGTGTAAATGCGGTAAATCATTTCCGTGACTTACCTGAAGCTGCTGCACTTGCCGCTGCCAACAAGCGTGTTGCAAACATTCTTGCGAAAGAAGCTGCACCTGAAGGCGCTGTGGTTGAAGCGAACTTGGTTGAAGATGCTGAAAAAGCATTGTTCGCTGAACTTGCAAAAATCACACCTGTAGTTGAGCCATTATTTGCTGCGAAGGACTACACCGCTGCCCTTTCTGCACTTGCTGCACTACGTGCGCCAGTCGATGCTTTCTTTGACGGTGTGATGGTGATGGCAGATGATGCTGACCTAAAAGCAAACCGTTTACGTATGCTTGCACAACTTCGTGACTTGTTCACTAAAGTGGCTGATATTTCAGTGTTACAGCACTAATTGCTGACTAAATTTAAAACCCGCTTTAGAGCGGGTTTTTTTACTTTGAAAATCTGAAAGTTAGATGTTAATGTAATTATAAAATTGAAAAGAAGATTAGGAATACAAATGGTTAGTAATTTAACAGTTCAAAATATCAATCGCTTTACAAAAGAAATTGCTGACTTAAATTTAAAAATTAGCCAAGAAAATAAAAAAGAAGCGACATTGAATGATAAAATTAATCAGATTCTAAAATCCTTACACTCTAAAAATATAAGCCTAACCACTCTCAGCAGCAAAACTTCAGATATGAATCGAAAACAGTCCGAAGTAGCTAAATGTCAACAAAAGAAAGCTGAACTACAAAAAAAATTGGCTATTGCGGAGACAAACCTTCTTAAAACAAGACAAAAATTATCTAAGGAGCAGGAAGATGAGAACAAAAAATTAATGGCTTTAGAGAAAAAGTTAAACTTACAACAAATACAAAATAAAAAAGCAATCACCCAAGTCATTTCAAATGCTGGTGTACAAAATCAGGATAGCCTGCCCGATGTAGAATATGATTTCTTTATCTCTCATGCATCTGAGGATAAAGAAGAATTTGTTCGTACTCTTTATCAAGCTTTAATTGATGTAGGATATAAAGTCTGGTTTGACGAAATTACACTTAAAATTGGAGATAGCTTAACAGCTGAAATTAATAAAGGATTAATTAAATCAAAGTTTGCCATCGTTGTAGCATCCGAAGCTTTTATTAGAAAAAACTGGACACGCTATGAATTTGAATCTTTAGTAGCCCAAGAAATGGATAGTGGCACAAAACGAATTTTGCCTATATGGCATGGAGTATCAAAAGATCAAATAATTAGTTTTAGCCCAAACCTTGCAAACAAAGTCGCACTAAATACTGCTAATCAAAGCATTGTTGAGATAGTTGAAGCCTTATCAGAACTCATCCCTGTAGACGAAGATGAATTGGATCAAGATATTGCCTAAAGTAAAATTTAATATAGCCAATTTTTACTCAAATCCCTATACTCAATCCAACAACACTCAACAAGAATGAAACTTATGAAATTGAAAGCATTCCTTTTGACTGGTCTTGCGGGTCTAACACTTTCTGCATGTACATCTGCACCAACAATTCCACAACTTGAAACAGGTGTATTACAAGAAGTTCAAAACATTGATGTCTACCCAGATACCACAGATAACAAAGCAAAACTGACTAAATTTGTAGATAAATGCGTGATTGAATTTACAGGCAATTTAGAAGAAGCAAAATCGGTTGAACAATGGTCATTTAAAGGCTTAACCCTAATTTCAGGTGGTACAGCAACCTTTGCTAAAGATGGTACAAGTTCAGCGCACAATTTTGATTTAAATGCAGCGGATGTACAGAAAAACTTCCTTGCATTACGCGGTCATTTTGCAAAAGATGCGCTTACACAATGTGAATAAATAATAAAAACCATATCTCCAAAATGGAGGTATGGTTTCATTTTTCCTTGAATCTTGCACAATAATTCGTTCAAACCCATAATTTTTAATCATGAAAATCGTAACTGGCACCACACCACAGCAACGCGCAAAACACATATAAGCCACTGTATTTTCATAAAATTACAATAATGCATTAACTTAACCAAGTTTCCACACTTCAAACTTCCGCGTATCTGAGCTGTTATTGCATTGTGTGACTTATCGCACAAAACCACTTTTTGCTTTTTTTTACTCTTAAGATGTCCTCTGCTCCAAAAGCGCAAATGCTGAGTGCAACAGCAGCGTTCAATAAAAGAGGACAAATGCAAAGATGAAACCTTTATTTAAAACAACACTGATCACCGCAGCATTATTCACAACCACCCCACTATTTGCGAACACCGCAGTAGAAGCCAATGCGAAAGTTGAAACACAGCAACCGTCTGTACTGCAAAATCTAAAACAAGACATTAATCAGTCTGCGCATACAGCCGGTGACAAAATTGAAAAAGGCGTCGATAAGACCAAAACATTCACCCAAGAAAAATGGCAAGGAACCAAACAATTCAGTGCTGACAAAAAGCAAGATGCAAAAAATAAATGGGCTGACCTAAAACAGTCTAAAGATGAAAAGTCAGATGCAGCGAAAGCCAAGATCGATGCCAAAGCTGAGCAAAATAAAGCTAAGCTTGATGAGCGTAAAGCACAGCTCGATGAAAAAGCTGCAAAAGACAAAGCAAAACTCGATGAACGTAAAAGCAATGTCGACAACAAAGTTGATCAAACCAAGAGCTATTTAGGTGAAAAAGCTCAGGAAGGTCGCCAATTTGCCAGTGAAAAATGGCAACAAACCAAAGCGAATTTCCAAAAAGGTCAAGAAGCCAATGTGAGTGGCAGTAGCAATGTACATTTGCAAACGCCTGTTGCACAAGCTGAAGTCCATAGCTCACATGAAGCCAGCTTAGGTGCTCACAAATAAATAAACTGGCTTTCATACCATCTCCTCCAGAGAGTAGGCTCACCCTTCGGTGGGCCTTTTTTTACCTTATGCAAAATACAAACGTGTACAAAGCTGTCATTTGCTGTATTGGTTTTGCTACGGCAAGTTTTTTTCGCTGCAATTTTTCCTATAATGCGTCAAAACCATTCATCAGATAGAAAATCTATAAAATTCAGAGGTGAAGCTGTGAAGATTTCATTAAAAGCAACGCTATGCATAAGCTTAATATTCACGACACCCATGCTTTGGGCACAAGAAAACGCAGCAGCGCAAAGTACTGAGCAACAAGCGAAAAAACCTGTGAGCCCTTATGGCGATAATCCAAATTTATTGCATGTGTGGGCCTATAAAGCCCAAGAAGGCGTGGTCGATGCTGCTAAAAATATTGGTGAAATGACTAAACGTGGAATTTCTAAAATTAAACCTTCGGTTGACCAAGCTTGGGACAATACGAAAACTGCTACTCAAAATACAGTGCAACAGGTTGATCAGGGCGCACAGCAAGCCACTCAAAACGTCAATGAAAAATTGAAGCAAACCCGTGAAAATATCACAGGCAAAACCAGCCAACCTGCGCCCATTAGCCAACAGTCATTGAGCGAACCGTCTTCAGGCAATACGATCAATACGGCTCCAAGCAATAATACGGGGCAAAATAACAATCAATATCCACAAAGTAGCTATCCATCGAGTTCGACGTCTACGACGTATCCAGTGACTGATTTATAATTTAACACCACATTTAAAAGCTCAACTTTGGTTGGGCTTTTTTAAAACCAAAATTGAATGCTTTTGGTCTTTGGCCTATGCCTATAAAAACAATGAATTAATGAGAAAAAAATGCGAATTTTATTTGGTATCTTGCTTGGCATTCTGCTCTGCGTTGGCTCTGTGATTGGCTTACAACGTTTTCCACAATTGTTGAAAAGTTATCCACAGTTGCAGACTATTTTTCCCCAATTGTACGATTCATACCAATATAACCATGATGCCGAAGGTAACTTATTACAAACCTTAGAGATGCTAGATGACGAAGAATACAAATCGACTGAAGGCAATGAAGCGACACTGTATCAACTTGATGGTCAATGCAAAATAAACCTCTATGTTTTTGGAGAATCCTATCAAAGCCTAACAAGTTATTATTTTCACAAAGGTCAGATTATACGTGCCTATGAAACATATCTGACCTATCCAAACGGTGGCTTTTACGCTGAACCCAATACCAAAGAGCCTTTTAAACTTGAAAAAAGTTATTTACAAATCATGATGCCAAACAATATCAAGACTGAACTTGAATTTGAGCAAATCAAAAATCATTTCAATGCTAAATTTTTGAAAAAATGCTGAAATTTAACTATTAAATTAAGCATTAATGCATTAAGTAGTAGGCTTGAGATATCGCCTACGTACAAACAATGCTGTACAGATTTGAATAAGGATCAACAGGGAAAATGGATAGTCAACCCAGACTGATAAATGATCAATATGAGCAACCTCTCCAAAGACAGAAAAATAGACCTGTCCCACAATAATAGGCACTACAACAAGCCATAGCCCCCAATACCAATAGCGATTTAAAAAATCAATAAGCGCTAAGACGAAATGCGCAATAAAAAATACCGAAACCAGCACAACTTGTAAGGTCGGCATGAATTTATGAACTTCAAAATCAGGATTCTGGAATAAATAATTTTCACTGATATTTAGTACATAACTGTACCATGCCCAAGTAATGCATGCGGTAAAGAGAATCAGCATGCAAAATAATCTTAAACTTTTTTTATTGGCAAGATCGACCTGCATAGACATCCCTATTTATATGGAGCTTTGTTCAAAAATAAGGTTCCTTAAACTCGTTTTAATTCACCTGCCGAATGACCATCCCCGCTTTAAAGGCCTCTACATTTTCAACCATTTGCTGCACGATACGTTGTCTTGCATCGACGCTGCCCCATGCACTATGTGGAGTAATAATTAAATTTGGAATACTTGGGTCAAGCAACACATTACCCTGCTTAGGTGGCTCAACCGTCAAGACATCGGTTGCCGCACCTGCAATCTTTCCTGATTTCAATGCCTCGGCTAATGCCGATTCATTAACCACACCACCTCGTGCGCAATTGATCACAAAGGCCGATGCTTTCATTTGAGCCAAGCTTTCATGATTGAGTAAATCACGAGTTTCATCAGTTAAAGGACAATGCAAACTCAGAAAATCGACCTGCGCTAGCATCTCAGAAAATGCCACACGCTCAGCCAACATAGGTCGATTCGGTAGCGCACCAATCATAATTTTCATGCCAAAAGCTTTAGCCAAATGGGCCACGGCTTGCCCCAATTCGCCATAGCCGACAATCCCCAAAGTCTTACCAGCCAACTCAATAATTGGAAAATCTAGTAAGCAGAACTGATCTGCTTTTTGCCAATCTCCCTGTTGGACCGCCCGATCATACTGTCGAAATGATGTCGCCAAGTTCAACATTAACATCAAGGTATGCTGTGCAACCGCAGCGGTGCCATAAGCTTGGCAATTACACACCACGATGCCTTGTTGCTGTGCGTGTACAAGGTCAACGTTATTGGTGCCAGTGGCAGAAATTAAGATCAGTTTTAATTGCGGATTGAGCTGCATGTGCTCAGCATTGATGTGTACTTTATTGCTGATAATCACATCAGCCTCTTGTATGCGCTGAGCAACCTCTGAAGCCGTTGTTACGGGATAGAGCGTCAAGTCATCAAACTGTGCTTCTAGTCCGCTAAAATCTAAGTCCTGTTTATCTAGAGACTGATAATCTAGAAATACTGCTTTCATGGCTGCTTCCCTTCTGGCCGATTATAAAAATTCGATTGTGGATGATTAAAACCTGTGATGCACCAAAGTGCAATCGAACAGCATATAAAAAAACCCGCTATTTCGCGGGTTTATCGAGATGATGTTGCAATGAATTTCGAATTTTGAGTATGACATAAATGGTCAGTATCGTAAGTAACAACATACTGCTGCTAAAAATCAGTATGCTTGAACTAACCCCCTGTGCATAGGCTGAACCCATGGTCAGCACTAAGATGAATAATACAGCAAGCATCTGTGTTGAATGCATACTGATACCCCTCGTATTCCTCATGATGTTTTAGGTAGTATGATTGTTTTTTATACTACCTTTCTCTCATCATAATCTCTTCCTACAAATTAGCAAGCTTTGGATTTTCAACCCAATGTCGAGCTTAAATTTGTTCGGGTTGCACCACAAACTGGCAAGATGCATCGGCATTTTCCACAAAGAAGACTTGACCAAATTCATCGCTACTCAAACGCAATTCTTTATAGTTCAGCGTGTAATAGCCCACATATTTCTGCATTAAAATCGGATGCATACCTGCCGCCAGTTCATCTTGAGCTAAGACCAATTTCATTACCTGACGGTCATTCATCACCACCATGTAACGCTCATCTTGGACTTGGACGTAAACTAGACCTGTGCCTTTTGGCTGTAAAGGAATCAAAAACTTATGGTTCAGCGCAATCACACCGGCTGCATAGCTTTCAATTTTTTGGCTAATCACATTAAACACTAAACCATGTTCAAACTGGTCGAGTAGTAGGCTACGATTTTCCTGTGGCAAAAAGGTCGTGATCCCCAACTTTTGCAGATCTTGCTCACTGACTTGTTTGTTATTAAACAATACCCGTAATAAGGTTTGTTTTTGTTTGGCATCAAAAAACTGAGGGTCAAGCTGAAACGAATTGCTTTTTAAAATTTCACCCAAGGCATCACGATGGCGTGTCAGTAAATTTTCGATGACTTTTCGATAATAAAATTTGCTGTTTTTCTTAACCCGACGCATTTTTTGATAAAAATACGGTGCATCAAAAGGATGCCTTAAGAAATCATTTAACAGTTCAGAACTCGCCAATACCGCAATGGCATCATGCCCTGTAAACGGCAGATGCAACACATGCACATGCGGAATTAAAGCCTGTAATTTTTCAAAGTGAGCGCGATCTTCTGGACAATAAGGATCATACACCACGATATATTCACGTGTAGTCGATACATCTTCCGCAAGTACTCGCATATTGGCATGCAGATTAGGTTGAAAGAACATGCCATAGCGAGTATCGACAATGTCTTCAGGGTCTATGGAGAACTGTGGCACCATACTCACCACGCGCTGGAATCCAAATAAATTGGCATACTTAATGGCTGCATAGCCACCCATGGAACCACCATATGCAATACGTAGGTCAAATTGTTCGAGGATTGACTTGATGGCTTGATACATTGGTTGCATTGACGATGCTGGAAACCACGATTTTTGTTTCGGCATCACACCAATCACATTAAAATCATACTTTTGCAAAGACTTCTCTGCATTGATGCTCAAGCCCTTGGCGCGGGTAATCAAATCACCGAAGGAGAAAATAAGCTCACGAGAACTGCCAGGCTGAAAAATGACACGAATTTGATCATCTTCAAAAATGATGTGCTTTTCCATTGTGCTTTGCTCCAGTCCTTGTTGCGTCACGCTTTTCCTTCCTTGTTGCATTCAAAGTTTATCTTGTTCCGAATATGCTATTTTATAGAGGCCATACAGATTAAAAAGTGCAGAATATGACACATTCAATACATCCTGCCGCACAACAAGGCTTTAGCTCTGCAGCTGAACTCTATCAACAAGCCCGTCCTGACTACCCGATTGAAATCAGTGCGTGGCTACAACAACATTTAGCTTTAGCCCCTCAAGCCCATCTGGTGGACTTAGGCTCAGGTACAGGCAAATTTCTCGAGTATATTCGCCCACTCAGTGAGAATATCACCGCGATCGAACCTGTACATGAAATGCTGCAACAATTGCAGAAAAAACATCCGCATATTGCAACTATAGCCGCCCAAAGTGATCAGATTCCACTGCATGATCATTCTGTAGCAGCGGTATTTTGTGCCCAATCATTTCATTGGTTTGCCACCCCTGAAACCCTCAATGAAATCAGTCGTATCTTGGTTCCCAATGGTGATCTTGTTTTGATTTGGAACCAGCGTGATATCCAAGTCAATTGGGTCAAACAACTCGCTGATGTCTTGAGTGAACTCGAAGGTGACACACCACGTTATCATAGTGGGCAATGGCAAAAAGTGTTTGAACAGCAGCAAACATTTAAATTAATTGCCGAAACCACCTTTCAACAATTGCATCATGGTACAGTGGAACACGTGGTTTCCAAACGATTATTGTCCACCAGTTTTATTGCAGCGTTAAACACGGATGAACAACAAAAACTGAAACAACAATTTGAAAATATCGTGGCTGAATCAACCCTAAAGACTGCACAGGATTTCATTGATTTTCCGTATATCACGCATGTCTATATCTTTAGAAAAACACATTAGGACACGATTATGCTCTTGCCAATCTCTTTTAAAAAATTCAGTGTCGTCTTCTTGATGGGTACGGTGCTAGGACTCACTGCATGTGAAAAATCAACAAAAACAGTGGAACAAAATAGTGAAATCAGTTCCGATGATCAAATCATGAAAGAGCTGAGTAGTGATCCTATTAAAAACTTTGCCAAGACCCCAGATGATCTACACGACCTCACGCTTCTGACGCAATATGACGAGAACTTTAGTCAAATTAGCGATGAGATGGAAGATGAGCTGATGAAACTGCGTGAGGAAGGAAAACTCACTGATGAATTTGCTACACAGCGTAAGCGTGACAACATCCAGTCGGCACTGAATATGCTCAAAGAACTCGAAATGAAAACTGAGCAAGGCCGTTATATTCAAGGCTTGATGTATCAATATTGGCACAATCAATCACAAATTTATCGTGAGAAAAATCAAGCAGCCGATGGCGAGTTAAAAAATCCAAGTGACAGTGTCAAAGGTCTCGGTCAGTTTATTCATGCTCAAGAACAATTGGGGCATTGGCAGGAACAATATCCTGAACTACAAAAAACTCGACAACCCTAATCATCCACCCTGTTTCAATCTATTCACCTAAATTCAACATGGATGAATGAAAAGGTGACACGAGCTAATAGACACAACATAAACTCAACTTCAAGGGCACGTTCATGCCCTTGAGTGAGGTAATTACTCAATCTTGATTCTATGGTCTTTCAGCATATTGCGGTAAATCATCTACGATATCATCCCATTCTGCTTTTGATGCAACAAAGATATGACACATCGGTTTCTGCGTCATAGGTGTATCTAAAGTGCCTATTCGTAGACGGTAATAATCAGGCGTTTCAGCCTTAATACTGATGATCGGCGAACCACATTCACTACAAAAACAGCGCTGCGTGGTTGCCGTAGACGCATATTGTTTCAGAAACTGCTCACCAGCCACAATTTTAAAATCTGCTTTCGCAATCGGGGCATTGGTTGCAAATGCCGTGCCATTGGCTTTTCTGCACCGAGAACAATGACATTGCACGATCTCACCGATCGGACCATTGATCTCATAACAAACCGCTCCACACAAGCAGCTTCCGGTATATTGTTCTTGTACGCGCATAGTGGTCTTTCTTAGAAGAATTTCATCTCAAAATATCACAACTCCTCAGCAAGATTGTGACAATTTGAAGCGCTTAGCTCTGCAAAGAAACCAGATAGTTTTGAACCCCTTCACCCGCTGCTCGACCGGTTGCAAGGCATGCTGTCAGCAAATAGCCCCCCGTAGGTGCATCCCAATCCAACATTTCCCCGCAGACAAATACAAAAGGATTGCTCTTCAATTGTAAGCCATCATTTAGGACTGAACGCTTCACACCGCCAGCGCAGCTGATCGCCTCATCTATCGGGCGAAATCCATCGAGTTGAATATCTAAATGTTTAATTTTCGCAGCAAGTAATGCAGGCTTATGCCACAAAGATTTATCCACAAGTTCACGGACCAGCGCAGCTCTCGCCACATCTAAACCGGCTTTACGCCAAACATTGGTTAAAGATTGCTTCTTCGAAGGCTGTAATTTCTTTGCCAATTGCTCAATACTTTGGTCTGGCAATAAGTCCAAAGTGAGCTGCATGGGCTGAGCAGATTTCACCTGTTGACGCAAAGCTCGACCTTGTTTGTAGATCAATCCACTTTCCAGTCCATAGTGTGAAATGATGATATCGCCTTGGGTCGGCTCGGCTTGATCGACCCATGCATTGACCCGCTTTAAAGGCTGTCCAAACACGGGTTGCATGAACTTCGACCAAACACGTTCCACACCAGCATTACTGGCCTGAAAAGTTTCAATACACTCAGGCTGTAGCCATTTTTGCCATGCGCCATCACTACCTAAACGTGACCAAGACATTGCGCCACATGCCATAATAATTGCATCAAAGCCAAGCACTTGACTTGATTCATCAATAAGGTTTTGAATTGTCAGCTGATTGGACTGTAAGTCCAAAACTTGATGTCGATAATAAAACTGTACCCCGTCTAGACTAAGACGTTTTAACCAGGCACGCAGCAAAGGCGCAGCTTTCATTTCAATAGGAAAGACCCGACCCGATGAACCAATATAGGTTTCAATACCCAGTCCCATCATCCATTGTTGAATCCATGCTGCATCCCACTGCTTAACCCATGGGCTCAGCCATTCCACTTGATCATAGCGCTGCACAAATTGTTCAATGGGTTCTGCATGCGAAATATTCAGCCCTGTCTTGCCCGCCATTAAAAATTTTCGCGCCGCCGACGGTTTTTGCTCATAAACATGAATGTCATAGTCAAATTGGCTAAGCACTTCCGCCGCCATCAATCCCGCAGGACCTGCCCCAATGATTGCAATACGCTGAGTCATGCCTAATTATTCCGCAGATGCTTCGGTGGGTTGCTTGCCTTGTAGTGGCTGAAAACCATCAAAACGTGTGGTGTAATCTACAGGCTTGGTAATGATTAACTGCTGACAGAGTTCACCACGTTCAAGATATTTAATTTCAAAATGCGTGCGTGCTGAAGTCTCTGCAATGCGTTCTTTGATAAAAGGCAGCTTCCAAACATCAATTAACTGCTGCTGCGCTTCCTCAATGTATTCAGGAATATTACTCGCCAAGGTAATCTGACCACCCGGCTGCAAACGTGACAATAAAAATTCAAAAAATGGCATATTTAACCAGCGCTGTGCAGGATTATGCGGTTCAGGGTTTGGATACAAAATAAAGAATTGCTGTACTTGCGCAGGATGTAAGGCATGTACTACCCAAGGTAATGCATCAGCATGAATTGGAGTTAAATTGTTTTGCCCTTCAAGTTGATGCTGCTTTTGCATTGCCAGAAATTTTTCACGTGTACGCTCAACAGCAATCAATTGAAATTCAGGATGTTGTGCAGTGAATAGTAAGGCGTGTTTTCCTTTGCCTGCACCAATTTCCACACAAATCGGTGTGGAATCAATCGGCTGAAAATCACGGGGAGCTCGCATACGCTGCGCTTGAAATTGACGAATAGGCATAAACAGATCAAACTAAACAGAACGGCATAAGTCTAACAACTGCGACTGTATTTGCCTAATTGAATCATCCGTTTTTGCTGGAGTTAAGCATGCCCACCACCATGAATTGTCCACGCTGCGGCGCATTGACGACTTGGGAAAATAATGAATATCGCCCGTTTTGCTCAGATCGTTGCAAATTGATTGATCTCGGTGCTTGGGCCAATGACGAATATCGACTGCCAACCCAAGATGCGCCTCAAGCTGATGGTGGCCGTGAGGAAGATCAGTTCTAAATACGTTTAGCTCAAATTTAAATATAAAAAAGTTCCAATAAAAAAGGTCTAACCAAGTAGACCTTTTTTTATTTTACCCAATCAAGTTAAAGCGTATTGCTTAACCCGCTTTACTTGCAACAAAAGGATTGTGCTGCTTTTCATAGCCAATGGTACTCATTGGCCCATGCCCAGAAATAAACTGGGTGTCATCTGGCAAGCTAAAACATTCACGCTGAATGGAGTCGAGTAATTGTTGATGGTTACCACGTGGAAAATCTGTCCGGCCTATCGAGCCTTTAAATAACACATCACCCGTCCAAAGCACGGCATATTTTGCGTTATAGAACATGACATGACCCGGTGTATGCCCCGGTGCAAAACGTACTTCAAACTCTTCTTCACCCAGTTTCAGTGTTTCGCCACCTTCTAACCATTGGGTCACATGGACATTTTCAGGGATCGGGAAACCATATTTCGCAGAAACTTCCTGAATCATGTCGAGCCAAAATGCATCTTCTTTATGCGGGCCAATCACCGGAACATTCCATGCTTGGGTTAATGCCCCAACCGCACCCGCATGGTCTAAATGGCCATGCGTCAACCACAAGGCTTTGACCGTTAAACCGAGCGCTTCAACTTCAGCTTTTAATTTTTCAGGCTCTCCCCCTGCATCAATCAAGACCGCTTCTTTCGACTCAGAGTCCCAAACAATGGAACAGTTTTGTTGAAATGCCGTGACGGGTACGATTTTAACTTGCAACATAGGGCGAAAACCTCAAGGCGATGAATGGGCTAATGTTTGCTTTAAGGCATCAAGATTAGCTTGAAGTAATAAATTGAGCAATGCGACATGATCATCCCGCGCGTTTAAAGCGGGAATATAGCCATATTCACCACCGCCTGCAGCTTGGAAAGTTTCAGCATTTTGCAGCGCCAACTCTTCTAGCGTTTCCAAACAATCCGCTGAAAATGCAGGGCTCATAACCTGTACCGATTTCACGCCTTGTTTGCCCCACGCTTCCAAAGTGGCATCGGTATAAGGTTTCACCCATTCTTGCTTACCAAAGCGCGATTGGAAACTAATCTCATACTGTTCAGCAGTTAAACCCAAGGCTTTTGCAACTAAATGACCCGTCACACGGCAACGATCTGCATAGGGATCACCTTTATCAGCATAAGGCTGTGGAATGCCATGAAAAGACATCAGCAACTTATCCGCGACCCCATGCTCCGCTTGATAATCACGCACACTTTGCGCTAAAGCTTGAATAAATAGCGGGTGCTGATAGTAGTCACGAATAATGGTCAAACCCGGCAAATTACGCTGCTGTGGAATCCATTTAGCAATGGCATCGTATAAAGGTGCCGTAGATGTTGCTGAATACTGTGGAAACAACGGAAATAGTAGAATGTGGTCTTGAGGCTGCTCAGCCAATTGCGCTAAAGCGGTAGAAATCCCTGGATTACCATAAGTCATGGCCGGAATCACATTCAGTTCAAATTCTGGATATTTTGCTGTGAGATGCTGTTTTACTGCGGCAACTTGCTCAAATAAAATTTCACGCATGGGCGAATCATTACCCCAAACCATTTCATAAGCATGTGCAACACGTTTAGGGCGAAATGGCAAAATAAACAAACGTAGAATGATTTGCCAAATCGGTTTCGGGATTTCAATCACCCGCTGATCCGACAAAAACTGTTGCAGAAAACGACGCACTGCGGGCACAGTTGGCGCATCAGGCGTACCTAGATTCGCGAGAATAATGGTGACTTTAGCTTTTTCGGCAGGCAACATTACGCTTTTTCCATCAATTTGAATGACGCTAATGTAACAGCTTTTTATCCATTTAATAAAATAGATTAATATGCAGATTTAAATTGAAAAACTCGATCATTATCAAGCAAATTACTTTCTAACAATTTTTGACCTTTACTGGTCACTTGCCACAACATCCGCTGACGATCATCTCGGCCATTGGGTACAATCCAGTCATTCTGCCGCATCTGGCTTTTAATGCTGTGTAAAGCACGAATATTCACTTGTGCCCGCGCAACCGCATGAGCACGTGGCATCTCAATACGTGCATCATCCAGACCTGTTTCATTCAAAAACTCATTCATTCGTTTAGAGAAGAATTCTTCAGGGGTTGGATTAACAAAGGTTGCGCCTAAAATCGACAAGAGCTGCGCCCACGTCATTTTCTTCTGTACTTTTAATTCTTTGAAATTACCATCTTGATAAGCGTGCATGCGGTATTCAAATGAAAATAGTTCATGCATCGACACTTTTGGTAAAGATAAGAACGGATCAACTTCGCGTTTTCCAGACTCTGTTTCGAGTTGAACTAACTGGGCTTTTAAACGATCAATTTCATCATGTAAAGCTTGAGTATTCTGTGGACGCACCCAACCTGTAACAGGATAGCGTTCTAGCATTTGTGGCATGTTCAATCGAACTGCCATTTCTAAATCACGCAAACTACGATAGGTAAAAACTTGATCGACTTCATTTTGTAATAGTTTTCTAAATTCTTTAAATTTTTCACGAAGTTCAGGTTTAGCATCATGTAACGCATCATCACGTGAATCTGGATCATCATGCATAAACACAATGACAGGTTTTTGCTTGGTCACCGCATAGATGTATTCAAGGTGCATATAGCCCACACCAGACACAGACTGCTCACCGTATTGACTACCCAATAAAATCATCACATAGTCACAATCGTCAATTTGACGACGTGCAAAAGCAGTGCTCAATGGTGTGCGTTGTTCTAGCCCCCATGAGAAAAACCCCATTCCCACAAGCGTCTGAGCCAAAATAATCCGTTCTGGCTGCATTTCGCTACCAGATGTGGAAATGAATACTTGATAACGCTTATCGAGCATTAGTGATCCTCTCCCGCTGCATAACGCACTCAGCATCGAATTGATCTTAGCTGGGAAATGCGGCATGGCTACCCCAATAAAAAACTAATTTTTTCATTTAACGTTGTCCAAAATGACTGATTTAGTCTTCTGAACTTATAAGTCCGATGTTGGCAATGTTCCAAGAAATATCATCTTGAATCAGGCGCGCCACAACCGGTTTTAAATTTTCCGCATTATTGCCACTGACATAGCACTCTATACGCAAACAATTTTCTCTTTTCTGATCAAATAATAACTCATTTTTAATCAAAATTCGGGCTGTTTGTCGTGCAACTGCAAAACCTGAGTCAATTAATGTCAGCTTCTGACCAAAAATATACTGAATTGCCGATTTTAGAAAGGGGTAATGTGTACATCCAAGCACTAAAAAATCTGCACCTTGATTTACAACTGGCTGTAAAACATCAGTTAATGTGTTAAGACAAGCCTCACTCATCTGCGCACCTGCTTCTACAAAGGGTACTAATTCCAAACTGGTAACAGTCAGAACATTGACCCCTGCCGGCTCAGCAAAACGATGCATCACATCTTTAATCAACTTTCCACGAAATGTCGCAGGTGTTGCAAGAACAGCCACTGTTTTACTTTTTGTTTGCAGAACGGCAGGCTTTAACGCAGGAACTAAACCAATAATGGGGAAGTTCTCCCCATAATGTTCACGCAAATAATCCAAACTAAAAGCAGATGCCGTGTTACATGCCACGACAGCAACTTTACAGCCTTGGCGGTATAACCACTCTATGGCATGTGCAGTCAATTCACGTATATTTTGATCATCACGTGGCCCATAGGGTACATGTGCAGTATCGGCATAATACACAATACGTTCATTCGGCAAATAGCGCGCAATTTCCAAGGCCACAGATAAGCCACCAATCCCCGAATCAAATAAACCGATCGGTGCATCTGCGCCAGCTTTCGGCATGGGTACATCCAGTGGGTAAATGGGGTGAATGGCGGTCATAGGGTCACTTATATATTGTTCAGAATGACAAGGTGGAAAGCTTAAACCTCAGGTGCCTAATTGCAAGCGCAAATCACCACTTTGTAACACTAAAATGGATTCACCTTTTTCATTTTCAAGCAGTTCACCCATCTCAACCAAATGAAAGAATGCGGCACGCTGGATCAGTGCATTAATTCCAAAACGCACATGTACATAAGGGCGCAATTCACCTTGATATTCACGCATAAAAATAGGATGTTCATCATCCACAACAATCACGTCTTGTGTTGTGGTCGTAAACTGGATATAGCTCTTGTTTTCTAGCTCAAGCGTATCGACTTGATTAACAAATAAAGACTCATCTTCCACCTGTATTTCAATTTGTTCCACAGGGGTTTTTAAATAGAATTTCCCATCTTCTTTCCAAAGCACGGTTGAGAACAGATCAATGAGTGCTTGCCGCTTGATCAATTGACCATCGTGCCACCATTCTCCATTGGCTAAAACCTTCAAATCCATTGCACCACAATGCTTTGGATGCCATTGATCTAATGGGGGGATTGACCTTTTGTGACCGGTCTGTCCATCTTTTAAGTATTGTGCAATGTTCATTAAATTTCTATCATCCCTATTAATGAATTTTTTCGTCGGGTTTTCGTTCAATTGCTGCTTCATCCGCCTAATAAATACCTTAGTGACGGAAAAATAATATGATTCAGCCAATTGGCTAGAACTCGGTTTAAAACTATACTAGCCCACAATATCAAAGACACGATAGAAAAATTGTGTCTGGGCATTAAGAACACTCATGGCAGCACCATTTAAATGAATTGAATGGATGCCACCTTCCGAAATATGAGGAGTCCTACATGGAACACATCGAACGTGAATCGATGGAGTTTGACGTAGTTATCGTCGGTGCAGGTCCTGCCGGCCTATCTGCTGCGATTAAAATTCGTCAACTTGCAATTGAAAATAACCTAAACGATCTGTCCGTTTGTGTCGTGGAAAAGGGCTCCGAAGTAGGTGCGCATATTCTATCGGGTGCTGTGCTTGAACCCCGCGCGATGAATGAATTGTTCCCAGATTGGAAAGAACAAGGCGCACCGTTAAATGTGCCTGTGACTGAAGATAAAACCTTTTTCTTATTGTCTGATGAAAAATCACAAGAAGCACCGCATTGGATGGTGCCAAAAACCATGCATAACGATGGCAACTATGTTATTTCGTTAGGTAACGTGGTTCGCTGGTTAGGTGCTAAAGCTGAAGAATTAGAAGTGTCTATTTTCCCAGGCTTTGCAGCATCTGAAATTCTTTACCATGAAGACGGGACTGTGAAAGGTATTCAGACTGGCGACATGGGTATTGGTAAAGATGGCGAACCAACGCACAACTTTACCCCTGGCTATGAACTTCATGCGAAATACACATTATTTGCTGAAGGCTGTCGTGGTCATTTAGGTAAACGTTTAATCCAAAAATTCAACTTGGATAAAGATGCCGATCCACAACATTACGGTATTGGTATTAAAGAATTATGGGAAATAGATCCTGCTAAACATAAACCAGGTTTGGTGATGCACGGTGCAGGTTGGCCTTTAAGTGAAACAGGTTCTTCAGGCGGTTGGTGGTTATACCACGCTGAGAACAACCAAGTGACTTTGGGCATGATCGTTGACTTATCATATACCAATCCACACATGTATCCATTTATGGAAATGCAGCGTTGGAAAACACATCCACTGATCAAGCAATATCTTGAGGGTGGTAAGCGTATTTCTTATGGCGCACGTGCGGTTGTAAAAGGTGGCTTCAACTCACTACCTAAATTCACTTTCCCAGGTGGTAGCTTAATTGGTGATGACGCAGGTTTCCTAAACTTTGCGAAAATCAAAGGCTCTCATACAGCAATGAAATCAGGCATGCTGTGCGGTGAAGCTGTATTTGAAGCGATTGCTGCGGGTGTGGAAAAAGGTGGTGACCTTGCGATTGCACGTGTGACTGAAGGTGAAGACTTCTTCGCTAAAGAGTTAACTGCGTACACAGACAAGTTCAACAACAGCTGGTTAAAAGAAGAGTTATATAACTCTCGTAACTTCGGCCCTGCTATGCATAAGTTTGGTCAATGGATGGGTGGTGCGTTCAACTTTGTTGATCAAAACATCTTTAAAGTGCCGTTCACGCTGCATGACTTACAGCCCGACTTCAGCGCTTTAAAAACTGTCGATGCTGCGAACTTCAAACCGAATTATCCAAAACCAGATGGTAAAATTACATTTGACCGTTTGTCTTCAGTATTCGTATCGAATACCGTTCATGAAGAAAACCAGCCTGCTCACTTGAAACTGACAGATGCTTCTATACCTGTAAATGTGAACTTACCAAAATGGGATGAGCCTGCTCAGCGCTACTGCCCTGCTGGTGTTTATGAAATTATGGAAGAAAACGACGGTTCTAAGCGTTTCCAAATTAACGCGGCAAACTGTGTTCACTGTAAGACGTGTGATATTAAAGATCCATCTCAAAA
The DNA here is from genome assembly GCF_013419295.1 of Acinetobacter sp. YH12094. Taxonomy (NCBI): domain Bacteria; kingdom Pseudomonadati; phylum Pseudomonadota; class Gammaproteobacteria; order Moraxellales; family Moraxellaceae; genus Acinetobacter; species Acinetobacter sp. YH12094. The sequence goes on from NZ_VPAK01000005.1 coordinate 85,410, forward strand.
CATTACTTGGGTAACACCTGAGGGTGGTGGTGGTCCTAATTATCCTAATATGTAATCTCTTTTGAGATTGAAATAAACCCGCTTAATGCGGGTTTATTTTTTAATATACAATCACACTCTTTAAATAAATATTATTACAAAAAAACTAATTCCTATAAAAAAATAATTTCATAATTAGTTTATTTTAAATAATTATCAATGTGTCATTTTATATCCATTAGATTTAGATATTTTATAAATAATTAAAAGAAATAATTTCACTAAGCCTAAAATAAAAATTTAAATTTCATCTATGTAGTAATATATTCTTTTAGATCCTTCAATTTTATAATAATTAATTTCAATTTCTCTAGGCTTTTCCATATTACAAAGCTTACTTACAACTTCATCTCCTCCACCGTACATTGTAATTTCCTTATTTTCAATCAGAAAAATAAATGACGTAGGCTCTTGATGATTTCGATGAATTTTTTCCAACTTATATTTTAAGGTCAGATCTTTTATCTTAGAAAAATCAATACTATTAAATGGAAAAACTCCCCTATTACACCCCCCTAAAAAAAAGCGCTTGTTTATTTTTCTCGTATAAATATGCTATTTTTTCTTCTTCAGCATATACAGGCGAGCTAATGAGCATCATAAAAACCAGTATATTCTTTTTCATCTTAAAAGCCTGCTTTCTCTAATTTTAGTAACTCCATATTGATCATACTGAAACATTGAAAATATGCATTATCAGGATCAATGGAGCTTATGAGACCATCAAGTTTTAGCAATCACTGTATAATTTATACTGACCTAAAATATTGCAGTTCAATCAAATATTACCCCTATATTTAAGTATTATTTTTTTAAAACAAGTAATTTAATTTCACCAAAAATTTAAAATTATAGCTTTAAACCCCAATATCTTTATTTAATAAACTTATAAGTCTATAAAATATTGAGTTTACTTGAGACAACAAACCCGCTTAGGCGGGTTAATTTTAAATTATTATAAAAAAATCAACTACCTTCGTATTTCAAACGCTTGAAAGTTATTAGGATGCTTCTGTTTTCTATATTGTTCAGATTTTACAATAAATATAACATCAAACAATCCATCATAAGAATATATATACCTATAATTACTTAATCTTGAGTCAAAATCAATTTTCTTAAACTTTAAAGAACTATTATTTTCAAAAAAAGTGTCATTAAAATTTGGGATAAATTTAGTATAGAATACATTTTTACTATGTAATTTAACAACACTCCATTCAGAATCACCAACACTTTTAATTAAATTAACTTGCAAGTCTGGAAAGTTCGGGATATTAAAATATACTCCTTGCTCCTTCTTAAAGTTATTATTTTTGTGGGCTAAAATTTCTAACTTACCAAGCATTAAATCTGATTTATTAAAATCTCCATTTTTTACACAAAAAATAATTCTTTCAATTAATAATTGGTAATTAATATTATTTTTTGAAATAAATTCATTATTCATATTCAATCCATTTATCGACTTATCATTAACACTATTATTTGCATAACAGCCGAAAAAACTAGTACTTACCCATACGATTACTAGTAAAAAAATACGCATTCCATATCCCTTACAAGTATGATTTGAAATTAATTTTCGTAATAGCCATTCTCAAACAAAGGATCAAGTTGGCCATTTTCCAACTTCCAGGATGATACACTGAAATCATGCTCACCATCAGCATCAAATAAATCGACACCTTTACCATCCTCGGGATATTCAGGATAAATGTAAGCATTATCTCCATATTTTTTATAAAATTGACTACACCACATATATGGATTTACCACCCTAAAAGGGGGAATTTTTCCATCAATTTCAATGTATCCTTTTCCATTTGGCAAGTCATCAATGACATCATCTAAAATATCTTCTGCTTCTTCAGCACAGGTATCATTCAAAATTACATTATAAGGTTTTCCTTTAAGCACTGCCGCTTCAACTTTTGCTACTTTTTGTTTAATTTTATGAAATTTTTTTTCCGTGATATTTATTTTAAATATTTGAACAACTTCATAAATTAAATAAGAAGTTGTACTTGGCCTTTTATTTACGTATCCATTTGCATAAATTTTTTCATTTCCGTCTATCTCTTCTTCACCTTTTTTATATTCTATATCTCCCAACTCTTCTGTTGGGCCAAAACTAAAAAAGGCCTCCACAACATTATTTTTGGTTATGTAAAAGAAAGCATGACCATAATCACTACCCTCCCCTTGCAAAATTTGAACTTTTTCAACTTTATTTTTTAAAATACCTACTTTACGTTCAACAAAAGCTGTTTCTGCTAAATTTGCTTCAAATCCAACCAACAAAGAATAATTATCAATTTTAATTTCAGTTTCAGGCTTTCCTTCTTGTGTATCAACCATTTGACTCATTTAATTATTATCCTTTAAAAAATCTTCAGCATCCTGACCAACCAAAATTCTTAATTTTTCCTTCTGCTGAGTAAAAATACGTTTTGTCATTGCGTTAATGTCACTTATTCCAGCCAAGTATTCTCCATTTGGTTTTACAATCACATATTTTTCATTTGGCATTATTTTTTGAGTATGATCTATGACCTTAATTTGTTGACTGAAGCTTTTCAGTTCATTTGGCAAGGTTGTGATTGGAACATTTACTTGTTGAGGCCCCACAAACTTATGCTGCCCTGCCTTCACTTCAAACTTACCGCTAGTTGTCGGTAATACACCCGCACTACTAATTTCAATCTGGCTACCACCAGCAGTTAGCACGATTTTTTTGCTCGCTTTGATTTCAACTTTATCTTCCGTAGAAATAATTTGAATAGCTTTTCGTGCAATCAGATCTGCCCCATCTCCTTGGGCTTGGATTTCAACTTTGCCTTTGCCTGCATACGCACGTAATCCCTCTTGTGCTGCAAATAGACTGATCTTACTTTGTGCATGGGCAATTAAGGATTTTTGGCTACTGAGGTTGATGCTATCGCCTGCACTTTGGCTGATCTGCCCATCCGCTGAAAGATGAATATCTTCCTGACTACTCACAGCAATTGAGTTTGGTGCAGATAAAATCATTAAAGCTTGTTTAAAGGCATCAGCTTTTTCTTTACTGCCTTTTTCGATTTGGCCAAGGAAGTTTTTCAGATTATCTAAGACTTCAAGCGGGTCAGTTTGCTGGTTTTTCGCCACTTCACTTAAGGCTTTACTGCTGTTTAAGTTGGCTTCGATTTGATCTTTTGCAGCTAGTGCGTCGAGGTGCATTGCTGCTGCTTGTTGTTGTGGGTGTGTACTAACAAGTAGCCCCTGTCCTGCACGCACTGCACCCCATTGGTCGGTTCTCAGTTCAAAGCCTTCGCCTCTTCCCTCACTTTCTGCGGTTTCTTTGGGATGACTGAGGTTCCCTAGGTTGAGCTGAGTGGCACCATGAGTACTTTGTAATTGTGTCGATATTTGTCCAGTCGTGTCATCAAAGCGCAGTTGTCCAAAGCCTTCACCTTGGACTTCCTTACTTTTTATTCCAGCTAGTTTTTTGGTGTCAGGTAGTTTGCCTTTACTATCAAATTGGGTTGGACTGCGCTGTGCTTCATGTATGCGCCCCACCACAAACGGTCGGTCGATATTGCCGTCAAAGAAATCAATGACCACGATTTCATTAATACGTGGTAAGAAACGTGCACCATAGCCTTCACCGGCCCATGGGGTAAGCACATCTACCCATGCAGAATCCGTATCATTGTCATTACTGCCTGCACCGCCATCATGGCTGTGGTCATCTCCACGGGTAAATAAAAAGCGGACTTTGATACGCCCCCATTCATCGACATGTATTTCTTCACCACTTGGTCCGACAACTTTAGCCCGTTGCGGATGGGTGCTTGGACGGTGTTCGAGTGGGTTATATTCAGGAACCGTCGCAATATTGCGGCGTTGTAATGTGAGCTGATTGGCCTGACGCTCGGCCTGTTCATGGATGGGTTTAATGTTCCACTGGCTTTGTTCAATCAGTTGATTGACTTGTTCAGAGAGGTCTTTAGGTAAGTTATTTTGGTTATAGAATTTTTTTTCTGTGATTAAAAATTGTTTGTCTGCACCACTGTGTTGATCGATTTCTGGGTGTTCATTCAATTCAAACCAATAACCCACTTGGGTATCACGCACGGTCGATTGTGCATTGAATTTTTTCGATTGTAGCTCGTGATAGCGCGTAAGGTTTTGATTCAATTTTTCAATTTGGCTGTTGGATGAAGCAGTGGCTTGATCTTCACCTTTTAAATCTTGCATCCATGCAGGGCTGACATGCCATGCTTGTTCTAGACTTAAGCTGGCATTGTCTTGGCTTTGGCTATGCTGATGTTTGCTTTGAACAGAACCTGCGCCTTCTTCTTGGCTCAGTCCATCGGCTTGCCAGCGCTGCACATGGACCGCAGTCGGTTGAATGCTACGTTCACCGATCAAGCTGGTGATGCTGTCTTGTTTTTCTGTGGCACTAGAGCGATGAAAGCGGATACTACGACGGCTGAGTGCTTGATATTGGCTGTTGTCATCAATCAGGCGGAGTTTTTGTTTTTCAATTGGCGCTGAGGAATGTGGCACTTTCAGCTGCGCTTCATCGATGAGCCAATTAATGCCTTCACTACGCCAAAGTCGGGTTAAAAAGTCATAATCGCTTTCATTCGACTGCATGATGAAAGGTCGGACATCATAGTTCTGACTTAAACCGCTTAGATCTAGCGTTAGACTGGCAGCAAAGAGCGGACTTTTGCTTTGCCATTCTTTAAAGAGAGTTTCACTGACATCGCGCACCGATTTGTTCATAAACACACGGCTGTTGCGGCGTTTATGCCACAGCGATGTTGCATCTTCTAAAGTGAGTTTATACAGCGTGAGTGAACCGTCACTCTGCCCTTGGGTGGCTTCGGTAATAATACCCGTGGTGCGAAAGAGTTCGCCCTGATCGGTCACTTGATCAACGGCAACTTGTGCGCCAATAAATTGTTTTAGTGGAATAAGGGCATTGGTAGATAGGCAAATCAAAGTCGCTTGCACGCCTTGGTTTAAGACATGCTCTCCATCAATACGTTGAATAAAAAGCTCGTCATTCAACGCAGGGTTGGAAAATTGCACATGAATGGCACGTTTTTGGGCGGATAAGCCTAATTTTTCAAGTATAAGAGCAATCGAATTTAACATTTTAAAAGTCTGTTTTTTAAACTTTGTATAATTATGCTGCGAATGATATAGGCTAGCCATCAGACTTGACCAGCCTATTTTATTAATAAAAATGTAACATATTAATAATTATTATTTTTTTACGATCTCTTAAATTAACCTTTCTGAACCAAATAATGGAATTCTTTATGTCCATTTTCATCAAGACGTTCTTCTTGAAGCAAAAGCTCATGACCTAAATGCATACAAAATTTCGGAATATCCCAAGAGGTCGAATTATCTGTTGCAAAAACCTCAACAATATCGCCCGATTTTGATTTACGAATGGCTTGATGCAACATCATCACAGGCTCAGGGCAACGTAAGCCACGGGTGTTTAATTGAATTGATGGGGGCACAGAAGGCTCAGACATTAGAAAACTCAGCATTAAAATCTAACGCTATTTTAGCATAATCCTGAAGACCGAATGTTAGCTTGAAAAATGCAGATGATAACGTCTTAAAATGACTTCATCGCTCATCATCTAGATCAACATTAACAATAGACAACTGTATTTTCTACGGTATGATAAAATCATCATTTATTAGATATTAAGAGTCTTTAGGAAAGATCATGCAAGAGGAATCCGGCCCGTCGTGGGGCATGCGCGGCTTACGTAAATGGCTGGGCACTGCACCAGAAACCCGTGACGAACTGTTGAAATTGGTACAAGATTCACGTCGCTTCTTAGAACCCGATACAGTTGCCATGCTCGAAGGGGTACTCGACTTACCTGCAACTAAAATCCGCGAGGTCATGACCCCCCGTACTGCGATGATCAGCTTGCAAGAAGATGATGAGCTATTAGATATTTTGCATGTACTTGTTGAATCTGCACACTCACGTTTCCCAGTCTTTTCCTCAGACCAGCCAGACAATGTTGTCGGTATTTTGTTGGCCAAAGATTTGTTGCCATTTTTGACAGAACCGACCACCAAAGTCGATATTCGTGCATTAATGCGTCAACCCTTATTTGTACCCGAGAGCGCGCGTTCTGACCAAGTTTTACGTATGTTAAAAAATACCCAAACCCATATCGCTGTAGTGATTGATGAATATGGTACAACTTCAGGTTTAGTGACTTTAGAAGATATTCTTGAAGAAATTGTAGGTGAAATTGAAGACGAACACGACAAAGTCGATGAAGAAGCTCAATTTATCATTCCAGATGAAGATCCACTAAGTGCAAATACATGGTTGGTTCAAGCACTTACACCAATTGAACACTTTAACAATCTTTTAGATGCTGATTTTTCAGATGATGAAGTAGAAACTGTGGGCGGCTTACTGCTACAAGAAATGGGCTTGGTCAGTGATTTACAAGGTCAAGTGATTGAACTTGAAAACTGGGAGTTTACCATTTTGGAGGCAGATGCACGTACCATTCATCTGATCCGAGCTGTCCGTAAATGAGAACCTACTTTGATAAGCTGCTAAACCACTCACAACAAAAAAAACAGCTACCTTTCATCTATCCTTTGCTGATTGCATTATTTTCAGGTGCCATCTTCAGCTTGTCGCTGGCACCTTATCATTATTGGTGGTTGGCAATTTTATCTCCAGCCCTGTTGTATGCCTACCTAAGTCAACGTGCACCTAAACAATCGTTTTTCATTGGTCTAGCTTATGGCTTTGGCTTATGGTTTGTCGGGGCTTTTTGGCTGTATACCTCGATCCATGTCTATGGTGATACCAATTCAGCACTCAGTGTTTTGATGATTGCCATTATGGCGATTGTGATGGGGCTGTTTACCGCAGTTCAGAGTTGGCTCTACCGCCGCTTCTTTCCAGAAACCCCTCTGACCTTTGCGCCACTGTGGGTGTTTTTCGAGTGGAGTAAAACTTGGGTCTTTACCGGTTTTCCATGGCTGTTTGCAGGTTATGCATTTACTGAACGATTCCTCGATGGCTATGCGCCATTATTCGGGATCTTTGGGGTATCTTTTGCGGTCATTGTATTGGCCTGTGCCTTGGTTGAAATCCTACGTAAACGCATCTTCTGGATTGTTCCATCTGCCCTTGTTTTGCTCGGTGCTTGGGGTGCAGGGCAAGTGCAATTTGTTCAGCCTAAAAATGAAAAACCGCTGAGTGTTTCCTTAATTCAAGGCAATATTCCACAAGATTTAAAATGGTTAACAGAATACCAAGCTCAAACCTTAATGAAGTATGCGTCATTAAGTCGGACCGAATGGGGCCGTGATGTCATTGTTTGGCCAGAATCCTCCATTCCAATGTTCCAAACCGATATTGAGCCGTTTTTGGATGCGATGAAAGTCCAAGCCAATAAAACAGGTACGGCTTGGGTGACAGGTATTCCTTATTGGGATTTAGCGGAATCACAGCAAAACCAACACCCTATGTATTACAACACCATCATGGCAACTGGTGATGAGTCTTCTGGTCTATACAAGAAGCAACGTCTGGTACCCTTTGGTGAATACATTCCGCTTTCAGGGATGTTAAGTTGGGTACTACCTGCCCTACAAAATGACCCGTCGATGAGTGGCTTTTCACGTGGTGCAAACAACCAAAAGCCTTTGAATGTTAAAGGTCATGATTTAGGTGCAGCGATTTGCTATGAAGTGGCTTATCCTAACTTAACGCGCCGTAATGCCAGTCAAAGTGACTACCTAGTGACTATTTCCAATGACGCTTGGTTTACTGGAACAGCGAGCCCACATCAGCACCTACAAATGGTTCAAATGCGTGCCAAAGAAAATGGCCGTTGGTTTATCCGTGCAACCAATACTGGCATTACCGCCTTTATTGATCATAATGGCCACATTGTGAAACAAGCACCAATGGATAAAGATGCGGTACTGCGTGGTGATTTACCTGCCATGCAAGGCGAGACACTTTACACTCGCTTAAGTGATTGGCCTGTGTTGATTTTCTCATTCTTGTTATTGGTTCTCGGTTGGATTTATCGCCCGCGTAAAGTTGATATTTCTTTTAAATCACGCCGTTGATTCCGCTACAAAAGATCAAAAAAACCGAGCTTTGGCTCGGTTTTTTTTATTGATAAACTTTCAGGGTGCCAGCTCATCCTACTTTTTCAAAGTAACTTGGTGCCTAGGGGGAATCTCTGCATCAGGCACACAAAGAGCAACATGCCCCTCTGCATTATGAAAACCTGTGACCAAACACTCTGACTGGATCGGACCAATTTGTTTTTTTGGAAAATTCACGACGGCAACGACCAATTTTCCCAATAGATTTTCAGGCTGATACAGCTGTGTAATTTGCGCACTGGATTTTTTAATGCCCAGTTCCTCTCCAAAATCCACATGAAGAATGTACGCGGGTTTACGTGCTTGCTCAAAGACTTCAGCCTGCACAATTTTCCCCACACGTAATTCAACTTTCAAAAAATCTTGCCAATCGATCTGTTGCATTTTTCCCTCTTTCTTTTCTTTGTTGTACTTCATCTAACTATCTAAGATCTGATATTTAAAGATTATAAAAATTTCATTCAGGCTGACCATATGTGAAACAGACATTCGATGCGTCAAAACGGACAAAGCAAGGTTATGTTAGAGCGCGTACCATGTAGAAGTATGCACTGATGTACGCTACGAACTGTTCATTAACACGAGACATAAAAAAACTGGAACAAGCTCCAGTTTTGAAGGTTAATTTTGGGGTTATAACTGCGTAACTAAATAGGAAAGCATGGCAGCTAAAGATACCATTGGAATATATCGATAAAGACGAACAACCATTTGTTCGATTGCAGATGCATGTTCTTGTTTTAAATTTGCCACAGTCGCTTTTAATGCAGACCAAAAACTTAAAGCCAGTAATGAACTCATTAAGCTCATGGCAAAGAAGCCCACCATAATTTGGCTACTGCCCTCAGTGCTTTGCCATAAATACACAATGCCTTGACTGATCGGCAGAATACTTAAAATCAAAAGAACAGATTTCAGCATAGACCAATGAAATTGGTTAATTTCATCCGTTAATAATAATGCTTTCATACTATCCTCCATGGCTAAAAAAGTACCATAAAAGATATTATGCTCGGTTTTATTTAAATGAAAAGCCTATATTTATTCATATTTTGCGATTATTGTAATCAATAAAATTGGGAATAATTCTTATTATAAATATCACATATTTTATATTATATAATTTAAATTAAATTCAACAACTTAATATTAATTTTATAATTAAGATTTATTATCACTTTACTCAATATTGAAACATCCTATTAAGTAAAGTGATTAATTCCATTAAAACTGAATATATAATTATTCTCAGTTAGTGTTTATAGTAAATATCAGCATCATTTTCTTCACCGCCAGACTGACCATCCGCACCAAATGAATAAAGATCATAAGGACGGCCTTCAGAACCTGGAATCACATATTGAATGTCATTGTCCCAACTGTCTTTTGGATAGCCACCTTTGATATAGCCACCCGGCAACCAGTTTTTAGCAGACTCAGGTTTAGTGATCAAAGCATTTAATCCACCGTCTTGCATTGAAGGGAATTTACCATTATCCATCTTGTATTGATCTAATGAGCCAGCGACACTTTTTAAAGTAATGGCCGTAGTATCGACTTTAGCTTTTTCACCACGGCCCATCACGTTCGGTACAATCAGCGCAGCCAAAACACCTAAAATGACAATGACCACCATCACTTCAATTAAAGTAAAACCTTGTTGCTTCATATTTTTTGTCTTCACTTGCATGTTACAAATCTCTGTTCACATCATTGTTAGAATGTCTTAAATCATATTATTCATATTCACGATTGGCAGCATCACAGCAATCACGATCACCAGTACAATGCTCGCCATAAATACCAACATCAGCGGTTCAAGTAACGCCAATAAAGTTGAAATTAAGGTCGTCACTTCACGGTCTTGCATCGTCGACGCACGTTCTAGCATCCGGTCTAATTCGCCTGAACTTTCACCACTTTTGATCATTTGTACCATCATCGGTGGGAAATAACCACTTCGCTCAAGCTGTGTTGCTAAATTACCACCTTCTGTTACTTTCTCTGCCGCAAGGTTGACCGAATCTCGAATCACCCAATTATTACTGACCGCTGCGCCAATTTTTAAAGCATCGACCAATGGCACGCCAGACTTGGTTAAAATCGATAAGGTACTAGCAAAACGAGCGGCATTAATGCCTTTAGACAGTTTGGAAAATAACGGTAATTTCAAGGTCAATCGATCAAAGGCATAATGTCCCGCCGCTGTTCTGAGGAATCGAACCAAGAGAAAAATCGAGACTACGCTACCGACCAATAAAAATGGCCAGGCCATTCGAATAAAATCACTGGCTTTCATTAAAGCGACCGTTATCCACGGCAAGGCATCTTTGCTTTGGTCAAAGGTTTTGACAATATCTGGGACCACATAGGTCATGAGTCCCATCACAATACCGAAAGACATTAACATCAGGATGATGGGATAAATCATCGCACCCTGCACTTTTTTTTGCATGGCAAAGCGGTTTTCGGTGTAATCGGCAAGTTGGTCGAGAATGAGATCGAGATGACCTGAACGCTCACCTGCTGCAATCGTGGCAATATACAGTTCAGGAAAGCGTCCCGCTTGTTGTAGTGCGTTGGCTAAAGAATGTCCTTCCAAAACTTTAGAACGCACCGACATCAACAGGTTTTGCACATGGGCTTTTTCATTTTGTTTTCCCACAGCACGAATCGCTTCTTCTAATGGAATTGCAGCGGCAACCAAAACTGAAAGTTGGCGAGTCAATAAAGCCAAGTCATAGGCATTCAGCCCTTTTTGAAACAAGCGCTGCTGCGTGTGTTTGTCTTTTTGCTCTATCGGATCGACAGCAACTGGAATAAGTGACTGATCTCTGAGCTGTTGACGAATTTGACGCGCAGAATCACCCTCAAGTACACCCTTCTGCTGCTTCCCTGAAGCGTCTATGGCAGTAAACTGATATGCAGGCATTGTAATGCTCTAATTTTCCAAAATTTCTATCAGCGCAGTTGCGTCTGACCATCAAAATCATTCATATTCTTAGATATAAAATATGAGCTCACTCTAACACAACTCTTTTACGATCACGACGAAATTTAATCAGGAACTTATCCACGTTTTATGGCAAATTCAGCGAGCATTTCAACACCTATTTACCGCGTTCGAGTCGCCGTTCCGGTATATTTATACGACTGCTTCGATTACAGCTTAAGCCAAGAGCAATACCAACAAGCTGAAATAGGTGCTCGCGTTGCTGTATCTTTTGGTCGACAAAATTTGACCGGCATCATCGTGGAAAAAATTGCACCCGATGCACCACTCGATTCAAGCTTTAAACTCAAGGCCATTACTGAACTACTTGATGATCACGCCATTTTAGATGAGAAAGTTTTAAATTTATTGACATGGTCTGCACAGTATTACCAATTTCCGATTGGTGAAGTGATGCAAAGTGCCCTTCCGACGCTGTTACGCCAAGGAAAGCCCTATAATTTATTGGCACGGACATGGAATCTGATTGACCATAATGCTGAAGCCAAAATTAAACGTTCAGAGCGTCAACAAGAAGCGTATAAAATACTAAAATTACATCCCACAGGCACAGGTGAAAATCTTTTAAATTTGTCAGGTGTGGAAACAGCAACACTCAAAGCCTTAGAGAAAAAAGGCATCTGCGAATGTGTGTTAGCAGAACAAGACTTTAGCCCGATGCCGATGAGCATGGCGCAAATGCCACTTACAGCAAACCCTGACCAAAAAAAAGCGATCGATAGCGTATTAAAAGCACGTAAAAAATATCAGGCCTTCCTGCTCGATGGCTTAACTGGCAGTGGTAAAACTGAAGTCTATTTACAAATCATGCAAGAGGTTCTAAAGCAAGGCAAACAAGTCTTGGTTTTAGTGCCTGAAATTGGACTTACCCCACAGACCATTAGCCGTTTCCAATCACGTTTTCATTGCAATATTGCTCTACTACATTCGGGTTTGAACGATTCAAAACGTATGCAAGCTTGGCAAGCTGCGCAAACAGGTAAGGCGTCAATTATCTTAGGCACGCGTTCTGCAATTTATACCCCACTGCCTAATCTAGGTTTAATTGTGATTGATGAAGAGCATGATCTGTCCTTTAAACAACAAGAAGGCTTTCGCTATCACGCTCGGGATGTCGCACTTTACCGTGGGCATCTGGAACAATGCCCTGTAATTTTAGGTTCTGCCACGCCTAGTATCGAGTGCTATGCACTGGCGAAACAAGGCAAAATGACCGTACTGGAATTGAACCAACGTGCGGGCACCGCGGTCATGCCGAAAATGCACATCCTTGATTTGAAAGTGGCACAGAAACAGCATGGAATCAGCCAATTATTAATTGGTGAAATCCGTAAGCGACTTGAGAAAAAAGAACAGGTGTTAGTGTTCTTAAACCGTCGAGGATATGCCCCGGTTTTAATTTGTGAAAGCTGTGCATGGCAGGCCAAATGTCCACACTGTGATGCCAATTTCACTGTACACCGCACACCTTATCAACATTTACATTGTCATCACTGCGGCACCATTCACCGTATGCCAGATCACTGTCCACAGTGTAATCATCAGGAGCTCAAATCTATTGGGATGGGCACAGCCAAAGTTGAAGAAAGTTTAAATGAGTTGTTTCCTGAACATGACATCATTCGAGTGGATCGTGACTCGACCAGCCGCGTTGGTAGTTGGCAAAAGATTTATGACAAAATTCAAAAAAGTGAGCCTGCTATTTTGCTTGGTACGCAAATGTTGGCCAAAGGTCATCATTTTCCTTACGTCACCTTGGTGGCGATTTTAGATATCGATTCAGGTCTGCTGAGTGTGGACTTCCGTGCTATCGAACGTACCGCTCAACTCATTGTGCAAGTCACAGGGCGTGCCGGCCGTGGCGAACATAAAGGCGATGTATTCCTACAAACATTAAGACCCGACCATCCGCTTTTGAATATTTTGGTCAATGAGAACTATCGAAAATTTGCCAAAGAAACCATGAAAGAACGGGAAATGGCACAAATGCCACCGTTTCGCTATGCAGCATTGGTACGCTGTGAGTCAAAAAACCAAGAAATCAATACTGAATTTTTACAGCAACATGCCCAATTGCTGCGTCAGGACTCTGCTGGAATTATTGATATTTGGGGGCCGATTCCTGCCCCGATGGAGCGCAAAGCAGGGCGTTACCAATCCCACATGGTTTTACTGTCTACAGATCGTGCGCGCTTACATTATTATCTGCGTTATTGGTGGCAAAACATCTTGCATAACAAGCCATCAAATATGAAATTGAGCCTCGATATAGACCCACAGGAACTCAGTTAAACGCGTACAATTCAGTCTGAAAATATCAGTCATACTGAATTGCAACTTTCGACCAAAAACACAACTCTAGGACGAGTAAATGTCACTACTGTTACAGATCACAATTTTCCTTGGCGCATCCTTATTGCTTGTCCCTTTGCTCAAGCGCTTTGGTATTGCAACGGTATTGGGATATCTGTTCACTGGTATTTTGCTCGGCCCCGATGTCTTTAACATTGCCAGTGATCCCCAAGCGATCCAAGATCTCGCTGAGTTTGGCGTGATCTTACTGATGTTCCTGATCGGCCTCGAACTGCGTCCACAGCGTCTATGGAGTATGCGTAGTTCTATTTTCGGCATGGGGAGTTTACAAGTCGGTCTGACCGGTCTTGTTTTAGCGCTAGGCAGTTTTTTTGCCTTACAACAAGGCATTGCAGCCAGTATCGTTATCGGTTTCGCTCTCGCTCTTTCTTCTACTGCCTTTGTCTTGCAGATGCTGAGTGAGAAGCAGCAATTAAACACAACCTATGGGCAACAATCCTTTTCGATTTTGCTGTTTCAAGATATGGCCGCGATTCCCCTGATTGCAGTCATCCCCCTGCTCGCAGGGACAGAATCATCACATCACGGAATCGCCTATTTCGCTGCAATCATTGCGACTTTTTCAGGCTTATTTTTATTTAGTCGATACTTAATGCGGCCTTTTTTCCGCTTCGTCGCGAAAAGTGGTGCGCATGAACTGATCACCGCTGTCGGTTTATTTATAGTGCTGGGTGTCGTGGTGTTGATGGATGTACTTGGCATCAGTACCACACTCGGAGCATTTTTGACTGGCGTACTATTGGCAGACTCGGAATTCCGCCATGAACTCGAAGCCAGTATTGCTCCGTTTAAAGGGCTTTTACTTGGTCTGTTCTTTATGACCGTAGGCATGACCACGGAACTGTCGTTGTTTGTTGAAATGCCATGGTTCATTATCGGTGGTGCGTTGGCACTGATGCTCATCAAAATGGCGTCAGTTACCGCGATTGCGCGTTATCTCAAAAATTCATGGCGCAACAGTATTTTACTGGCGACCTGTTTGGCTCAAGGCGGTGAATTTGCCTTTGTGGTCTTTAGTGTGGCGAAAAGTGAAAATGTCGTACAACAAGCCATTTTGGAGCCATTAACCCTCATCGTCACCTTGTCGATGGTGTTGACCCCTATGTTGTATTGGTTAATACAATCACAAATTTTGCCACGTTTTAATCCAAAAACCATTCCCGAATATGACGACATTCCGGATGAACATAATCCTGTGATTATTGCGGGCTTTGGACGTTTCGGACAAATCATTGCTCGTGTGGCGCATTTACAGCATTTGTCTTTTACCGCCATTGATAGCAACTTAGACAAAGTCGATTTCGTACGTAATTATGGTGGTCATCTGTATTATGGCGATGCCACACAACCAGATATTTTACGCGCTGCGGGCATTGAGCATGCCAAAGTGTTCGTCCTTGCCATTGATGATATTGAAGACTCAATGAACGTGGCACGTCATATTCGTCTGAATTACCCTCAGTTAAAATTATTGGTCCGCGCGCGTGACCGTCATCAGGTGCATTTGCTGCGTGATTTAGGAATTGAGCATATTTGGCGTGAAACCTATTTATCCTCTTTAGGAATGGCCTATCACATGCTGTGCGACTTAGGCATCAGCGATGAAGATGCCTATAAAAGTATCGAATTGTTCCGTGATTATGATGAAAAACTGCTGACTCAACAGCAGCAAATCTATACCGATGAACAAAAGATTTATGAAACGCATCGTAACGCTTTAGCTGAACTGGAACATTTGTTTGAAAGCGATGCGCAAGCCCGTGAAAAACCTACAGGTGTTGATTTACAACGCAGCTTACAACGTCATCGTATTGATGTCACAAGAGATGATAATGAATGACTTGTGTTTTACAATATCGTCACCATTAAAGCAGGGTTATGGAGAATTTTATGTCAGATTTACGCCAACGCTTTTTTATTGAAGATAGCCCTGTTCGTGGAGAAGTGGTTCATCTTGAAGAAGCCCTACAAACGATTCTTGCACAGCGTGACTATGCACCTGCTGTACAAATTCTCTTGGGTGAAATGCTCAGCGCGACTGCCTTGTTGGCCAGTACCTTAAAAATTAAAGGTCGTATTAGCTTACAAATTCAGGCAGCTGGCACATTTAAATGGGCAATGGCGGAATGTAATCATCTCGGTGAAGTTCGCGCACTTGCCGATTATGAAGAAGACCCGCACTTTCAAGCCGCTGAAGACAGCAGCACGGTACTGAAAGCCTTGGTAAACCCAGTGCTTTTCATTAATATCGAGCCTGAATTTGGTGAGCGTTATCAAGGGATTGTACCTTTAGACAAACCGACATTAGCGGGTTGCTTAATGCAATATTATGATCTATCTGCACAGATCCCAACACGTATCGTCTTAGCAAGCAGCAACAGCCGTTCAGGTGGTTTGCTGATCCAGTTATTACCACGTAACAACGAAGAAGAACAACGCCGTGTCGATGAAGATCTATGGCCACGTTTAACCATGCTGACTGAGACATTAAAAGCAGAAGAGTTAACGTCTTTATCCGCAAATGAAATCTTATATCGTTTATACAACGAAGAAGAAATTCGTCTTCCTGAAACTGAGGCCTTAAAATTTGGCTGTACATGTTCAAAAGAACGCTGTGCGACAGCACTTGAACAAATCGGTGTTGCTGCAGTTCGTGAAACCCTAGAGTTTCAAAACCCAATTGAAATGGATTGCCAATTCTGTAATACAAAATATACCTTTACTGCAGAAGAAGCTTTATCCCTTTTTGGTCAACACCTCAGCTAAATCATCGTGATGATTGAAAGCCTAAATCTAAGCATCCTTCGGGGTGCTTTTTTATTATTCCCATTAAATTTAGAACAGTTACTTTCTTGCGCTTAGTCGAATGGTTGCGAACTTTATAACCTCAAGATGATCAGCTGTATTTGCGATCAATTTTTTTTCGAGTAGAATCGCGCCAGAAATAAAGTCAAAAAAATCAACAGAGCTTTATTTTTAATAGAAAAATAATGTAAAAAAACTGGATAAAATATGAAACTCAAAATACTCGCTATTCTTTTAGCCATGTTCTGCTTTGGCCCAATAACAGCACATGCAGCAGACCTCGTCGGGACATGGAAAACCATAGATGACAAAACAGGCTATGCCCGTGCTGAAGTCCAAATCACCAAATTAAAAGACGGCAGCTATAGCGGTAAAATCACCAAAGTACATGCCATCCCTAACCGCCCTGTCACCACGATTTGTGAAAAATGCGAAGGTAAACTCAAAAATGCACCCTTAATTGGTTTACCGATCTTCTCTGGCTTCAAACATAATGCAAAAGAGAATGCCTATACCGATGGCAAGGTGATCGACCCACTTTCAGGCAATACCTATCAAGGTAAAGGGCAATTGAATGCGCGCGGCAATGTGCTGACACTTCGAGGTTATGTTGGAACCACGCTCCTCGGCCGGACGGTATCTTGGATCCGCGTCAATTAAAGCGGCCTTTTGGCTTTCATTGGCATGATGAACTCAACTCCAGACGAGTTCATCATGCCAATAACAATCTACTTTGAGATGAATTCCGACTATTTTACTAGTGCGTAGACGTTCAGCATAAACCCCGTTTAGCGCCAACACGTTCATGTTTTGGCTCAAAATATAAATACCAATCCTTAAAAAATCACTAGAATATTCATATTATTTCAGGCTACATTAAACCCATAATATTTTTATGCCTTTAAGTTTTAGGCATCCGCTTTTTGTGTAATGTGGGTAATTATATGGCTGTTAAATTCCTCCCTTCTATCCTGTTCGGCATGTTCTCCATTTGCAGTTTATCCTCTGCTTTTGCAGCGATTGACCCCTTAGTGGGGACATGGAAAACCATTGATGATAGAACAGGTTATTCACTTGCCGATGTGGTGATTCGCAAAGATAAGCATGACCTGTATTCAGCCACCATTATCCAAAGCCGAAGCGTACCGGGAACGGCAAATGTTTCGACATGCACGCAATGCACCGGTGCTCAGAAAAATAAACCCATGGTCGGTTTAACCACTTTAAGCGGCCTAAGCGCTGATCCAGAAAAGCCCAATGAATTTGTGGGTGGAGTAATGCTCGATCCCAAATCAGGCAAGCACTACAATGCACGCGCTCGTTTGATGAATAATGGTAAGCATTTGATCATCAATGGTCGTACTGAAGGCTCTGCAATTGGACGCAATGTCACTTGGGTCAAAAACTAAGCACGAGGCCTTTAAATCATTAAAGGCTTTTTTTAACTTAAAAATTAGAGTAAAAACTCCATATTAAAGCAGCGTTTTAAAAAAATATGCCAAATACATCACAAACTATCACATTGATTTTGTAGGACTTTATATATAAATTAGGCAACTTACTCTAAAAACACAATTCTGAATTTTCAGGGGATGAAATGAAAAAAATATATCAACAATTATTTGCCGGAATACTACTTAGCACTTTGTCAGGATTGTCAATCGCTGCGGAAACCGATCCGCTAGTGGGGAAGTGGAAAACCGTCGATGACCGTACAGGATATTCGCGTGCAGACGTTGAAATTCGCAAAAAAGCCGATGGAAGCTATGAAGGCATCATTGTCACCACACGCAATGTCCCTGGCACTGAAAAAATGGGCGTCTGCTCGAACTGCCCAGGTGAATTGAAAAATAAACCTTTTATCGGCTTGCCATTTATTTGGGACTTTAAACAAGATCCAAAAAATCCACGTGAATTCCAAAACGGTAAAGTTCTGGACCCGATTGGTGGAAAAATCTATAAAGGCAAAGCAAGACTTAGTGCTTCAGGAAAACATTTAACTATACGTGGGTATGTTGGTGTATCTGTGATTGGTCGTAGTGTCACTTGGATAAAATATTAATTTTAAATGTGTTTTTAAAAGCCTCCTCGTGAGGCTTTTTTATTGTCATGTTTTGAAACAATAAGATGCTGTTTGCCCCTATGACAGTTTGATGAACCCTTCTATATTGATTAAAACATGATCAATATTTATAAAGAGAGTATGCCAGACAATCACTATCAAACTTTAGGGATCGCCCGAGATGCTTCGGCAGATCAAATTAAAAAAGCCTATCGAAAATTGGCGCGTAAATATCACCCTGACGTCAGCAAAGAAGCTGATGCCGAAGCGCGCATGCAAGCGATTAATGTTGCATACGACACTTTGAGTGATGCCGAAAAGAAAAAACAATACGATTTTGAACTCGATCATCCTCAAGGATTTGCTGGGTTTAATGCTGGTAACCAAGGTGGTTTTGACCAATCTCAGTTTTATCGCCAATCGACGAGTGATGGTCAGCATGCGGACTTTAGTGGATTTGAAGACTTGTTTGGTCGTTTTGGGCAAGGCTTTGGTGGCGGTGACTATCAGTATCAACGTGCAAACCGCCAAACCAAGAGCTTCCGTGGTGAAGACCAACACGCCAGTTTAGAAGTGGATTTAGAAATCGCATTTCATGGTGCAACGCAGAATATCACCTTACAGATTCCAAGCCTCAACGCCCATGGTGAGCCTGAAGTCCAACGTAAAACCCTGCAAGTCAAAATTCCTGCAGGTATGAAATCAGGTCAACAAATTCGACTCTCCGGCCAAGGGCAAGCTGGCTATAACGGTGGAGCCGCCGGCGATTTATACATTGAAATTTTGTATAAACAAACTGAGCAAACCCGTGTAGAAGGCGTTGATATTTTCCAACAACTGAATATCAGTCCATGGGAAGCCGCATTGGGTCAAAAAATTGCATTTACCAGTCCTGATGGCAAAACATTAGAACTACAAATTCCTAAAAATGCACGTACTGGTCAGCAGCTACGATTAAAGGACAAAGGGATACCAAATAAAACACCCGGACACCTTTACCTGATTTTAAATATACAGATACCAGCTGCACAAACCGAACAAGAGCAACAAGCATATGCGGCTTTTGCTCAAGCTTTTCCGTCATTTAATCCACGACAGTCTTAAGGAGAGCACCATGACAACAATTCATTATCGTGAAATTGTCTGTGACGGATGTAAACAGACTGAAATCGTAGACGAAAAAAGTAGTTTTGATCTACAACACTTTGCCTCTGCCTGTGGGCAAAGTCCAGAATGGGTTCTGCAACTACTCGAATACGATATTCTGCCTAGCCGTTCAGAAGACAGGATTCATCAATTTTTTGGCGATGATATATCTCGCGCACGGCGTGCGTATCGGCTTCAACGAGATTTCGATGCCAGTTTTACTGCGGTCGCTATGATGCTTGATTTAATTGACGAAGTTCAACAACTACGTCGCCAAGTCAAACACCAACAGTTTCATTCACATTAAATGTAATCATGAACGCTCTGCCTCGCAGGGCGTTTTTCTTTTCTTGTAGAGTTTGTCTTGTAGAGGAAGTGATCGACAACCATGAAAACACGAGATTGCAATAAAAAAGTCAAAAACATGTTTCCTGAGTACCGTGATTTGGTCTCTCAGTTACGTGATGAAAATCCATATTTTGCACGGATCTTTGAAGAACATGATGAGTTAGATCGTGAAATTATTCAATTGGAATTAAATCCTGTCAATCATCATAACACGGATATTGAGACCATTAAGCGTAAGAAATTAAAGCTAAAAGATGAAATTTATCGCTTGCTGAAAAGTAACGAAAATGATGATATCTCTTGAGATATCGATTCATGTATAGGGGATTTTTCATGATGCATGTCGTTCGCAGTACAACCCACGAGGCTACGCAATTGAATTACTAAGACCATAAGGATCGGTCAAATCGCGTTGTACTGCAGATTTTAAAAAAAAATTTAAAAACAATAAAATCATGACAAAGGATTCATCATGCAAATACATCATGTGCTATTTGGAGCATTACTCAGTTTCAGCGGTCTGTTGCATGCCAATGATATGACCGGTGTTTGGAAAACAATTGATGACTAAGCAGGATATTCACGCGGCGATGTCACCATCGTCAAAAATGCTGATGGGACGTATAGCGGAACACTCACTGCAATATGCCCATTGCCGTACAAACCCTTGGTTGAAGTATGCTTAAAATGTAATGGCAAACTCAAAAATGGGTTTTGATAGGTTCCGAAATTATCAAAGAATTTAAACCAGACCCACAATATCCAAATCAATATAGCAATGGAAACGTGCTGGATCCCCTCTCGGGCAATATCTATAAAGGCAAAGGCAAGCTGAGTGCAAATGGCAAACGTTTAACCATGCGCGTCTATATTGGCGTGTCTGCACTCGGACGTAGTACCACATGGATTCGTAATGATTAGCAACTAAACTCGCCCATCAGAGAAACTGACGCGAACTATTTGAGTTTCGTCAGCTTCTCAATTTCTTTCATGGTTTTAACCGTACCTTTGACTGTGCCCTTCACCGTCTGTTTGATTGGTTCATAATCCATAAACCAAAACAGATTCATGTGTTGATCGCCGTGCTGCTGTGCCAACATATCAATCACACTTTTTTCACCGCGCCCGACCAAATGCCGTCGATAAAAATAATACAGTAGTAAAATCGTGGTGATCAGCATGATGCCGAGCATGATCCAAAAACCGGTTGGCGATTTGAGTCCCGGAATAAACTCAAAGTTCATACCGTATATACCGGTTAATAAGGTTAATGGTGCGAAAATTGCCGTAATAATCGCCAGAATACGCATATTTTCATTGGTTTGGTTAGCAACGGCTGAAAAATGCAGATCAATGGCGGCCTGCACAGCACTGCGTAATCGTGTGGTGTGTTTTTGAATGCGTTCGATATGACTGCTTAAATCATCTACCCGAACCAGCATGATATCCTGCTTTTCACTGCGCTTTTTGCCTTTCAAATGTGGGTAATTATCTACAACTTCATCACGCAGTTCTTGCAAGGCTTCAATTTGCTCTTCACACAAATTTTCCACTTGTTGAAAAGCCATATTTTCCTGCAGCAGCTGATGCCACTTGGTAAAACGCCGATGCCCTTGCAGCAATTCTCGCTGCCAAAACTCGACACGGCGGGTCAAAGGAACACGTAAATCCAAGTAACCATCTACCATATTATTCAGTAAGCGCAATGCCAAATCTAAGGGTGTAATGGCTAATTTTCGTGGTTTATTTTGTTCATCAATCGGACGAGACATTAAAGTTTCAATCCGTTGGATATAACTTTCAATGGCTTTGTTGCCTTTTTCGCGCACCGTGATCAGCACTTGGGGCGTGATCAAAAAACTGATCGGGGTGGTCGCCAAACCAAAGACCCGCTCATGCTTTTCAAGCGCATCGGCGCCGGCAGCAATTTGGTCATCGGGTGTGACCATTTTTCTAAAAATTAATAAATCATAATCATCGAGTGTGTCAAAGGCACACGGATGCTCTAAATTTAAAATATCCCGCAGATGGTATTCATTGACCCGTAGATCTGATGCCTGAAAAATATCACTCTGCCACTGCTCTGGGCGGTTGACGACATCTTCACGGGTACAATCAATCCAAATAAACTCAGGTTCAAGTTCAGGATGATGCTCACATTGCACTTGGTCTTGCACATAGATATGCGCGGCTGTTGGATGCTGAAAAAAATAATAGGTTTGCATATCTCATTTATTATTGTGTTTACTTTTTGCATGATGCCATAAAAAAAGCCTTGAGCAAGTCAAAGTTCATACTCTGACTGCACTCAAGGCTTTTTAGAATCTATTCACAGAGCCGAAACCCTGTGAATCAACAAACCATTAAGCTTGTTCGATGTCTTTCATAGTTAATTTGATACGACCACGGTTGTCGACATCAGCAACTTGTACTTTGATCTCTTGACCTTCAGACAATACGTCTGAAACGTTCGCAATACGTTCGTTTGAAATTTGAGAGATGTGAAGTAAGCCATCAGTACCTGGAAGGATGTTTACAAACGCACCAAATTCAACGATACGAATCACTTTACCAGTGTAGATTGTACCTGGTTCGATTTCAGCAGTAAGCGCTTGGATTTTCGCAACAGCAGCAGATGCAGCCGCTTTGGTTTCACCAAATACGCGAACTGTACCGTTGTCTTCGATATCAATTGCCGCTTTGGTTTCTTCAGTGATTTGACGGATTGTTGCACCGCCTTTACCAATCACGTCACGGATCTTATCAGGGTTGATGTTGATCACTTGGAATGTAGGTGCATGCATTGAAATTTCAGGACGAGCACGTGAAATCACTTGGTTCATTGCATTTAAGATGTGCATACGACCTGCATACGCTTGGTTTAATGCAACTTCCATGATTTCTTCAGTGATACCTTCGATTTTGATATCCATTTGAAGTGCAGTAATACCGTTTGCAGAACCGGCTACTTTAAAGTCCATATCACCAAGGTGGTCTTCATCACCCAAGATGTCAGAAAGCACTGCGAAACGTTCGCCTTCTTTCACAAGACCCATCGCAATACCAGCAACTGGCGCTTTAATTGGCACACCAGCATCCATAAGTGATAAAGAAGCACCACATACAGACGCCATTGAAGATGAACCGTTTGATTCAGTAATATCAGATACGATACGAATCACGTACGGGAAGCGGTCAGCTGCAGGAAGAACAGCTTGTACACCACGACGCGCTAGACGACCGTGACCGATTTCACGACGTTTAGGACCAGATTCACGACCAGTTTCACCTACAGAGTATGCAGGGAAGTTGTAGTGCAACATGAAGTTGTCAGTTTTCGTACCTGCTAATGTATCCACCATTAACGCATCACGTGTATTACCCAAAGTTGTTGTTACCAACGCCTGAGTTTCACCACGTGTAAATAATGCAGAACCGTGAGCACGGTCTAATACACCAACTTGTACGTCAAGCGCACGAACTGTTTTCGTATCACGGCCATCAATACGTGGCTTACCTGACAAGATGTTGTCACGTACTGTACGGTATTTAAGGTCTTCGAATAATTCAGCTAAGTCGTCAGCGATACCATCAACGTCATCTTCTGGAACGAATTGAGCAACAGCTTCAGCTTGAAGCGCATCAAGTGCTGCATAACGATCGTGTTTAACCGCGATTGTGTATGCTTCAGAGATTTTCGCTTCAAACGCTTCTTTTAATTTTGCACGAAGGTCTTCGTTTTTCGCAGGTGCAGTCCAAGTAGACTCTGTTGCACCAGCAGCTGCAGCAAATTCTTTAATCGCTTGGATCGCGATTTGCATTTCGTCATGACCGAACAATACAGCGCCAAGCATTTGGTCTTCAGAAAGTTCTTTCGCTTCTGATTCAACCATCAATACCGCAGATTCTGTACCTGCAACCACAAGGTCAAGATCAGATTCTTTTAGCTGTTCGTGATTCGGGTTAAGGATGTATTCACCGTTGATTAAACCAACGCGAGCACCACCGATTGGACCACGGAAAGGTGTACCTGCAATTGCAAGTGCAGCTGAAGTACCTAACATTGCAGCAATGTCAGCTTCCATTGTCTTATCAGAAGAAATAACAGTCGCAGTCACTTGGATTTCGTTGTAGTAACCTTCTGGGAACAATGGACGAATTGGACGGTCAATTAAGCGTGAAATAAGCGTTTCAGCTTCAGACGCACGGCCTTCACGTTTACCATAACCACCCGGAATACGACCTGCAGCATATTGTTTTTCTTGGTAGTTAACAGTCAATGGGAAGAAGTCTTGACCTGCTTTCGCTGTTGGCTGAGCAACAACAGCAACAAGAACTTGTACACCACCCATAGTGATGATCACAGTATTCGCTTGACGCGCAATACGACCTGTTTCTAGGACAACTTGATGCTGACCATATTGGAATTCTTTACGAATAATATTAAACATCGACATGTTTTATTTTTTCCTGATTTTATTCTAGTGGAGACCCCTAAGGTTTGGCATTCATTCAACGCCCCAAACGCTGTAACATAAATGACAAAGCTTAGAAGCCGACCTCACTAGAGATTAAAAACATTAATTTAAAATACTAATTTAAGACACAAAGAAGGAGCGAATCATCGCCCCTTCCCCATTATCCAACCAAGGTTGGATAGACTTTAGTTTTCAGTAATACGGCACTTAGCATGCAATAGTCCGAAAATAAAAGTTTAAATCGAATTAACGACGTAAACCTAAAGCAGCAATCAATGCGCTGTAACGAGTAGCGTCTTTACCTTTAAGGTAGTCAAGAAGCTTACGACGTTGGTTAACCATACGAATAAGACCGCGACGGCTATGGTGGTCGTGCTTGTGCTCTTTGAAGTGACCTTGCAAATCATTGATTTGAGCAGTTAAAAGAGCTACTTGAACTTCTGGTGAACCAGTGTCGTTTTCAGCGCGAGCGAATTTTGCAATGATCTCTGCGCGATCTGCGTTTGTTAAAGCCATTCGATTTCTCCGAGATGCTTATAAAGTTAACTTTTGATACGAATCAACCAATAAATCAGCTGACTGCCGTGCATCACTACAGCAAGTGCATTATATTAAGGGAAAATCGTCTTAATTGCAAAAAGAGATAGCCGACTTCGTCAGGTTTTCTTAATGACAATAACGCCTTATTTTTCCTCTCGATTCCATTATAAATTTTTTATATGCTTCGATACTCTATACGACACAAAACTGCATATTTCCAACACATTGAATTCCATATTATTGAATGAATTTTAAACTTATTTTTGATACATTTTGCCACTCGATGTTTAGGATACAAAACTTAAACTGGAATGATTAAAAAAAAGCCCGAGCTGGGCTCGGGCTTTTTTGCGCTGTAGTTTCTTCTTTTTTAGTTATTGTTTTATTATTTATTGTTTTATGTGGCGCTTTTCCGCGTCCTTATGTTAAACATTCCATGTTTTAACTTGCACTTCCTTATGTGGTAGATTTTGCCACAACGGCTGTTAGATAAAAGTCGTATTTTTCGTATCTATATGTAAGCTTTTTCGTACATCGGTTAAGCTCTATTTCTTTTCTGTTACAGCATATAGGCATTTCTTATTTTCTATACATAAAAAAGCCTTGTAGTCTCTCCCAAAACTACAAGGCTTAGCGGCTGTAAGTTTCCTATTTCCTTACTTCACTGTAAGTTCGCTGTCTTTTGACGTTATTCTTATACTTTTGCGATTTTACTCAACCATCCGTGTTGAGTTCTTTTTCTGTGAAGTCATCTTCTCAAAAAGCTCTAAGAAGCTCTATGCGCAAATCTCCTGAATCAATGTAAGCTATTTCTTACAAAATACGGTACATTTTGCCCAGGCTTTACAAAGATAGGTGATTGTTAATTTTTTCTAACAAACCACTAACTCGTGCTGTTCTTTTTATAAGCGCTTTTGCCAATGCATCTTTTGCAACAAGTAAACTCACCACTTTTTTCGCACGAGTGATGGCGGTATAAATCAGCTCTTTACTCATCATTTCGGTTGCATGATTTTCCAAAACTACCGCCGTATGGGTAAATTCAGAACCTTGAGACTTATGTATAGTCAATGCGTAGGAAGTTTCTATACTTTTAGGTAACCGTGTTGCCACAACCCATTTATCCAAACTCGGAAAATAAACCTCAAACTGCGACTTTTCCGTCATCGGTCGTTTTAAGCAAATCCCGATATCACCATTTGATAGTCCAAGTTGATAATCGTTATAGGTCATCATAACTGGACGACCAACATACCAATCCCCTTGTTTCAACACACCCAAGGCATTTAAGACCCGAAGTTCAATCTGCTGATTGAGCTCATGTAAGCCTAATTTTCCATGTCGAATGGCCGATAGAATTCGATAATCATCAAAATAACGAATCAATTGGGCTAACCAATCTGCATATTCAGCGGATTGCTCTGGCCATTGTTTTAACCATGCCACATAGGGCTGAAAACCATACATCAGTTGATCATAATATTTTGCCCAATGTGCCGCACTGTTCGTGGCTTCGGGGAGATATTGCAACTGAATCACATCGCTCATATTCGGTGTCAGTTGAATCGGCTGAAGTTCGGATGCAGATACCACCTGATGTTCGAATTTCGCCAGAACTTCTGTGGTTGTTTGCTGTTGTTCTTGTTGTTGAATAAAACGAGCAAACTCACCAATGGCTGCACCCTGTACAAAACGGCGGCTGGTCTGTAAATGGGTACGGTTGGCTTGTAAGGCGTCAACATCCTGAAGGTTGGCCAAAACAGCGCCAACATCGACCGAAGCCAACTGTTCTGCATCCCCCAATAGAATCAGCTTACTGTTCTGAGGGATTGCCGCGAATAGCATCTGCGCCAAACTTAAGTCCAACATAGAGGCTTCATCGACCACAATGACGTCATAGGGTAAGCGTTGACGTTCATTAAACCGCGGGATAGCGCGCGTCCCTAATCCCAATAGACGATGCAAAGTTATAGGTTTCAGTTGTTTATGAATAATCGAATAATGCTGCAATGCAGGATCTTTAAACGCTGCTTGTAAGGCTTCCTCCATTCGCTGCGCCGCTTTTCCTGTCGGCGCTGCCATCGCAATTCTTATATTTGGATTTTGCTCATTCAACACGGCAATAATCCGTGCCAAGGTATAGGTTTTACCTGTCCCAGGCCCACCGGTAATGATATTAAAATTGTGCTGACACACCATGTGCAGTGCTTGAATCTGATGTGGATCGGTCAGTAAATCCTTTTCAATATTCAGCATCTGCGTTTGATTGAGATTTTGCTCTGTTTGCTGTTTTAAACGTGCAACTTGCTTGGCTAAAGCATTTTCTAGTGCCCAATAGCGATAAAGATAAAGTCGCTGTGAATCAAAAATAAAAGGCGCAACAGGTGTTTTTTCAGCTTGCTCGTGCTGAACCATCTGAGCCAAACATTGAATCTGCGCATCTTCGGCCAAAATACAACTATCGCCTTTTTCCACGGCTTGCATCAATTGTTGAATTAACTGATTTGCAGCAGGATGACTGGCCTGATTGGGTAAATAGTGTTGGATTAAATAGTCAATCCAATCCGGCAAAACCGCATCTAAATCAGCTTTTTCTTGGGTATTTTGGGGAACTAAAACCTGCGTTTCTACAGTATTTTCTTGTCCCGCGTGCAAAGGCTGTGCTGATAAGGCTTCTTGATCATTTTCCACACAGTTATCCTCAAACTTATCCACAATGCAACTTATTGTTTCAGCGTGAATATTTTTATCTTTTTCGTGCTTATTCACGTTTTAGCCACAACCTTTTCGCTCAATATTGCATCGAGGTTTTGAATGAATGTATCCGCCGGCTTCCAGTGATATACTCCACGATCGGACTGTCCATCCATACCGCGAAGATATAAATAACTCGCCCCACCCAAATGCTGCGTCATGTCATAGTCTTTCATCACGGCTTTCAAATAACGATGTAGGGCCACCAAATATAAAGCCGCCTGCAACCAGTAACTAGAATGACTCATACTTTCTCGAATAAAGGCATGATTATAATGTGCGGTCTGATCGCCTAAGAAATTACTTTTATAATCGGCAATGTGATAACGCTGACCATCATAATATACCAAGTCAATCGACCCCGTCAGATAGCGTGCCGTAAACACATCATTCAACTCTTGTATCTGTAAATCTGGCTCATTTAGGCTTTCAAATAGCATGCGTATTTTACGTATTGCCAATGCACGATCCGCCATACTTAAATGAAAGTCCATTTCTGAACGGTATTCACCATCGTTTAACTGATGCAGCCTAAAACCATCATGCAACGGTGTATGAATGATTTGACTGTACCATTCCTGCATTTCTTCAATCAGTTCAGCTTCATCTTGTTCAGGGTTAGCCGTTTGCCCAAACTGTTTAATCAAATTTTGCAATATTTGCGGCGAATCAAACTCAACATCACTGTGAAAGCGCGATGCGATGGCTTTGGCCAACTTATCTTCTGGAGTGCTAAATCGAACTTTTTCCATCAACTTGTGCAAGAAACTTCCGGGCTTGGTTCCCTTTGGAAAATGCCGTTTAATCCAGCTAATTTTCTCTGCAGTTTCTGCTTCAATGATTTCAATTTGTTCAACTTCATCGGCAGCACTGTCTTCTGGCTCGGTCATGACCGCTGCCAGTTGGTCACGTTGTATATGTGCCTTATGTGTCGTGCGCGTGAGCGCGGTAAAGCTGGTGGTTTCCCGTGGATAAAAATGGTTGTTGGGAATTTCTGCCGCGTCTAATACAACAGTTTCAACCTGAGTCTGAGTCAAAATTGGTGGTGCTGCACGCAAAACATCAGCATCCACACTTTCTGCATGTTGGAACAGATCAGGTTCGCTTCCACGCCAAAAAGTCAGTCCTGAACGCGCTTCTGCCATTTGTTTCTTTTCGACTTCATGCTGACGCAGCACGGCATAGACACGATAACTGGCACGGGTCAAGGCCACGTACCACAAGCGATGATGCTCTGCTTCATTGCGCGCATCATTTTGTTGAATATCATCTTCGGGTAAGTCCGAAGACTTCACAGCAATCACACGTTCTAACCCAAGGCTTTTTTGCTGATTGTCTTTAAGGGAAAAATTCAAATTGCCTTTTTCACTTAAGCCTGCATTTGCTCCCAATAAAAATACACAACCAAACTCTAAGCCTTTGGATGCATGGATCGTCATCAATTGCACCCCCAATTGCCCAGTCAATTTTCGCTCTTGGGTGCTTTCATTATTGATGCCTAAATTGATTTGGCGAATAAACCATTGATAAAGCTTATGTGCACCTGTGTAATGTTCACTTTGCTGACTTAATAATTCTGCGATATGGCGTAAATTCACCACTGTGCGTTCATTATCTCGACTTTGCCCAGCCACCAAACGCGTCCACACCTGAAAGACCGTCATGCAGCTATTCCACGCGCTGCGGAATCCTTGCTCATTCCAAATTTGTCGGATCTGTTCGAGTTTTTCGATAATTTCGCTCAGTCCATCTGCCTGCTGTTCGAGTGCGACCAGTTGTTTCAGATCAAAACCCAATAAACGGCTCAGCAGCGCACGTTTCACCTTGGCTTCTTGATAAGGATTTAAAATCGCCGTCAGCAAAGCGGCAACATCTTGCGCGACGGAACTTTTATAGACACTGTCCCGAGAGGCTTTATAACAAGGAACGCCCAGCTGCAATAAACATTGTTGCACTTGCTCTAAGTCGAAATGGTTTTGCCCCAAGACCGCAATATCGTTTGCTGTCAGTGCTCGCTGGGTATTGTTGTCTTGAAAATATAAATGTCCTTGCTGAGCTTGGTTGAGCAAGGACTGAATCTGCCAAGCCACTTGCTCTGCTTCATTCAGCGTTTCATCCAAAGCCAACCAACGCAGCGGTTGTGGATTGACTTGATCATGATCAATCAACGGCGGATGCTCACGCTCACCTGCTTGAATCGGGGTGTATTCAACTTGCTCACCAAAGTCCATTTGCCGATGAAACAAGGCATCCACCACTTCAACCAAGTTTTTGACTGAACGATGGTTTTTGTTCAAGGTATAACAACGTCCACCCTTGGTTTGAATATCATGACGCGCTTTACGATAGGTCAGCATGTCACCGCCACGGAACCCATAAATCGCCTGTTTGGGGTCACCGACCATAATCATACAACCCTGATGTAAGCGCTCCTTGACCCGCCAAATGCTAGACAGCATGTCATCTTGATCTTGGTTGGTGTCTTGAAATTCATCGACTAAAATCAGCGGATAACGCGCCAAAACATGGGCAGCAAAACTGTCTTTCCCCGCTGCTGAACTTTGCTGTAAAGCTTCCGACAAGGTCCGAATTTGTTGTGAAAAGGTGGTTTCCCCAGCGTGGGACAACACTTGAGGCAAACGCTTTTTAACTTCCTGTGCCAAATAAAAGTTTAGAAATTGCTCTGCTTGATTGATATGTTCATAAGCGCTGAGTACTGCTCGGAGTTGTTGAACAAAAGCATGTTGATAAAATTCTTTTGAGACATCTGGCTGTTCCTCAACGATTTTGTCTTTAAAGACACGTGGCTTAAATTCAGTTTTATTCGGATCATAAAACAATGAACGAATGGCTTTCATCGTGGGTTGTAACACGTCGGACTGAGTCAATACCCCTTGGCTACCCGCAGCTTCAAAGTGCTGTAAAAACTCGGGAATGCGTGTATTAAAAGTGACAAAGAATGCCCCTTTATTAAAACGTCGAGCGTCGACAAGGTTTTTATAATGACTTGCGGCATCAAAACACGCTGCAAGTTCTACACGAGCAGCAGGCAGCATTTGCGCAAGCTGATGACACATCGCCTCAAAATGTGCCAAAGCATTTTCGGGTAATTCAGGGACACGTAAATCCACCGATGGGAAATTTAGACTTTCCTTTACCACGCCCAGATAGTATTCAGGGCCTTTCAACTGATGATTCAACAGCAAATATTCAATCAAATGTGCAGGCTGCTGCTGAATCCAATCTCTTAATGAATCATGAATAATACGTTCAATATGTAGATCTTCATCTTCACTGATTTGCACCTGTTCGATACGACCACTTTCAAAGGCAAATTCACGTAATAACTTTTGACTAAAGCTGTCTAAAGTTCCGACAAAGAGTTCTTCATATTGTTGTAAGACCACGTTCAGCCGATTGTAGGCATAATCTAAGTGATGCCCATGATCTTTCAACACCTGCTGATATAAAGGGTCACTCAAACTCTGCTGAAGTTCGGCCAACTCATCTTGAGGTGCCGCGAGCAGGCCATAAATAAAGTCACGGGTTTCTTCAATCCGCAGTCGTACCCGCGCTTTGAGTTCCGCTGTGGCTTTACGAGTAAAAGTGGTGGCAATGACCTGATTCGGCATATAGCGATCGAGAAAAATCCGCACCATCAGACTGGAAAGCGTATAGGTTTTCCCTGTACCCGCAGAAGCCTCTATCCAATGGAGTCCTGTAAAGCTCATGTCTGCAATCGGGTTGGTGGACATATTCATCGTTTGCTGTGGCATATTCATTTTTTGACCTCAGGCTTGATGACATTAAGTTTTTTTAGGCCGTCATCTGCCTCGGTATCCATCACATGATATAAACGTTCTGCATAATAACGACAGGACAATGCCAGAAGCTCATCTGCCGCTTGTTGCTGTAAAATAAAGCTCCAATCACGATGGTGGCTATTGGCTTCATTCGACTCCAACCCCACTCCACCAAAACTATGATTTTTCAACCATTCCTCTTGAAGCTTTGCAAAATTATCTGGCATGAGTTGGCCTGTTTCATTTTCCACCCAAGTGCATTTTTCTTGGCGAATTAAAGCAGCAGGCAGCACCACAGGACGTTTTTGTGCATGTTTCCACATCGCCAGCCATTCACTGAGCTGCAGCTTGGCTTGTGCCGAGCTTAAACCACAACAAACTATACTTTTATCATTACAAATTACTTCACGACGATACGTCGCGCCCTCATCGCCTAAGTCTAAATAGCTCAACCACAGTAGATATTCGAGCCACGTTTGCGTCTGACGTTTAGGCTTTGCCCCAGATGCCATACAGCTTAACCAATGCATACTCTGACGGTCTTCAGGCACGGTGATGCTCAGTATCAAATGCGGTTCAAGCTGTAAGTTTTGTAAAGTGGTCGCAGTTACATAACGTCCATCTAAACGTGCTAACAATTGCGTCTGCTCTTGCAAACTGAGCTTCCACGTTGCTATTTGGCTATGTCCTACAGGCAGTACATCTTGGAATAATGCTATATCTGGTTCAGTTGGAGTCGTAGAGTTCTGATCCTCAGCTTGATTGACACGAGATGCAGGCTGCACAAAATGCTTTTGCAATAAGTCACGGACATGGTATTGCTGTAAACGGTCAAGTAATAAAGGTTCTTTCTGTGGTAACTGATCACCGGTATACACACTGGCCACACCAAGGGTTTTCAAATATGCCCGAGCTGGGAATACCATATCTTTAATCCATTCCTGACCATCTAACACCCTTACTTCTTGTGCATCATGCACTGGATAATCAAGGTTAATCCAGGGTTGGCGTTGTCCAGACTGATTTAAAATATGTTCCGCCACAGCAAACCATTGATCTTTATATCGTACGTTTTTCGACTGCTGAAATCCTGTCGGGTCAAATGGCTGCAACGGATAGATATGATAGAGCGGTTCGAGTTGCTCTGGAATTCGTAACCCATCCAAATCCAACATGGCATCATGTGGCTGATCTAACTGCTGGGGTTGAATCATTCGAGCGAGGAATTGGCTAAACTCATAAATGACAGATGATGGTTCACGACTTTCACCTCCATTGACATCAAAGCCATTATAGAAAATCCATAAGGACTTTCGGGCAAATAACAAGGCATCTAAAAATGCACCTTTATCATCTTCCAAACGTGAGCGATCACCCAATACTGGCTTAAACACATCCATTAAATCAAAAGGTACTTTCTGATCACGACGTGGGAATTTTCCACTATCCATGTTCAACAACACCACCAGTGAAAATGGGACTTGACGGATTTTACCCATGTCTGCAAAGGTCACTGAACCAGTTGGTTCGATCTGATCGACAGAACCATCGATGCCTTGTTGTATCTCTTTGAGCAATAAAGATAGTGGTAAATTAAAGCTATTTGGTAGCGACTCAACTTTTTCACTTTGGGCATTTTTCAGTCGTTGTGTCATTGCACGCATCACACCGCGTATGGTTTCAAATGCTCGACCACTGGCTTCAACAAAAGGTTTTAAATCTGCATCTAGCTGTTGCAACCACGCTTTGACAGTCTGTGCACTGAGGTTCGGATTAAGCCAATCTCGACGCGCACTGATATCTTGATAGATCTGAATTAAGGTTTGCACCAACTCAAAATCACTACTCTGCACCCCTGCGAAACTTAAGGTATTCTCAAATACGGCATGCTGTGGAATCGCAATCCCTAACGCCAAACGGTCTAAAGCAAATTTAAAGGTATAACGATAATCTCGGTCTTGCTCAGACAAATAAGCCAACATGTGCTGTTCATCTAAACCACGACGGAAACCGGCTTGAATTAGCAGCTCCATCATACGTTCCATTTGCACATGGTCGAGCTGATACAGTTCTTGCACCGCATTCAAATTCAACCAATCGTGAAAATCTTCGGCGGTAAAACGACCTTGGCTAATTTCAATGCGTCCAACAAAGGCTTTCCATGCATTTTGAATATCTTGACTAACCACTCCTGCAATTTTTACTGGGATATAAGGTAAATCCACAGCACTGCGACCCATGCCTCGAGTCGTCGAAAAGACCGTCCGAATATGCGGTTCCAGTTCTTTTAAGTTTGGCACCAATACCAAGATATCACTCGGATGGCGTGGCTCTTGTTCCGAGCCTTCGGCCAACCAATGTACCAACTGCTCACGTAAAACTTCTAACTGACGCAGGCTAGAATGACAGACATGAAATTGAATCGATTCATCTGAACCCGCGAGTGCATATTGATGCTGTTCGGGCTCTTCTAGAGTCATGATGTCATATTGAATTTGAGCGAGCAGCGTTGTCGGCTCAGTATCTGGAAAAATATCTTCCCAGCCTTCGCCACCAGACATATTCACCAATAATGCAAAGTTATCCCGCGCACGTTTGCCTAAACGAGTCAATAATGAATGCTGTGATTCACGAAATTCCGCATTGGTCGTACTCAGATAGGCCTGAATTTGCGCTGTGCTGACATTAGGATTTCGTTCAATATAACGCTGTTGCAATTTTAGGTTATAACGATCTTTCCAAACAGGATCGACCATGTCTGCCCAATACTCACGCGATGGGTTGAAATACAACAAATGTACTTCGGTATACGCCGCCAAACGATACAAAAATTTGAGTTGTGCAGGTGGTAGTTCTAAGGTAGTAAAGACGAAAATCTGTTCAGGTAAACCGTTATAGGTTTGATGACGCTCATCATCGCGTTCATCCTCCTCAGCATCCAAATCAAACTGCTGCTGCCGATTTTGCTCAGCATGCGCCAAGGCAAACCAAAATTTATTGTCTATTTCCTGACGGTCATTAAAATCTTTTTTGAATACTTGATGCCACAGCCAACGCTGCCACTGCTCTAGTTGTCGAGCCTGCGTCGGTAAATATTCATCAGCTTGTTCAGGTTTCAGACCTGTGAGTTGCATAATATTTAATGGCTGGTTATGACTCCACGCTTTTAGCCAGTCGGTATCGCAATGTGGACAAATCCATTGCTCAACACCTTCATCAGGGGTATGAATACAACTGCCACGAAAGGCCATGTAGTTAGTAAAAAGCCGGGTGACTTGAGCAGCGATCCAGTACAACATTTCTTGGCGCTTTTGCTCACGTTTTTTTCGATCTGAGAGTTGTGCTGTGCTGTCAAAAATACGCTGAACTAAGGGCTGCACGTCTGTCGGAATCTGAGCAGCATCAAACTTATCAGCCGCAATAAAACCGGCTAGAGCATTATAAATACGCCATTGCATAATCAATGGCGGCATGTTGATACCTTTAATTCGCTCACGGTCTTGTTTGTTCGGCAAGGCCCAATCGTAGGCTTTCCACTGCAACCCTAAAATTTTACGATGATGCTTAATATTGGCACTAATACTGATTTTTTCAGCAACTTGTTTTTCTAACCATGCTGCAATGGCTTGATCGGGTACCACGATATGCCGTTCTTGCAAGACAGATAATGCATTAGTCGACTGATTTGATTTCAATTTTTTGATTAGACAATCCACCAAAACTTCGATTCTTTGACTCTGAATTACATGTATTGCCATGGATTACCTTTACAGCCTGAGTGACCAACTACTACAAAACAACAATGATTATTTACTATACATCTTGGGCTGTCTATGCGACTTTGACAAGAGAATAGATTGCAAAAAATGCTTTTAAACAAGTATCTTAATGATACTTTATGAGAAAAAAACCAATCCAGTATTAAGGGTATTTGCTTATGAAAATTGATAACATTCCTGATTCCATCGACCCTAACTTAAATCTGGACATTATTCGCGCTGAATGCTTAGAGCTCGTTAAAAAACGTGCTTATTTTTCAGCAGGTGCAGCCATTATTCCTGTGCCATTTTTGGATGTGGTGATTGACGTCGGAATTTTGTCACAGCTCATTCCAGAAATTAATGCGCGTTTTGGTTTAGCGCCAGATCAAATTAGTGTGTATGATCCAAAAACCAAACAAATTCATTGGACAGAACTGCGTAAACGTGGTGTCGAATTTTCTGGTTTAGTGGTTGCACGAACCGCGATGAAAAAATCGCTAAATAACATTGCAGCAAAATATATTACCAAACAAGTCACTAAATTTATTCCATTAGGTGGACAATTAGTGGCAGCCAGTTTGGGTTATATTGTGATGAAAAAAGTCGCTGAAACCCATGTAGAAGAAAGCTACCAATTGGCGAAGCGTATTCAACAGAAATTTCCGAACCAACCTATCCCAACGCCGAACAATGGTTAACGGAGCGATGTCTAACGCATCAACAAGATTTAAGAATCAAAGTGATTTAAACCATAGATCTAAAGATGAAGTAAATCTGAAAATGAGCGAGTTTTGAAAATGAAGAAAAAGCCACGAATTGCGTGGCTTTTTTCATAAAGTCAATCTGCTTTCAACTGCGCTAAAATCGTTTTTAGCACTTGTAAACGAGCACTATGCTTATCATTGGTCGCAATCACATGCCACGGCGCATATTCTGTATTCGTGCGTTGCAACATATCTGCAGCAGCTTTGAGATAGTCATCCCAACGGTCACGATTCCGCCAGTCATCTGGAGTAATTTTAAACCGTTTATGTGCGGTTTCTTCGCGGGCTTTAAACCGCGCAGCTTGCTCATCCTTATCTATGGCTAACCAGAACTTGATGACAACCGTTTGACTGTCATATAGGTCCTTTTCAAAGCGATTAATTTCATAGTATGCCCTCTGCCATTCAACGGTGTTAGCAAATCCTTCAATCCGCTCAACCAAAACACGACCATACCAACTGCGATCAAAAATCGTGATTTTCTCTTCAGGGACAATTTTATTCCAAAAGCGCCATAAGTAAGGACGGCGTAGTTCATATTTTTCAGGTGCTGCTATGGTATGAATTTCATATTCGCGTGGGTCTAACTTTTTAACAATACGTTTAATTGCTCCGCCTTTCCCTGCGGCATCCATCCCTTCAAACACGATCACCACGTTGCGTGAATCAAAACGTAAAGCTTCAGCCACCTTACGGCTTAATTTTTTTAATTCTTTTTTATAATCGGCTTCATCAGCGACGGCTGTACTTGGCTCCAATAAAGCCTGTGGTGTTTTGGCTTGTTTCCAACGCCCTACCGCTTTAGTTTCATGTGTTGGACAATGTTTTAAAGTGCGTAAAATATACTGTGCAAATTGCTGATCACGGACTTGCTCATCTTCACAGTCGATAATGATCCAGTCATGACTAAAACGCTGACGTAAACGTTGCAAGTTGTCATATTGTTTTTTATTTCGCCAATCTAAACCATGCAATTTATGCCAACGCGCTTCACTCGGGTCCATTTCATCCAAACGTTTTTGTAAAGATTTCCAAGATAAATCGAACCAGACCTTAATCACATCGACATGATTATTTTTTAGGTCTCGTTCATAAGCCCGCATGTTCTCGACATATTCATCAAATAAGGTTTCATCCAAAGGCTTCGACACATGCATGGCGGTACTGAGCAAATCACTATACCAGTTTCCAAACATCACCATGATTTGCCCTTCGGCAGGAATAAACCGTGCATAAGACTGCCAAAAGGTTTGTTTTGGATTAAATATGATCGGGGCATCCGCTTTCACCCTTAAGTAACGTGGATCGACCCATTCACGGAGCTGTTTGACGGCCTCCCCCTTACCCGCAAGCTCTATTCCGCTGACTAAAATCAACACGCT
The DNA here is from genome assembly GCF_013419295.1 of Acinetobacter sp. YH12094. NCBI lineage: Bacteria > Pseudomonadati > Pseudomonadota > Gammaproteobacteria > Moraxellales > Moraxellaceae > Acinetobacter > Acinetobacter sp. YH12094. The sequence continues at coordinate 122,856 of NZ_VPAK01000005.1, forward strand.
TTTGGCATTAGGCTGACGGCTGGTATTTTTCAGTTGATATTGCGCTTCAATTAGCTCAACCGAGAGTTGTTCTTCATCCATCAATTGAAATTCTGTTTCTTTTAAGCTCATGGCGGACCCTTGGTTTTATTCTGTTTTGAGTATAACCATGCCGTTCATCACACAACAATGCTTTCATGTATATGCTGAAATGCAAAATATGACCATTTCTGCAACAAACTGACTCAGATTAACCTGTAATTTCGTCACTTTGTCATAGCCCTAAGCTCCAACACCCACTAAGATTCAAACATCTAAAAAATAATTGAGACACTCAATGTCCAAACTTGCAGTATTAGATGATTTACTTGAACTGTATTACCAGTTGAACTACCACAAAAAGCCAGAAATTTTACAGCGTTTACAAGATGTCCAGCAGTGGCAAAAACAGCGTATGCAACGCACTCATGCCGTACAATTTGCTGAAAAACACAATGTGCTGATGTCTGAATATTTTATTAATCGTTTATATGGCGGTCCTGATTTTGATGCATTAGCAGCACAAATTGCTCGTCTCACGCGCTATGCACACAAAGCTGAAAAATTGATTCCAGACAATGCTATAAAGACTGGTACTTCGGGCGTACAACTTGCCATTTTAGCCGTACAGCTTGATGAACAAGTGGCCATGCAATTATTAGAAGATTATCCATCCAATCTGCCCCTAACCGATGAAATGATGCGCCAGACTTATCTTAAGCTTGATCAGGGCAAGGACCGTATGTTACAGCTGCAACTATTGGACGATTTAGGTCGTAATTTAGATAAATATATGCGCTCATTTATGGTCTATACCGCCTTTAAGATGTGCAAAGGTGCAGCAATAAAATATAACTTCGAAGTGATGTATGACTTTATGCAAGATGGCTTTCTCGCAATGAAACCACTTAAGTCAGCAGAAAAATTTGTGCGTGAATTTACCACTGTAGAACGTCAAATCATTGACCGTGTACATGCTGGAGACCCGAACCCGTTTCAGCCCGCAGCTTAACAAAACTCACATCCCATAAAGCCCATGTTTGATATAAAACAGACAGGGCTTGCAAGGCTGAATTCAGATTTTTTATAGGGGATTTGCAAAGCAATTACAGCAGACCCTTATTTTTTCTGTATATTATTCACAACAAATGCAAATGACTGCTGTATAACAGCAGAGAATCTGTCATCATGCTTGCAAAGCAACATTAACCCTATTTATAAGTTAGGAGTGACTCTAATGTCTAACGAGAATCAAACGCCTGCCCCTACACCTGAGTCGGCACAAAATACAGACAAAGCGAGTCCATTCTTAACTGAACCTTTACCACAAGGGACAGCGCAAGGTCAGCAACAATCTTTAGAACAACGTCTGGCCGACACACCTGTGACAGGTTCAGTACCCAAATATAATCTGCCACGTGGCGCGAACACAGGTAATGTTGGGCCAACTACACACTTTGGTTATCAGACCGTGAGCAGCGAAGACAAAGCGCAAAAAGTCGCGGAAGTTTTCCACTCAGTGGCTGCGAAATACGACATCATGAATGATTTAATGTCATTTGGTATTCACCGTCTATGGAAACGTTTTGCCATTAACATGTCAGGTGTTCGTCGCGGTCAGCACGTACTGGATATTGCAGGCGGTACAGGTGACCTTGCTAAAGTGTTCAGTCGTGAAGTTGGTCCGACAGGTCATGTGGTGCTTTCAGACATTAACGAATCGATGCTCAATGTCGGTCGTGACCGCCTAATTGATGCTGGTTGTACCAATGTCGATTTCGTTTTGGCCAATGCTGAAACTTTAGAACCTTTTGCAGACAACAGTTTTGACCTATTAACCATTTCATTTGGTCTACGTAACGTGACTGACAAAGATGCTGCTCTTGCTGCAATGTACCGCGTTCTTAAGCCAGGTGGTCGTTTACTGATTTTAGAATTCTCTAAACCGGTATTTGAACCATTCTCAAAACTGTATGACTTATACTCATTCACTGCATTACCAATTATGGGCAAAATCGTAGCAAATGACTCTGAAAGTTATAAATACCTTGCAGAATCAATTCGTATGCACCCAGACCAACGTACTCTTAAAGGTATGATGGAAAATGCAGGCTTCCAAAACTGTGATTATCACAACTTAACGGGTGGTATCGTAGCCGTACATCGTGGTTTCAAACTTTAATACTGCAGGCTGAACTATGTGGTCGATTCTCGCACTTGGTGCAGTTGAACGCTTAATTCATCATTTCATTGATCTGGATGCTATTACTCGCATCCAACTGAATGAATTGCAAGGCAAAATGCTTCGTGTGGTGATCGATTCACCACAGTTGTCGGTGGATGTGTTTTTTGACAATCAGAAAGTTCGCTTAGAACCGACGCCAACAGGACACTCTGAAACCGCATCTATCTTTGAGCAACGCCCTTTCGAGCAGCAGTCAAGTACGACCGAAGCAACGGCGACCTTGCATGTCAAAACGGTCGTCGAGCTCCTTAAACTGCTGTTGGCTGAAGATGTCGGCAATATCCCATTGCAAGGTGATTATCATTTATTGCAGGATATCCAACGCATTATGCAGCAAGCTGAGCCCGATTTAGCTTCGCATTTAAGCCCTTGGATAGGTCCAAGCCTTGCGCATGAAATTGGTAAGTTGCAACTTGCACCCAAATATCTCAAACGTACTTTACAAAGCCATTTGTTCTTTGCTGAAGACGCGTTAAAAGAAGATTCTGGCTTGTTTGCCCCACGTTGGCAGATGGATGACCTGAATCAAGACACACGAATTTTGAATCAAAATCTGGACCGTGCAGAAGCAAAAATTCAGCAACTGCATAGCCAAATTGACTCATTACAAGACAACACTTAAGACTAGGTAATTGCACATATGATTCCGCACGTTTCACGTTTACTCGACCTTTGGCGCATCGCTGCGCACTATAGACTCGACACGTTGTTTCCTGCGGAAGAATTACCGGAAAAAGCCCGTCATATTCTTTCTCTCATTCGCATGCACCCTGCGGCATGGTCAAGCCGCGAGCGTAAAAATCCGCTCAAGCTCAAAGAAGCCATGGAAGATATGGGCCCGCTGGCCATTAAAATGGGGCAATTACTGTCTACCCGTCGTGACTTGATTCCACCTGAAGTTTTACAGCAATTGGTATTACTACAAGACCGTGTAAAACCTTTTTCGAATGACGTTGCCAAAATGCGTATTCAGGAGTCACTCAAAGCGGATGTGAATACCTTATTTGCACGCTTTGACGAGCAACCTTTAGCAGCAGCATCTATTGCGCAAGTGCATACTGCAGCCCTGCATGATGGCCGTGAAGTCGTGGTAAAAGTGACTCGCCCAAATATTCGCAATCAAATTCTGGAAGATTTTGAAATATTAGAGTGGCTTGGTCAGTTCCTTGAAAAACGTCTAGAAGCCGCTCGTGCCCTGCATTTATCTGAAATTATTCAGGACTACCGTCAAATTATTCTCAATGAGTTGGATTTGACTTTAGAAGCGGATAACACCCGTCGTATGCGTCATTACTTCACCGGTTCAAGCATGATGTACGTGCCTGAAGTCTATATGGACAGCCGTGATGTCATGGTCGAAGAACGTATTACGGGTGTGCCTATTTCAGATATTGCGACCTTTGATCGTTTGGGCATGGATCGTAAAGATTTAGCCGAAAAAGGGCTCACCATTTTCTTTACCCAAGTGTTCCGCGATAACTTCTTCCATGCAGACATGCATCCGGGGAATGTCTTCGTCGAAACCATCAATCCTAGCAATCCACGCTTTATTGCCTTGGACTGCGCGATTATGGGTGAGCTTTCAAAGCACGACCAAATGACCGTAGCACGCATGCTACTTGCGGTTATGAACAGCGACTTTATGCAGCTGATTCAAATCGTGCATCAAGCGGGTTGGATTCCACCGGGTACAGATCAAGATGCCTTAGCACGTGAAATGCGTCGCACTGTTGGCCCAATGGTCTCTAAACCAATGCATGAATTGGACTTCGCCGGCATTCTGATTCAAGTGATGGATATTGCGCGTCGTTTCCATTTAGAGATTCCGCCACAACTGATGTTGCTGCTCAAAACCTTGGTCCATGTCGAAGGCTTAGGAACGGATCTCTATCCTGAATTGGATATTTGGAGTTTAGCAAAACCAATCCTCACCGATTGGATTAAAGCGCAAATGAATCCGCAGAAAAACTTAAAAGAACTCGGACAAAAAATTCCAGACTTACTTTTAGGTGCGCAAGATTTACCAACGCTGATGATCGACAGTCTGAATGGTTTAAAAAATCAGTCGGCTTGGCATGCCAAACAACTCAATGAACTGCAAAGCATGCGCTTGCAAATGGAACATCAGCAAAAGCGTAGTTGGGTCTTTGGCAGTGTTATGGCCATCTTCCTCTCCATTGCGATAATTGCGCCATGGTACGTTTCCATCGTATTAATTGCACTTTCAAGCTTACTTGCCATTTGGCGTGTGTTTAAATAATCTGTATTTAAATGATCTTGATGTATCCATAAATCCTTTAAGCCTTTTGACAATAAAGGGCTTAAAGCTATAAAAACAAAAAATTCAAAAAATAAAATAAGGCTGAACGCCATGTCATACAGTTATTTAGGGGTACTGTATGGTCGAAATCCACTCCGAGCTTGTGCAACGGCCTTGCTATATAGTTTTTCGACCCTGCTCGATGTGTTGGTTCAATTGAATTTGCACTTATCTTTTCTGAACTGGCAACCGACAGCCAACACCACCCTGTATCGGATGCAGCATAGCGCTGCATTTTGGTGGATCATTCTCTTTAATGCACTTCCCTGTATATTCCTGCTTTGTTTGCCACAGCAAAAACTGATGGCCGGGTTAAATTATTGGTTATTAGCTGGGGCCGTGGTTTTTATCATTAATCTATTTGCTTGGGCGGTCTTCCTAATGGCGACATGGGCAATCGTCTGCCTCAGTTTGTTTCAATTGCATCGGCATAATGAACAATTATTACAGCATTCGTGAGCGGTGCCCTGATATGACTGAGAAGTCATTTGTCGTAAGTTTCAGCCATTGGGTCTGTGCAAAAACGCACTAGAATAATTCTACGACTGTATTTTAAGCGACTGCCATGACTCAAATTTTGCAAAAAAAACCGCCTGCGCTCAATATCCGTGCTGGCCATTTAGCACGCCAACTGATTGAACAAGAAGGTTTAAACGCTGCTCAAGTGGATATCCTGCCCGGTGCTGCTGGTGGCCCGAAAGGCATTGGTATTCAAGGTTTAGATCAGGCGATTTTTGCTGACTTTTTGCCACGTGCGCAACAAAAGCGTACTTTAATTGGTTCATCGATTGGCAGTTGGCGCTTTGCCAGTATTGCTGCTTGGGGAGCTATCGAAGGCACGAAACGCCTCTCTGAGCTGTATACCAATCTGAGCTTTCATAAAAAGATGAGTCGTCAAGAAGTCAGCGATGTGTGTCGTGGCATGCTGATCGATTTGATTCAAGGTCAAGAAGCTGCACTGGTTAATCATCCTGATTATCACCTCACTGTGCTTTCGGTCAAAGCTCAGCATATTTTCCAAAGTGATAAAGCCCTGCCGCTGTTAGCCTCTGTCGCAGGGATCGTGGGCACGACAGCGCTTGCACGTAAACACAGTCGTTATTTCATGCAGCGTGTGATTAGTCAGCCTGTGTCAGGTCATCAATTTACCGTGGCGGATGATGGCTTTACCACGCATTACCATGCATTGACTCAAGACAGTGTCATGCCGTGGCTTATGGCTTCTGCATCTATTCCCGGTGTCATGGCCGCGATACGTGATATCCCTGATGCGCCACAAGGCAGTTACCGCGATGGCGGCCTGATTGACTATCATATTGACCTACCCTTCCAAAGTCAGGGCATCGTGCTGTATCCGCATTTCACGGATAGCATCACCCCAGGTTGGTTTGATAAATTATTTAAACGCCAAGCCAATCCTGAAAATCAGGCGCGTACCCTGTTGCTGTCACCTTCACAAGAGTACCTTGCAAGCTTGCCGCTTGGCCGACTGCCTGATCGTAAAGACTTTACCCTCAGAGGCTTAGACAACCAACAACGCATTAAAATGTGGAATCAATGTGTGGCTGAAAGTCAGCGTATGGGCGATGAGTTTTTGGAGTTAGTTGAAAAGCAACATTTCCCAGCAGTCATGCAAGCACTCTAAGCGTTACAGTAATCTCTTGCGAGGGACGCTATAATCCTGTTTCAGAATTTTGAGCTTATTTAGTATAGATTTATGCGGATATTTTTAACTGTTTTGCAGTATGCCTGCATCGCTTTTGCACTTTTCCTTGTTTATCAAGTGTCAACCGCCTTGATCAGCGGCCAATACGATTTAATGGAAGTGGTAGCAGATGTCGGTACCATTTTAATTTGTATCGATTTGGCGGTGTTTTTATTTACCAGTAATGCAAAACAAGGCATTAGCATCGAAGACTATGCGAAACAATTGGAACAAAAGCCGTCAAAATTGGTATATGTCACCCGTAAATTGGGACATTTCGGTATTTTGCTGATCATTACCAGTTGGATTGTACCGATGATTCGCTAATGTATTTTAGTTCAATAAAAAGGATCATCATGTGTTCATGATGATCCTTTTTTATGTCATCGGATTTTATTTATCCGAAGAAATTAACCCGTCCAGTTTTTACATCATACACTGCACCAACAATCGCCACTTTACCTTCTTGCACCAACTGCTGTAGCACTTCACTATTTTGCAAAATATAGCGGATGTTGTAATGTACATTCATTTGCGTCACTTGCTCTAAAAATGCCGGACTCAGCGTTTGTGGTTGCATCAATTCGGCAACACGCGATACAGACTCATTGAGTGGCCCCAGCACATATTGAATATGCGGCATACGCGTCAAGCTCTGAATCGATTGACCGGCTAAATGCAACTGACAAGCACTGCTAACCGCACCACAGTCCGTATGACCAAGCACTACGATCACTTTGGCGCCTTTGGCTTCGCAGGCAAATTCTAAAGAACCCAATACTTTTTGCCCTGCGACATTCCCCGCTATGCGTAAACTAAATAAATCGCCAATTCCAACATCAAAGATCATTTCAGTCGGCGCACGAGAATCCATGCAACCTAACACTGCCGCAATCGGATGCTGCCCTTCTTCAGCGGTCACCCGCAGTTGCCGATAGATATCTCGTTGCAAACGCTCATTTTGTACAAAACGTTCATTGCCTGCTTTAAGCAAAGCGAGCACGTCCTCTGGGTTCAAACGTTGCTGTAAAGCTGCGGTACTAATATCTATATCTAATGCCGCCTCCTGCGCATCGGCATAGTGTGTCTTGAAACCAATCAACTGCACTTGCACTTTACGCTGTGCTGCCTTTTCCTGTTGGTACTCTTGAATGAGTTGGAAAATATCAGCATCCATATCACTCACATGTGTGGCATCAATCACCACTTGTTCGCCGCGATGGATATGTTCCAATGCAGATATTAATGCCGAACGGTTGAGAAAACTGACTTGTGAAGGCAATTCAATCCGTGTAATCACCCCATGTAAATGATGCTCTTTATACACCTTCAGTCCCTTATTAAAATTGGCGTATAAAATAAAGGCCGCACTACTGGCTAAACCAATCAAGATTCCGAGCAATAAGTCTGTGAATAAAATCGCCAGTAAGGTAATGATAAAAGGAATAAATTGTTTCCAACCTTTTAAATACAACTGTTTAAACAATTTGGGATGTGTCAGTTTAAACCCTGTGAGAATTAAAATTGCGGCTAATGCTGAAAGCGGAATCATGTTCATCAAAGGCACTAAACACAGTACGGCAAACAAGAGCAATACGCCATGAAAGATGGCAGAACATTTACTTTTAGCTCCAGCACTGGCATTGACAGAACTACGAACAATTACTGACGTTAGCGGCATCCCGCCTATAGCACCCGAAACGACATTGCCGATGCCTTGCGCCCATAACTCTCGGTTGGGGGGTGAAGAGCGCTTATGCGGATCCAATTTATCTGCTGCTTCTAAATTCAATAGAGTTTCTAATGACGCCACAACCGCCAAAGTGATAGCCCCCGTATAAATCAGAGGATTATTTAATGCGGTCCAATCCGGAAAGATCATCACATTTTGTGGCTGATCCCAAAGGTTAGGAAGTTGGATGAGATTTGATGGATGAACTGCAAAAGACGAGCCACTAAGCACCAACACGGCATTACATAGTGCAGCGAGGACTACAGCAACCAAGGCTGAAGGCAAAACCCATTTTTTGCATGGGCTCTGCTCCCAAAGCAACATCAGTACAAGGCTACCGATACCGATCACAATGGCACCCACATCCCATTGCAAATTGAGCGGCTGTGACTGCCACAACACTGACCATGAAAATTGGTTCAAGCCAAACAGATAAGGCATTTGACTCCCAATCAAGATCAGCCCAATGGCTGCCAATAAACCCAATATGACATTGTTCGGAATAAAGTTGGCAAAGAAACCGAGCCGAAATATGCCAAATCCAATCTGTAAGATACCGGCAAAAACAATACACAATAAAAAGGCGGCATAGTTGCCGCCCAGTAATTCAAGCTGTACCAAAATGACTGCTGTTAAACCTGCTGCTGGCCCTGCAACACTGATATGTGAGCCACTCAGTGCCCCAACTAAAATACCACCGACAATGCCGGCAATAATGCCAGAGAGAATCGGTGCGCCAGAAGCCAATGCAATGCCTAGACATAGTGGTAAAGCCACGAGAAATACCACTGTTCCAGATAAAAAGTCGTGAATATGAAATCGATGTCGTTCAATTTTAGATGTCATCATTTTACCGTTTATAATAAATATCAAATAATTAGATGTAAGTATGTAAAGCCTAAAGTTTGTGACCACTTTATGGCGTGACTTATATTGTCTGACAATCGAACGATTCTATAGTGTGTTTTGATACATGATTTGTGTGATTTTTACACTTAATTGCGAAGTTTAAGATTCAGCTCATATATCTTTGATAGGCCGTAATAGAAATAAAAAAACCTCCCATTTGGGAGGTTTTTTAACAATTAAAGATTACTTCGAACCTTTAATCCCTGCTTGTAATAACAACGCACCTAAACCACCAATTTTATTTTCTTGTGGTTTCGCTGCTTGAGGTTTTTTATGACCTTGTGGGCGGTCGCCTTGCGGACGGGCATGCTGTGGACGTTTCGCATGTGGCTTACGCTCACCACGTTGTTCTTGCTGCGCATTGTCACGACGTGGTTGACGTTGTGGTTTCGCTGCAGCAGCACCTTCTGCACGCATAGACAAGTTGACACGGTTACGTTCAACATCGACATTCAAGACACGAACTTGAACAATTTGACCTGGTTTCACGACTTTGTGCGGATCTGCAACAAATTCATTTGCAAGTTCAGAAATATGCACTAAACCGTCTTGGTGTACACCCACATCCACGAATGCACCGAAGTTCGTCACATTCGTAACCACACCTTCAAGCTGTAAACCTTCAGTCAACTGCGCCACTTCAGTGATGTCTTCACGGAACTTCGCCGTACGGAACTCTGGACGCGGGTCACGACCTGGTTTCTCAAGTTCAGATAAAACGTCCTGAATCGTTGGCAAACCAAATTGATCATTTACAAATGCTGCTGCATCGATCTGACGGATAATTTCAGTATTACCAATAATATCTTTGACTGTGGTTGCTTTTGCTTCCACAATTTTTGCCACCAAGTCATATGACTCTGGGTGAACTGCAGATGCATCCAATGGTTCAGAACCATCTTGAATACGTAAGAAACCTGCTGCTTGTTCAAAGGTACGTTCGCCTAAACGAGGTACTTTCTTCAAACTTTGACGGTTATCAAAACGACCATTTTCTTTGCGGAATTCAACAATTTGCTGTGCAATCGCTTTGTTTAGACCCGCGATATAACCCAAAATTGCAGATGATGCAGTGTTGACATCGACACCTACTGAGTTCACACAGTCTTCCACAACCGCTTCTAGCGTTTTTGCCAAACCGGTTTGGTTCACGTCATGTTGATATTGACCCACACCAATCGATTTCGGATCAATTTTCACAAGCTCCGCCAATGGATCTTGTAAACGACGAGCAATCGACACTGCACCGCGAATAGATACATCTAGCTCTGGCAATTCTTGAGATGCCAATTCAGATGCTGAATAAACAGATGCACCCGCTTCAGAGACAGACACACGAATCAAATTCAAATCCGTATTCGCAGCCATCATTTCAGCCACAACCGCTTCAGTTTCGCGGCTTGCAGTACCGTTACCAATGGCAATCAGTTCAACATTAAACTCACGGCATAGACGGGCAAGTTCAGCCACTGAACCAGCTTTGTCTTCTTTCGGAGCAAATGGGTAAATCGTGCTATGTGCAAGAACATCACCTGATGCATTAACAACGGCCAATTTCACACCCGTACGGATACCAGGGTCAACACCCAGAGTGGTACGCGCGCCTGCTGGTGCAGAAAGTAATAAATGACGTAGGTTTTCAGCAAAGACATCCATCGCTTCAGCTTCGGCAGCCAAACGTTTTTCAGTCAATAATGAATGCTCAATAGCAGGACGTACTTTGCCCAACCAGAACAGTTTTGCAGTTTGTTTTAAAAAATTTGCGCGTGCTTGAGGCTGTGCAGTTTCAACATTATATTCAGTTTCAATACGTGCCAATGGTGCATCATCTTCACCATCGACTTTTAAGCCCAAGACATTTTCTTGACGGCCACGGAGCATCGCCAGTAAACGGTGTGAAGGGACTTTGTTTAAGCTTTCAGAGAAATCAAAGTAATCACGGAATTTTTTACCGACTTCCTTTTTCTCATCACTTGCAACTAAACTTTTCAACACTGCAGTTTTCGCAAATGTCGCTTTTAGCTCAGTGGTTAATGCAATATTTTGTGCCCAGTCATCAATTAAAATGTGTTGAATCGCGTCTAATTGGCTTTCAACATCTGAATAATCTTCATGACTAAAACCAGCTAAAGCTTCGGTTGGATCAACCGCTTCATTAAAGATTTTTTCAGCGATTGGGCCTAAACCCGCTTCTTTGGCTTTAAATGATTTACTTGTACGTTTTGGACGGTACGGCGCGTAAATCTCTTCTAAAGCATTTTTCGTTTCTGCTGCATTCACGCGAGCAAGTAAGTCATCAGATAACTTGTTTTGTTCTTTTAGAGATTCGATTACCTTTTCACGGCGCTCAAATAAATCACGCAGGTAAGTCAGACGTGTATCGAGCTGACGTAATTGAGTATCGTCCAGACCTTGCGTCACTTCTTTACGGTAACGTGCGATAAATGGAACACTGGCACCTTCATCAATGAGCTTGATGGCAGCTTCAATTTGATTTGGACGTACGGCAATTTCTTTTGCCAACTGCTGAACTAAGTCAGTCATCGTATTAGATCCCTGCAAGGATAAGTTCTAAAAGCCATGATTATAAAGACCAAGACCATAAAATCCACAATTGTTTTTATAAATTTATTCGTGGTTTTTAATGCCAATTCATCTCAAATACACATTTTTTTACGAAACTGACTATGAAACAGCAAATTAGCGAGACTTAGACAAGCAAACTGATTCGAACAACATGTATACATTTGGTATCTATGTCTTGATTTTAACTGCAATATTTGTTGCTTTAGAGCATAGTAAATTTATATAAATGAATCGTATACTCAAGTGAAATCGACTTTTTGTTTACGATGACAATAAAGAATAAGGAGCACGTCATGAGTTTAGTTGTACCTGCTGAAAAAACAGATGCCGTACAAGCCGAAACCGACCGAGTCGAACGCATTCTGGTTGTCGATGATGATGTGCGTCTACGCACCCTCTTACAACGCTTCCTAGAAGATAAAGGTTTTGTGGTCAAAACCGCACATGATGCGACTCAGATGGATCGTCTGTTGCAGCGGGAACTCTTTTCCCTGATTGTGCTCGACTTTATGTTGCCTGTTGAAGATGGCTTGAGTATTTGCCGCCGTCTGCGCCAATCTAGCATCGATACCCCGATCATTATGCTGACCGCTCGTGGTAGCGATTCAGACCGTATTGCAGGACTTGAAGCCGGTGCAGATGACTATTTACCAAAACCATTTAACCCGAATGAGCTATTAGCTCGTATTCGTGCGGTCCTACGTCGCCAAGTGCGTGAAGTTCCGGGCGCACCAAGCCAACAAATGGAAGTGGTGTCTTTTGGTCCTTGGTCACTCGACCTGTCTACTCGTACATTAACCCGTGAAGGTCAAGTCGTCACATTAACAACGGGTGAATTTGCCGTACTCAAAGCATTAGTTCAACACCCACGTGAACCACTGACACGCGACAAGTTAATGAATCTTGCTCGTGGTCGTGAATGGGGCGCGATGGAACGTTCAATTGACGTTCAGGTTTCTCGCCTGCGTCGTTTGGTTGAAGAAAACCCAGCACGTGCGCGCTATATTCAAACCGTTTGGGGCGTAGGTTATGTCTTTGTTCCAGATGGTGCTGAATAAGCCATAAAATAAGACCTGAGAATCGAGTCACCGTACCTCATGTCCGGAAATACCATTCGCTGCTGTCTGAGCCACTTGAAATTGAATGAATAAAAGTAATGTGCGCGAGTTCAGCGAATGGCAAAAATTTTGGTTACTTTTTTAAAAAGTAACATAACGAACTCCTCCCGAAGAACGTTCCAGCAGTAAGATTCCATCGCAAAGAATAAAAACTGCCTTTCAAAAAATTTGCTTAAAGGATTCTGCGTGAAACTCGAACCCATCGACCCACAGGAATTTACCGACTACGTTGCCTACTCCGAAAAAAAACGGACACCTTGGGAACGCTTCCTCGATAAAATCAAACCCCGCTCTGCAGCCATGCGGACCACCGTATTGGTCTTATTTGTGGTGTTTTTTAGCCTGTTTATGTCCTTATGGTTCTTTTGGCGGACACTCTATTTACCCGAAATTCAACAACATGCTCGTTACCTCGCGGTCGAACTTGAAATCATTAACAATCCTGATTTACGGATTTTTCATAACAATGCCGAAGTAGATGTCGACGACTGGATGCGCAACCGTGTCGGGATCGAATATGTGACCGATCCGAAAGAATTCCCCAATGTCAAAGACAAAGTCATTGCAGAATTCTTTACCAATCAAATTGAAAAGAAACTGGCCAAAGAAATGCGCATTGATAATGCGACCGTGTATTTCCAATTTAAACCTGACCCACGCATCTGGATTCAAACTCCAGAAATGAATGGCAACTGGGTTCGCGAGCCTTTAAAAACCTATGCCAACTATAGCGCAGAGCTGATTTTAGGTTGGTTATTGGGTATTCCGCTGATTGCTGGCATCATTATCTTAACCTTGGTTCGTCAGCTCAACCGTCCACTAAAACGTTTACAAGATGCGGCAAACAACTATAGTAAACAAGGCACTGCTCCTTATTTAGAAACCAACCATGGGCCACAAGAAATCCGTGAAGTAAACCAAGCCTTTAACCACATGGTCTACACGCTGGAACAAACTGAACGTGATCGTCGCATCATGTTGGCTGGTATTTCCCACGATTTGCGTACTCCGCTGACCCGTATTCGACTCAGCGCAGAAATGATGCCTGATGATGACTTCCTAAAAGAAGGTCTGATTTACGATGTTGAAGATATGGATGCGATTCTGAATCAGTTCATTTCGTATATGCGAGATGGCTCTGATGAAGTTCCGCAAGATACTGATTTAAATGCGCTATTGCAGGAATTAGTGATTCAATTTAAACCTTTAGATATTCGCTTTGAACCCCAAGACTTACCGATTATTCAAGCACGTAGCCTGTCCTTAAAACGACTAATAGGCAACTTAATCAATAACTCAAAACGCTATGGTGCCGAGCCGATTGAACTGTCTACCGAATATGAAGGTGACCATATTCAAATTCGCGTTGCCGATAATGGCGAAGGGATTCCTGAAGACCAAATTGAAGACCTGATGCAACCTTTTGTACGTGGTAATGATGCACGTACCATCCAAGGCAGTGGACTCGGTTTAGCCATTGTAAAACGTATTGTGGATATTCACGAAGGTCAACTTTCAATTCACAATCGAGCAGAAGGTGGACTCGAAGCGATCATTTCTTTACCACTGCAAAAACTCGAAAATGATGAAATATTAAACAACAGCCCATTGGAAAAAATTAAGCAAAGTTTAACTGAACGCTTTTAACAAGCGTTCAAAAAAGCAACGAACAGTTTTGTTTAATCCTTAACCATTGTTATTTTTAACTTTATTATTCAGTAGCTTAAAAATCATAATAAAATCTTATACCCACATTTTTTCAAAAAATTAGACCTTAGCCTAACAGGGATGCAAAATGGCTTTTTTGATCGGTACAATCCGTATCAGTTTTGAGAATTTCACGAGAGTATATGATGTCTTTAGATCGCATCCGTTTAGCTGCCCTTCACGACAAAGTTATCAGCGCAGAAAAAGCTGCTGAATTCATTCAGGATGGTATGACGGTAGGTATGAGTGGTTTCACACGCGCAGGTGAAGCGAAAGCTGTACCTTTAGCGTTGGTTCAACAGGCTCATGCTAATCCTCTTAAAATCACCCTAATTACTGGCGCGAGCTTGGGTAACGATTTGGACAAAAAATTGACTGAAGCAGGTGTTCTTGCTCGTCGTTTACCGTTCCAAGTAGACAATACATTACGTAAAGCGATCAACAAAGGCGAAGTAATGTTCATCGATCAGCATTTGTCTGAAACAGTTGAACAAATGCGTAACCTTCAGCTTAAAAAGCCTGATGTAGCAATTATTGAAGCTGTTGCGATCACTGAAGATGGTGGCATCATCCCTACAACTTCTGTAGGTAACTCTGCAAGCTTCGCAATTTTTGCTGAAAAAGTGATTGTTGAAATCAACACCAACTTAAGTCCAGCATTTGAAGGCTTACACGATATTTATATCCCAACATATCGTCCAACACGTCAAGCTATTCCATTGACTCATGTTGATGAACGTATTGGTACACATGCAATCAACATCGATCCTTCAAAAATCGTAGGTATCGTATTTAACAACGAATTGCATGACTCTCCATCTACAGTGACTGCCCCTGATGATGAAACTCAAGGTATTGCAAACCACCTTATCGCTTTCTTTGAAAAAGAAGTCGCTGAAGGTCGTTTACCGAAGAACCTAGGTCCATTACAAGCAGGTATTGGTTCAATTGCAAACGCAGTATTGACGGGTCTTAAAGATTCAAACTTTGAAGACTTGATCATGTACTCTGAAGTACTTCAAGACTGTACATTTGAATTGATCGACGCAGGCAAAATGAAATTTGCTTCAGGTTCTTCTATTACGCTTTCTGCGAAATATGGCGAAAAAGTATTTAATAACCTTGAACAATACAAAGACAAACTTGTATTACGTCCACAAGAAATTTCTAACCACCCAGAACTTGTACGTCGTTTAGGTATCATCGGTATCAACACAGCACTTGAGTTTGACATTTACGGTAATGTGAACTCAACTCACGTTTGCGGTACAAAAATGATGAACGGTATTGGTGGTTCAGGTGACTTCGCACGTAATGCGCACTTGGCGATCTTCGTGACCAAATCAATTGCAAAAGGTGGCGACATTTCTTCTGTTGTTCCATTTGCTTCTCACGTTGACCATGCAGAACACGACGTTGACATCTTGGTTACTGAACAAGGTCTTGCTGACTTACGTGGTCTTGCTCCACGTGAACGTGCTCGTGCTGTAATCGACAACTGTGCTCACCCAAGCTACCGTGCAGCATTAAATGATTACTTCGACCGTGCTTGTGCGAAAGGTGGTCAAACACCTCACCTTCTACGTGAAGCATTGTCTTGGCACATCAACTTCGAAGAGAACGGCCATATGTTAGCTGCTCAGCCTGAAGTGAAAACGGCTTAATTGACAGTGAACTAAAAAAACGCTCTTCGGAGCGTTTTTTTATGGCTTTTATTTTTCAATATGACTTATCAAGTCTGCAAAACTCGACTAATCTAAATTGGTCAAAATACATGCTAAAATAAAAATTATGTTTATTATCCGCCCCTATCTCGAATCTGATTTAGATGATGTGATTGCACTTTGGGAACTGTGTGATCTGACCCGCCCATGGAATAACCCTGAAATTGATATATTTCGAAAATTGGCTCAACGTGATCAATTATTCTTGTTGGCGGTCAAAGATGATCAACTGATTGCAACTGTCATGGGGGGCTATGATGGACACCGAGGCTGGGTCAATTATCTTGCCGTACATCCACATTTTCAACGTAATGGCGTCGCTACCGCCCTCATTCAACAATTAGAAAAACGCTTAATTGCTTTAGGCTGCCCAAAACTTCAATTACTGATTCGCCAAGACAACATTGACGTACAAAATTTTTATGAACAATTGGGCTATGAAGAGGTTGAAGTGATTTGTTTGGGTAAACGTTTAATCACGGATTAATCGTTCGACAAATCTTCATTCAATCCTTGTAACAAAATCAAAAAAAAAATCGACATTGCGCCATCGAGACAAAAATGGATTGCATTGCTTGGCTTTAAATTTTAGGATTTGCCCCCATCATTTTCCCAGAACATAGAAAAGAGATTTCCCATGCGTGTAGATATCTGGTCAGACGTGGTTTGCCCATTTTGTTATATTGCGAAAAAACGCCTTGAAGCTGCTGCCGAAGAATCGGGTGTAGAGCTTGAAGTGTTTTGGCATAGCTATCAACTTGACGCAGATGCGCCCGCTCGCCTAGAAATTTCTAATACTGAACGTCTAGCACAAAAATATGGCCGCAGTATTGAAGAAGTAGAGGAAATGCAGCGCAATATTGCCGAAATGGCAAAAGCTGAAGGTATTGAATTTAACTGGCAAAAAGCCAATTCAGGCAATACTTTCAACGCGCACCGCTTGATTCATCTTGCACAAAGCAAAGGTCTCGGCAGTGAAGCCAAAGAAGCGTTCTTCTATAGCTATATGACGCAAGGCTTGGCCATTGGTGAACGTGAAACCTTAGAAGACGTTGCATCTCGTATTGGTCTAAACCCTGTTGAAGTCGATGACTTATTAGACTCAGATGAATTTGCTGATTTCGTCAAATACGATGAAGAAGTAGCACGCGATCAACTTAAAGTTACGGGTGTACCGTTCTTTGTATTTGAGCAACGCATTGCTTTAGCAGGCGCTCAACCGAAAGATGTATTTAAAAAAGTGATGGACAAAGCTGCGGAACTCCCTGAGCTTGCTCCTACACCTGTGTGTAATGATGAAAGCTGTGAAACACCTGAAAAATAATTCAGCGCGTTCAATCAAAAATCCCCGAACTTCGGGGATTTTTTTTTGATCAGTTTTTAACTTCAATAAAACTAAACTTATTCAACCAAGAAGCTGATTTTTAAGTTCACTCGATATTCCGCAATTTTATTGTCTTTCACCACAACTTTTTGTTCATTAATCCATGCACCCTGAACGTTCTTTACGGTTTCAGTGACTTTATTAATTCCCGTTTGGATCGCATCTTCAAAACTTTTTGTGCTACTTGCATTTACTTCAACGACTTTAGCAACAGACATTGTATTTATCCTCATTGTTATGATTTTGAATCTTCATCATATGATTAAGTCACTTATTTTGGTTATTTTTTAAACATCAAAACAGCAAAATATTACATGTCTTACACAGGAGTGAATTCCACTTCGGTGGATTACAAACTGACCATCATTTATTACATGCTTTCTGTTTAAGCCAAGGCCACTACCGATTAGGCTAAAAGCTTCATTCTTCAAACGATCATGCTCGGGAGTAATGTCATGACTATTGAACCTCAAGCAACTTCTGCTGAAACCGAACTATCTACCAATACACCCCCTCAAACAACCACCAACGAGTCCCAAACAGGGAAGAATAGCTTTCTCTCACGTTTTTCTCCGACCGTCAAAGGTGCTGCGATCGGAGCTGTTGCAGGCAGTATATTACCTGTTTTTGGTACGATTAGTGGTGCCATTATTGGTGGTATCGCAGGCAAAGTCTATGAAAAGAAATGTGCCAAACATTCATAGATTTTTCATCTATATCTGAGTGATACGCCGCTGTCACTCAGCCACTAAAAACTCTAGAGCAATAACTCTAATAGACTGTTTTATATAAATATTAAATCCTACCATTTATCTTGTGTTGCCGAATCGATCATTTTTAATTGATTATTTTTTGATATTATTTTCACATAAATTCAAGTGATTAATTTTCTCCCTGACTCAATTTTTGAGTTACTAATGATTGATAGGAATACACAAATGAACGCAATCAAATATGCTATGGCTGTTGCTGTGATGGCGCTTTCTGCAACTGTTTCTGCACAAATCGTTTACGTACCAGATTTTCCAGTAAAAAAAGCTGTAACTGCTGAAACTGCCAATGCAGAGAGCCAAGCTCCAGCTGCTGATACAACTGAAGTTATCACAAACACAGAAAAAAAAGCTTAATTTTTAGCTGATTTTTCCATAAAAAAACCGATGGCTCCCACCATCGGTTTTTTATTTTATGTGCCTTTACTTTGGGCTTTATTCTTTACTTAACATTAAAAATGAACATCTAAAAGCGCTCGATCGCTGATGATGACTTCAAAAAAATTGATCCAACTATGCCGCGATAAAATTTGCAAAGCGTATCTTTAAGTTAATGATTTGGTATTACTTTTAAACAAAATGCGCATTAATTGTCATATTTAACGCTTAATTTGTAGAAGCTGACATTTATTTCCATGTTTTTTTTAATGAAATCTCTATAATCAAATGAACTAATCGACTTCTTTATTTTTAAATTTACATTGTCCTATGCAAGAACTTCAGGCACTGATACAAGGAAAAATTTCACCGCAGGTCATCGATATTGAACGCCTGATTGAATTGGCCAATACATATCGAAACCCAAACTCGGCTGAATATAAATTAGTAGAACTTGCAACCAATATTGTATTGGCTAAATATTTAGAAAAAGCACAAAAAGTCCTTTAGGAAGCGGACAAATGAATCTACAAGAGAAAGTACAATTAATAAAAGAAATCCATGTACTGACCCATCAACTTGAACACCGTGCTTTGAGTTTTTATGAAACTGCGCTTTCTAAACGTCGGATTCATGAAATTTTTGCCTTATGCGATGAACCGATTTTTCAAAAGCAAATATTAAGTTATCGTGCATTAACTAAGCCACAAATGGCTGCAACTGAATTTTCCAAACAAACGCCATATTCATTGTTATTTCGTGGCTATTTTAACCATGATGCTGCACTTGAAAATGCTTTATATCAATATCCAGAGATGGGTTGGGCCTTGCTGCATGACCATGAATTAGGTTGGCAAGTGTGGATGATTCCAGCCAAACAGCGCACGGCTTTACTCAGTGAATGGGGTAATTTTAGCGAATGCTATGATTGGTTAATTGAACAACAACAGCTATATAAATGTTTAATTAGTGATATCGATCTACGTCTACATGCCTTACGCCTAAAGGATGAAATCATTACAGCGCCAAGCTGTGTTGCAGCAAGTGTGGACGACCTACTGCCAATTGAAGCGATAAATAAAGACGGATCTGTCGATCTAGATCATTGCGATAAGCAAATCAATGAAGCGGATACGTTGCTTCATAACTCAAATACAAATAAACCGGAGCTTTCTGCACCTGATACCGTTCCTCTTGTTCTAATTGAGCAGCCAACACATGCCCCATCGGAGGAACATCTCAACACGACAATGGCAGGCGTTGAACTTCCTGAACAGGTTCAAATCGCTCAATATACCGCTCGCGTTCAAACGCTGCAAAACATCGATGCGCAATTGGCCTTGTATGAATTGCAGTTTATAGATCAGCCTGAACTCACAACGCAGCTTGATGTTCTATTACATACGACAGATGGTACAGATTGGAAAAACCAGCCACTGTATTTAGCAGAGCAAATCAATACCGAAGGTCGCTTCATCAAATATCTCTTGTTGTTTGGTGCGCAAACGCAAATGGAAGCCATTCGACTCTCTCAACTGTTTTGCCAACAACATCAACATGAACTTGCCGCGATTAAAGTCATGACATGGGACAATCTAGAGCAACTCTGTGCTGCACCTGATCAGCTCTATCAACAGTCTCAGCAGGCTGAAATGATTTGGTCGCAAAACGACTATTATCCATTTATCCCGGCACAGTTAGTTCATACGCAAAAATTCATTCATTTTGATGAACCTGAACCGACGCTACATACCCCGCTGTTATTATTACAAGAACGTCAAAAATTACGTTTAATCCACGGTCAAAAACGCATGGCACTCTTGCGTACCGAACAAGCCCTTCCTTATTTGATCCTCCATCGACAGCAAGGTTTAAATTGGCAAAGCATCCAAAATGTGATCCAACAATTGCCTCAACCCATTGATGTGATTTCGCTTTATCAAGCACTTAAGCAAATGACCGAAGATTAATTGCATTTATTTTGTAGTTTGGCTTGCATTTATTCGACAAAAATAACGAAACTACAGATGCAGGATACTCAGATGATAATTAAATAGAGCCAAAACATATGCATAAAAAACAACAGTACTTTATTCGGACTTTGCTTTTTTCCGCATCAATAAGCTTGATGTATCAAGTTGCTTGGGCCAATGAAACTGATGCTGTCGTCAATGAAACTGAGGGGCAACATTCTCAGGAAGTGCCTGCAACCGAGCAAAGTTCACCGTATATCATGCCAAAGACCTATGATTTTTTAGATCAAATTCCACGTTGGATTGATGCAACACCGACCTTCTTACCTGAACAATCAGATCACCCCATTGTTCCGACAACAGAACAAACGGAAAATAATAGCTGGACCGATCGACAACAGAAGAAAGTCCGAAATTGGGCAGATCAAACGGCCGTTCGCATGGATAACTGGTTTGGGCAAAGTGAGCCTGATAAACCAGCCAATGCTACCCTTAGGGTGATTTTAGACAACAGTTGGAATAAGCACGATGAATACGAAATTAAGCCACGTATTCGCGGTAAAATTAAGCTTCCCACTTTAGAAAAAAAATTGAGTGTAGTCTTTGGTGATGACTCACTTGATAATGAATTAGAAAATAATGCTGCAATTACCAATGAAAACCCTGCGGGGCGTAGTGATAAAAATTATGACAATAAGCAAACCCGTGAAGATAACAGTTCGCTCGCGTTACGTTGGTCAGAAATTTCAGATCGACTGCCTTTCGAAACTGACGTTGATCTAGGTTTACGTTCTGGTGATGACCTATATGTCCGCTTAAAAGCAGCTAAAAAATGGCAACTCGACAATGATTACAGTTTTTTAGCCGAACAAATTTATCGTTATGGTATCGATAGTGAAAATTATCTAAGAACCAATTTAGAATTAACCCATGCCCGTCCAGGCCAACCCTTTATCTCAAACCAATTCAACCTGACCTATGCAGATGCACAGGATGATGATCTGAAATGGGATAACTTCAGTTACCGCCAACACCAATTTTTTAAAGGTAACCGATTCAACTACGGCCTATATACAGGTGGTTTTTACAATAACGATCAACTGCGTTTAAACAGTTGGGGACCCTATGTATCATGGCGACAGCCCTTTCTGCGCGAATGGTTTTATATCCAAGGTGATCTCAACTACCTCAACAACCATCGTGACGATAAAAGCCACTTTGTGGGCGCTTTAGTGCGCCTTGAAGCCTTGTTCTAGAACCCGCTATTTCACAGCGAATAAAAAGCCCATCTCAACAGGATGGGCTTTTTTTAAATAACTCAGCTTCAATTTTTCTTAATCACACGTACACGATCATTACGTACAATACTTGGCTGTTTTTCAGCGACTTTTTTCACTTTAGGAAAACTATACTGAACACGATCATTTCGCATCACACGGCGACTATCAACAAAAGGGTTGATATCGTATTGTGCGATCTGCTTTGAAACCTGCACACGGTCATTACGCACCATTTTTTGCTTAGCGCTGTCTGCCTGAGCAGATTGCATGAGGCCCATAGAGAGCAGCGAGCCATTACAGCGATCACTAAAATTTTCATCTTAAGATTCCCAATACTTAACGATCGCTATTATAGATTAATTATTTATTTTTAATTTATTTTAAAGATTAAAACATGGACGTTTTTATTCATGTGCTCTATCGAAAAACCAAATAAAAAAACCTCCCGAAGGAGGTTCATTTCATATCTACCGTTACTTCAGCAATAAGCTGTTAATCCGTTTGATGTATTGGGCAGGATCTTCGGGTAAACCGCCTTCAGCAATCAACGCTTGATCGAAGATCACATTCGCCAAATCATCAAATTGCGCTGAACCTTCTAATTTTTGTACCAACGGATGGGATGGATTGATTTCCAAGACTGGTTTTGACTCGGGAACCGCTTGTCCTGCTTGTTTTAGCATACGGACCAGTTGCGGTGATAACTCACCCTCAGCCACCACCAAACACGCAGGAGAGTCCACTAAACGTGTTGTTACACGCACTTCAGAGGTCTTATCTTTTAACGCATCCGACAGTTTTTCAACAACAGGTTTAAACTGCTCAGCAGCTTCCTCAAGTGCTTTTTTCTCTTCAGCATCTTGTAGATCACCCAAATCAACTGCACCTTTCGATACATTCTGTAATGGTGTTCCATCAAACTCAAAAACAAATTCCATCGCCCACTCATCCACTCGTTCAGTCATGAGCAGCACTTCGATACCTTTTTTCTTGAACAATTCAAGTTGTGGTGAGTTTTTCGCAGCATTTAAACTATCAGCAGTCACATAGTAAATTGCCTTTTGGCCTTCTTTCATATTGGCTTTATAGTCTGCAAATGATGTTTTCACTTCATCATTATTTGACGAAGCAAAGCGTAATAATTTTAGAATACGCTCACGATTCGCCATGTCTTCGCCTAAGCCTTCTTTTAAGACTGAACCAAACTCAGCGTAGAATTTTGCAAACTTCTCTTGATCAGCAACATCTTCAGATTTCGCCAAACCATCTAGCACCGTTAAAATACGGCGGGCGTTACCTTCACGAATCGTTTTAACGTCGCGACTTTCTTGTAATAATTCACGGCTTACATTAAGTGGTAAGTCTGCGCTATCCACCACACCTTGAACAAAACGTAAATAATTTGGAATCAAATTATCCGCATCATCCATGATAAATACACGTTTCACATACAGCTTAATTCCTGCTTTAGCTTCACGTGTGAAAATATTGCTTGGTGCGCGAGATGGAATATAAAGTAACTGTGTATATTCCGTACTTCCCTCTACACGGTTGTGTGTCCACGCAAGCGGGGCTTCAAAATCATGGCTCAGGTTTTTATAAAACTCAGTATATTGTTCTTCACTGATCTCATTTTTATTACGCGTCCATAATGCACTTGCTGAGTTAATCGCTTCCCATTCATCCGTCAGTACATATTGACCAGGTTTTGCGTCTTCGCCTTCGGCAGCTTCCTCTTGTTGCCAAACTTCTTTCTGCATCTCAATTGGCAAACTAATATGATCAGAGTATTTATTAATAATCTGCTTAACTTTGTAACGATCTAAATAATCTAAAGCATCCTCGCGTAAATGCAAAATGATGTCGGTTCCACGTGAAGCCTTATCAATTGGCTCTACATCAAACTCACCTGTACCATTACTAACCCAACGTACCCCTTCAGCGGCATTTACCCCAGCACGACGTGATTCCACTGTAATTTTTTCAGCAACAATAAAACCTGAATAGAAGCCCACACCAAATTGACCAATCAATTGTGCATCTGACTTTTGATCACCCGTAAGCTTCGACATAAAATCTTTAGTGCCAGACTTAGCAATCGTACCCAAATGATCAATCGCTTCTTGTTGTGTCATACCAATACCATTATCCGAAATGGTAATTGTCTTCTGCTCTTTATTTAAATGAATACGCACATGTAAATCTGGATCATTTTCATAATATTCAGGATGGTTAATCCCTTCAAAACGCAATTTATCACAGGCATCAGATGCGTTTGATACTAACTCACGAAGGAAAATTTCAGGATTTGAATATAAAGAATGTGTTACTAAATGCAGTAACTGAGCCACTTCCGCTTGGAAGCTGTGTTTTTGAGATTGTTGTTCGCTCATCAGTCTCTCCGTTCATACTGAGTAAAATTATCAATTGCCTATATGAATGGAGGGACTTCACTATTTTTCAATAGTGTGAATGGAAAATTTTTATTCTATCGCACTAAATTTTAAGGTTTAAAAAGGTCCTTGTTTATAAACGCGGTCCATGTAGAGATCCAGTTTTTGCTGCCGCATTTTATATACATCACTTAAACAACTGACATTGTCACGGCACTGATCGCGTAGTTGTAGCCATTTTATTTGTTGATCTTGAATTGCACCACGTGTCCCCATGGGAACCAAATGACGAATAATCGTATAGGTTGTTGCCATTTTGACATCGGCATCATTAATACTACGGTTATCACAAACCGCATGTTCGGTAATGGTTTTCGCCTTTTTACAATCAAAACTTGCGGCATAACTTGTCGAAATAAAATAAGCACTGCCCAAGACCAGCATACCCTGAATAATTTTTTTCATCGTCTTTTCTCTTCATCCAACTTGCTGATTTATCTCGACTCTAACAGTTCTACCTAAATTTTCTATTGCCTATTTGTTCAATTCGATCAACTGATGGATGGAATATGCTGCATAAAAAAACCCTGCCATTCGACAGGGTTTTAAAATTAGCTACAGCTTAGAATTTGTAGCTATAACCAATTGTATACACCATTGGATCGATATCTAAATCAAAAGTTGTAACATCTTTAATTTCAACTTCTGGGCTGATCTGTGCATAACGCGCATCAAAGAAAACACCCCAGTTTTTTGCATCAGCTGGCTGGTAGTTAAAACCGACTTGACCTGCAAAACCAAAGTCTTCTTTTACTTTTACTTTAGCACCAGCTAAATCACCACTTGCTTTTTCATCCCACGCAACAAATGCTGTACCACCTACACCAATATACGGTGTGAAACGTGTTGAATTTTTAAAGTTATATTTTGCAGTAATTGTAGGTGGCAAATGTTTGACCTTCACACCAGCATCTACAGCACCTGTAACATTTACATCATGACTTATTGGCGTTGCCAAAAGTAATTCAGCTGAAATGTTGTCATTAAAGAAATATTCAATTGATGGTGTAAATGCATATTCATGATCTGCTTCAACATTTACTGCGCCGTTTAAAATACTTGTGTCAGAAGTAGGGGCTACCACAGAACCACCAACTTTCACTTGCCATTGACCAGCCATAGCTGATGCAGACATACCCAATAATGCAATAAGAGCAGCTTGTTTTAACATTTTTAAACAACCTTCTAGAATGAATAATTAATATTAAACATTAGTATTAAAATTATGCAATAACATTATTTAATAATTTATTACATTATTATATAAGTTATTATTAATTAAATATATTTATTTTAATCATAGTGCAATGCTTGGTTTTATATTTTCACCGTTATAATTAATTTATTATTCATAATATACCAACCTTTTTAATCAGAATTAATAAAATGAATTATTTTAATCCAACCAAAATCCTCAGAATTAAATAACAAAAAAGGCGATTATATAATCGCCTTTTTATTTATCTTTGAAAATTTTTTAGAGTACTATTGCGGCAATCCAACCAAAGATCATTAATGGAATATTGTAGTGAATAAAAGTTGGTACCACACTGTCTTTCATATGATCATGTTGACCATCCATATTTAAGCCAGATGTTGGACCCAATGTCGAGTCCGAGGCCGGAGAACCCGCATCACCTAATGCCGCTGCTGTACCAATCAACGCAATAGTCGCCATTGGACTAAAACCAAATTGAATACAAAGTGGTACATAAATAATGGCCAAAATTGGGATTGTTGAGAATGAAGAACCAATACCTAAGGTAATTAATAACCCAATTAATAACATCCAAAATGCCGCTAAACCTTGACTGTTTCCAATCCATTCAA
This sequence comes from Acinetobacter sp. YH12094, assembly GCF_013419295.1. Classification (NCBI taxonomy): domain Bacteria; kingdom Pseudomonadati; phylum Pseudomonadota; class Gammaproteobacteria; order Moraxellales; family Moraxellaceae; genus Acinetobacter; species Acinetobacter sp. YH12094. Next base: position 148,988 of record NZ_VPAK01000005.1, read on the forward strand.
CTGAAGCTTGTACCAGTGTTGGTACTTGATTCGTAGCCTCAATCACAGATGCAAAGCCTTGCGCAGAAATCATAATGAAACCCACCAGTGCCATCATGCGCATACCACTGATAATGACATCGTCGGCTTCTTTCCACTTAAAGATACCTGCACAGCTTAAGATCGCAACACCAACGAGACCGGCCAAAATCATCGACTCAGATATGACTTGAACAGAAAGCGTAGCAACCACTGCAACCGCAGCCATAATCAAAGTAAATTTAGCGACTTGTGGTTTACCATTTTCATCTGCTTTTACATCAGAGGAGATGGTGTGCTGTGATTCCTTAACCTGAACGTCAGCATACTCTCGTGGTTTACGGTAGCTATAAAAAACAGCAATTAATAAGCCAACAAACATCCCAAATACTGGAATTGCCATAGCAGTTGGAATTTGATCATAGCTGATGTTGAAACCGTATGGCTTACCAAAGGTATTGATGTTTTGACCTAAAATATCATTAAGGAAAATAGCACCAAAACCAAAAGGTACCAGCATATAAGTCGCCACAAGACCAAAAGTCAGAACACAAGCAATCAAACGACGGTCAAGTTTTAAATGATTAAATACGCTGAGTAATGGTGGAATTAATACTGGAATAAACGCAATGTGCACTGGAATCACGTTTTGTGAACATACGGCGGCTAAAGCGATAGTAGCGAAAATTACGTATTTCACGCGATTCTGGGCTTTCACATTACTGTTACCTTTGAGTTTAGTAATGAGTTGATAAGCCAGTAAATCTGGCAGACCTGAACGCGCAAGTGCCAAAGCAAATGCCCCCAACACGCCATAAGCAAGTGCGATTTGAGCACCGTTGCCTAAGCCACTATTAAACGCTTCGATGGTGCCATGAATACCAAGACCAGCTAACAAGCCACCTGTTACTGCACCAATGATCAGCGCAAATACAACAGGCACGCGTGCCAGCGACAGTCCAAACATGACTGTAATTGCGGCAAGAATAGCAAACATAAGAAAAAAGGGAGTCTGACAAAAAACCGTATTTTATCAGAATTTGCTCGCTATTTAGCCCCCTATCGATGAAACTGCCACTGTTGAACGATTTACTTAAAGCTGCTGTGATTGCGCAAATTGAGCGATGTAACTTGCAATTTTTTCGGGTTGGCTCAGCACGGCCCAATGATTGGCATTGACTTCAACTACAGATAAATCTTCAACCCAATTAGGTAATTCTTTAATGTAATCTGGACTGACAAAATTATCATGTTTCAACACAATCGCTTGTACAGGACAGACGGCATGACGTTGTCTAGGCTGAGTTAAGCGGGGAATAAAATTAGCACGGTAAAGTGCAATACCGTGTTTACCATCATGCTGAATATTATGATTCAAAGGCAATTCTTGAGTACGTTCTAAATCATTCACAATTTTTCCCCAACGTTCAGCATTCAAAAAATGCCACGCGGTCGGTGCCAAAAATGGTAATTGGAATACCCCGATGTACCATGACTTACTTAATAATTTGAGTAATTTTTTCTGCTGATGCTTAAAGCTATTTCTGAGTAAAAATGCCGCATGATCCAAACATGGCCCAGAAATAGTTGAATAAGACAAAATACGTGAGCGAAATTTTGGCTCAGTCACCGATTCCCAAGATTGGATAGAGCCCCAATCATGCGCGGCCAAATGAAAACTACGCTCGCCTAATACTGCTTGCGTCACACTATCCAAATCAAGTGAAAGTTGTTCTAAACGGTAATCTCGTACTTTACGGGGCACAGAGGACTGCCCTGCACCTCGCACGTCATAGCTCACAATATAAAATTCAGAACCAAGATGTTCAATAACCGGTTCCCATACTTCCTGATTATCAGGATAACCATGAACCAAAACCAAAGCGGGCTTGGTTTCATCACCCCATGTCTTTACATAGAGCCGTTGTTGATCTGTGGTATTCACCCATTGCGTATTTAGTGGTTGCATTCTTCTAGTCCTTTTATCGATTCCATCGAATTGACGTTTTATTTATGAACATGGGCAATGTGATCAATGCCACAGTTTTGAAACTCATTTAGTATGCAAAGTTCAGCATAAAAAAAAATTGACCCAGTATGAGCATAATCCAGAAAATAATGACAATGCCTATTGTCTCTAAATTCTTACTCAATCATTATGCCCCTTATAAAGGTGCTGGCATTTCGATTGATAAAATTGATCTCGCCAATTATCACATTCGCGTCAAAATGCCATTAACTCGAAAAAATCAAAATATTGTCGGTGTACATTTTGGCGGTAGTCTATATTCAATGGTTGACCCATTTTATATGTTGATTTTGATGCATCATCTTGGCTCACGTTATATCGTGTGGGACAAAGCTGCAAATATTCAATTTTTATCCCCTGGGCGTGGAACGGTATACGCTGACATCCAGCTCGACCCAAATGAAATCAATCATATTAAAAACTTAGCAGATAACCACGCACCTGTACTACGGAACTATAGCTTAAATATTTTTGATGAAGCAGGCTTACGTATCGCTGAAGTTCAAAAAACCCTATACATTCGTCGCAAGCAACCTCGTCCACGCAAATAAAAAAGGCGCTTATCTTTAAGCGCCTTTTCATTCAAATTTATCGGATTGGATTAGCGATTTTGCTCAATTGCAGCACCTGCGCCACCACCGATTGCACCACCAATCGCAGCACCAGTGTTACCACCAAAGATACTTTTACCGACTGCAGAACCAATCGCACCACCTACACCACTATATGTGGCATTTCGGTTTGAACCGTTTTGAGTTTTACTACCGACAGCTGCACCAGCACCACCACCAACGGCTGCACCTACACCACCACCGACATTATTACCCACACCACCACCTATGGCACCACCTAAAGCTGCAGCACCAATACGTTGTTCATTTGGCGACATGCTTTCACAACCAGCAAGCATTAGGGTCGACATCATCGCGACTGCGCATACGCTCATTACTTTTTTCATTGTGATGTTCCTTGTCTTCTTCAATACCTATGATTCTAAAACCATTGTATGAAACAATTAAATTTAGCTTGTTACGGCTTGGAGCATAAATGCTGCATTTTGTAAAAAACCACGCCTAATCGCTCACGAATCACTCAGGGTTTTCATCCAAAATCATCAAATCTTTTGTGGTTTCACCATTTTCAGTCAGCACAGCATGGGAGAGTTTGGCTTTGCTTTCTGGATCTGTTGCCTGATCTAGTTTTAGCGTGCGTTTAATGGGTTCCTGCCCTTTCTTAAACTCTACACCTTCTGCATCAATATTGGTGTTTTGACGAATAATCTGACCATCCTGCTTCACCGTAGTCTTGGTTTCAATTTTAGAAGTCGGGACGATGACACCACCACGTTGTAGTACTGGAATGGATAATTTCTTTTCAGAAAAATCACCTTGGTGATCAGAAAGTTCAATTTCACGTGCCACGACATCCTGACCTTTATTGGTCATTTCTAACACTGTTGCAGTCACTTGACGTACAGGTTCTTGACCTGCAACACGGCGAATCACTTCTGTTTTTAGTACTGGAACTACAGCTTTATCTTCTACCACAATCGAATTGGGCATAGGTGCAGCAATCGCTGTCAATGAGCTGAATAATGCAGAAACTGCGAATAATTGCTGTGTGAATTTCATCAAAAGACCCCGTTATGTTTTAAATTTAAAAATCAAGAGATTTGTTATGTTCTATTTTTACTATAGGAAATAATTCGACATTTAGAAAGCTTTAATTTTCAAATAATCTGTATAAAAAAAGCCACCCGAAGGTGGCTTTTTTGAATGATTTAAGGGCTAATTAAAGACCGTTAAATTCATCGCTAAATGCTTGGCTTAATGCTTGATCAACATCAGAGAAGTCATTGTGAAGCTCAAGCTCTGCAGCTTCAGACTCTTGACGACGACGTTCTAAGTGGTAAGCCAAACCTGTACCCGCTGGGATCAGACGACCTACAACTACGTTTTCTTTCAGACCACGTAATTCATCTTCTTTACCTGTTACAGCAGCCTCAGTTAACACACGAGTTGTTTCCTGGAACGATGCAGCAGAAATGAACGAGTCAGTAGAAAGCGACGCTTTGGTAATACCCATCAATTGACGTTCAAACTTCGCTGGGAACTTGTTCTGAGCTGCCACAGCTTGGTTTTCTTGAACAACGCGGATGTATTCCACTTGCTCGCCTTTGATGAAGCTTGTATCACCACCGTCAGTGATTTCAACTTTACGAAGCATTTGACGTACGATCACTTCAATGTGCTTGTCGTTGATTTTTACACCTTGCAGACGGTATACGTCCTGAACTTCGTTCACGATGTAGTTTGTCAGTGCAACTTCGCCTTTCAAACGTAAGATGTCGTGTGGGTTTTGCGGACCATCAGAAATGGTTTCACCACGGTTCACATGCTCGCCTTCGAACACGTTAATCGTACGCCATTTCGGAATTAGCTCTTCGTAAATCTCAGAGCCATCATCTGGAGTAATCACAAGACGGTTCTTACCTTTGGTCTCTTTACCGAAGCTTACGATACCTGAAATTTCAGCAAGGATCGCATGTTCTTTCGGTTTACGTGCTTCGAACAAGTCAGCTACACGCGGTAGACCACCGGTAATATCACGTGTACGTGAAGATTCTTGTGGTACACGACCAATAACGTCACCGACACCAATTGTTTCGCCGTCGCGCACAGTCAGAATCGTGTTTTGTGGTAGGAAGTAGAACTGTTCGCCGCCATCTGTTGTATCCAATACAACAGCTGGACGCATATCTTTACCAGATGCTGGACGTGAAGTTACTGGAAGTACCTCAATAGTCGTCATACCTGTTGCATCATCAGTTTTCGATGTCACAGTTACGCCATCAGCGATTTGGCTGAAACGCACTTTACCTGCAACTTCGGTAACCAATGGATGTGTATGCGGATCCCAAGTCGCTACGATACCGCCAGCTTCCACAGCTTCTCCATCTTTAATGATGATTGAAGCACCGTATGGAATTTTGTAACGTTCGCGTTCACGACCGATGTCATCCGCGATACCGATTTCACCTGAACGTGAAGTTGATACCAAGTGACCTTTAGCGTGTTGTACTGTTTTCACATTGTGGAAACGTACTGTACCTTTGTTACGAACTTGTACGCTGTTAGCAGCAGAAGTTCGGCTCGCAGCACCACCTACGTGGAATGTACGCATTGTTAACTGTGTACCTGGCTCACCAATTGATTGAGCAGCCATTACACCCACAGATTCACCTGGATTCACCAAGTGACCGCGAGCAAGGTCACGTCCGTAACATTTCGCACATACACCGAAAGTAGATTCACAGTTTACAACTGAACGTACTTTCACTTCATCGACACCTTGCTCTTCTAAGTAGTTTGCAAGTTTTTCGTCGATTAAAGTATTACGTGGAAGAATCACATCATCCGAACCTGGTTTCTTCGCATCTTCAGCAAGTACACGACCCAATACTCGAGTACCTAAGTTCTCGATGACATCGCCACCTTGAATGAACGGAGTCATTACAAGACCGTCGAAAGTACCACAATCTGGCTCAGTAATTACCAAGTCTTGTGCAACGTCAACCAAACGACGAGTCAAGTAACCTGAGTTCGCAGTTTTCAATGCAGTATCGGCCAAACCTTTACGTGCACCGTGTGTTGAAATGAAGTACTGAAGTACGGTCAAACCTTCACGGAAGTTCGCTTTAATTGGTGTTTCAATGATCGAACCATCTGGTTTCGCCATCAAACCACGCATACCCGCTAACTGACGAATCTGAGCTGCCGAACCACGGGCACCTGAGTCAGACATCATGTAGATCGAGTTGAATGATTTTTGTTTCTCGTCTTCACCCTGTTTGTTTTTAACAGTTGTGAAAGACAAGTTATCCATCATCGCTTTCGCTACTTGGTCGTTTGTACGCGCCCAAATATCGACAACTTTGTTATAACGTTCGCCGGCAGTTACGAAACCTTGCTCGAATTGTTGTTCAATTTCACGAACTTCAACTTCAGCTTTTTCGATAATTGCTTGTTTTTGTGGCGGAATCAACATGTCTTCCATACCAACAGACACACCTGAGTGAGTCGCTTGACGGAAGCCCAAGTACATCAATTGGTCAGCAAAGATAACAGTATCTTTTAGACCTAATTTACGGTAGCAAGAGTTGATCAATTTAGAGATGTTCTTTTTAGTCATCTCAACGTTGATTTGTTGGAAATCCATACCTTCAGGTACAACTTCCCAAAGTAAACAACGACCTGGAGTTGTGTCTACAACAATGGTTTGTTGTTCACGGTTACCATTTTCATCAATGACAGTTTGGTGTACACGTGCTTTTACGCGAGCGTGTAAATCAACTTGACCTGTTGCAAGTGCACGGTTTACTTCGTCAGTATCCGCAAACACCATGCCTTCACCTTTGGCATTGATTGCATCACGAGTGATGTAGTACAAGCCTAAGACAACGTCCTGAGAAGGTACGATGATTGGCTCACCGTTCGCAGGAGAAAGAATGTTGTTTGTTGACATCATTAACGCACGAGCTTCTAACTGAGCTTCAAGTGTTAATGGTACGTGTACCGCCATTTGGTCACCGTCGAAGTCGGCGTTGAACGCAGCACATACGAGTGGGTGAAGACGGATCGCTTTACCTTCAATCAGGGTTGGTTCAAATGCTTGAAGACCCAAACGGTGAAGTGTAGGCGCACGGTTCAACATCACTGGATGTTGACGAATTACGTGAGCAAGTACGTCCCAAACTTCTGGAGTTTCACGCTCAACCATTTTCTTCGCAGCTTTAATGGTTGTCGCTTGGCCAGATGCTTGTAGTTTCGCAAAAATGAATGGTTTGAATAATTCAAGCGCCATTTTTTTCGGAAGACCACATTGGTGAAGACGTAAAGTCGGACCTACGGTAATTACCGAACGACCAGAGTAATCGACACGTTTACCCAATAAGTTTTGACGGAAACGACCTTGTTTACCTTTGATCATGTCTGCCAAAGATTTAAGAGGACGTTTATTCGAACCAGTAATTGCGCGACCACGACGACCGTTATCAAGTAATGCATCAACAGACTCTTGTAACATACGTTTTTCGTTACGTACGATAATGTCTGGTGCTGCAAGGTCTAGTAGACGTTTTAAACGGTTGTTACGGTTGATCACACGACGGTAAAGATCGTTCAAGTCAGAAGTCGCAAAACGACCACCTTCTAGAGGAACCAACGGACGAAGATCAGGTGGAAGTACTGGAAGTACATTCATCACCATCCATTCTGGCTTATTGTTCGATTCTTTGAACGCTTCCATCAATTTCAGACGTTTAGAAGCTTTTTTAAGCTTTGTTTCTGAAGTCGTATTTGGAATTTCTTCACGAAGACGTGAAATTTCAGCTTCAAGATCGATGTCTTTCAACAAATCTTGAACTGCTTCCGCACCCATTTTCGCAGTGAATTCATCACCGTGTTCTTCTAAAGCAGTGAAGTATTCTTCATCGTTTAGAAGTTGGTATTTCTCAAGTGGAGTCATACCTGGGTCAGTTACAACGTATGATTCGAAATACAATACACGTTCGATATCACGTAAAGTCATGTCTAAAAGCAGACCAATACGGCTAGGAAGTGATTTTAAGAACCAAATATGTGCAACTGGAGAAGCAAGGTCAATATGACCCATACGCTCACGACGTACTTTTGCAGTTGTTACTTCAACGCCACATTTTTCACAAATGACGCCTTTGTATTTCATACGCTTGTATTTACCACACAAGCATTCGTAATCTTTTACTGGACCAAAGATTTTGGCACAGAATAAACCATCACGTTCAGGTTTGAACGTACGGTAGTTAATGGTTTCAGGCTTTTTAACTTCACCATGAGACCACGACTTAATCATTTCTGGTGACGCAAGACCAATACGGATGCGATCAAACTCTACAGGAGCATGACCGTCTGAATCCGTCTTTTTGCGCATGATATCGAGCAAGTCTTTCAATTTTTTTCTCCGTGTGTTGTGGAGATTTTCACTTCACAACTGGGTCACAAATATTGTTTTTTAACTGAATTTTAATCCCCCTTAATCCCCCTTTTTCAAAGGGGGAAAAGTCCCTCTTTTGCAAAGAGGGATTTAGGGAGATTTAATGGAGATTCTTAGTCACCATTTTTCAGTTCAATGTTGATACCTAAAGAACGGATCTCTTTGGTCAATACGTTGAACGATTCAGGCATACCTGGGTCCATGTAATGGTTACCATCTACAATGTTCTTATAGATACGGGTACGACCTTCAACGTCATCCGACTTCACAGTAAGCATTTCTTGAAGTGTATATGCTGCACCGTAAGCTTCGAGTGCCCATACTTCCATCTCACCGAAACGCTGACCACCGAATTGTGCTTTACCACCAAGCGGCTGTTGAGTTACTAGAGAGTAAGAACCAGTAGAACGCGCATGCATCTTGTCGTCAACCAAGTGGTTCAGTTTCAACATGTACATGTAACCCACAGTTACTGGACGGTCAAAACGTTCACCTGTACGACCATCATACAATACTGTTTGACCAGTACGTGAAATGCCACCAAGTTCTAACAATTCTTTGATTTGTGATTCTTCAGCACCATCAAATACTGGTGTTGCTAAAGGAACACCTTTACGCAAGTTACCTGAAAGCACCAAGATTTCTTCATCAGTCAAGCTATCAAGATCTTCTTGTTCGCCACCAACTTTATTGTAAATCTTGTCTAAGAAATCACGAAGCTCAAGTACAGTACGTTGCTCTTTCATCATCTTGTCGATTTGATCGCCAAGACCTTTAGCTGCCATACCTAAGTGAGTTTCAAGAATCTGACCCACGTTCATACGTGATGGTACACCCAGTGGGTTAAGTACAACATCAACTGGAACACCGTTTGCATCGTGTGGCATGTCTTCTACAGGTAGGATGTTTGATACAACACCTTTGTTACCGTGACGACCCGCCATTTTATCACCCGGTTGGATGCGACGTTTTACAGCCAAGTAAACTTTAACAACTTTCAATACGCCAGTTGTCAGTTCATCGCCTGTAGATAATTTGCGCTTTTTCTCTGCAAATTTCTCATCAATTTCAAGGCTCTTCTCTTTCAAGAACACTTGAATTTGAGTTAAACGTTCAGCAATCGCTTCGTCGACTGGTTGGATTTCAATAAGATCAACCAACTCAAGACCAGACAATAACTCTTCAGTTAATTTGTCACCGCGTTTAGTTGTACCGCCACCGTTAGATTCTTGACCTTTCAACAAACGAACAATACGTTCACGAGCTGCTTCTTCAAAGATTTTGAATTCTTCTTTCAAATCTTTACGGTAAGCATCTAATTGAGCTTTTTCAATTGCTTGAGCACGTTCGTCTTTTTCAAGACCATCACGTGTAAACACTTGAACGTCAATAACAGTACCTTTAACACCAGAAGATACACGTAAAGATGAATCTTTAACGTCAGCCGCTTTTTCGCCGAAGATTGCACGAAGAAGTTTTTCTTCCGGAGTAAGTTGGGTTTCACCCTTAGGTGTTACTTTACCTACAAGGATATCGCCCGCTGTTACTTCAGCACCGATGTAAACAATACCTGACTCATCAAGTTTAGAAAGTGCTGCTTCACCCACGTTCGGGATATCGGCAGTAATTTCTTCCGCACCCAATTTAGTATCACGTGCTACACATGACAATTCTTGAATGTGGATTGATGTTAAACGATCTTCTTGAAGCACACGCTCAGATAATAAGATCGAGTCTTCATAGTTGTAACCGTTCCAAGTCATGAATGCTACGCGCATGTTTTGACCCAATGCCAATTCACCGCCATCTGTAGATGGACCATCAGCTAATACGTCACCACGACCCACTTGATCACCAAGGCTTACAAGCACTTTTTGGTTAATACAAGTGTTTTGGTTAGAACGTGTATATTTGATCAGGTTGTAGATATCTACACCTGCTTCACCCGCGATCATTTCGTCTTCGTTTACACGAATAACAACACGAGACGCGTCAACGAATTCAATACGGCCACCACGTTTCGCAAGAACACATACACCTGAGTCGTGCGCTACGTTTGCTTCCATACCTGTACCAACAAGCGGCTTGTCAGCGATCAACGTAGGTACTGCCTGACGTTGCATGTTTGAACCCATCAATGCACGGTTGGCATCATCGTGTTCAAGGAATGGAATAAGTGATGCGGCAACAGATACAACCTGCTGTGCAGATACGTCCATATGCGTCACTTTTTCAGGAGGCATACGTACGAAATCACCTTGGTGACGTACAGAAACAAATTCTTCTGTTAAGTTACCGTCTTTATCTAAACCTGAATCGGCCTGTGCAATCACAGTACCTACTTCTTCAATCGCAGAAAGATATTCAACGTCATCCGTTACACGACCATCAACAACTTTACGGTAAGGCGTTTCTAAGAAACCAAAATCATTCGCTTTCGCATAAACAGAAAGTGAGTTGATCAAACCAATGTTTGGACCTTCAGGAGTCTCAATTGGACATACACGACCGTAGTGAGTTTGATGTACGTCACGTACTTCGAAGCCCGCACGTTCACGAGTCAAACCACCTGGGCCCAATGCTGATACACGACGTTTGTGTGTAATTTCAGACAACGGGTTGTTTTGGTCCATGAACTGAGACAACTGGCTTGAACCAAAGAATTCTTTGATTGCAGCAGCAACTGGTTTCGCATTGATTAAATCTTGCGGAGACAAGTTATCAGTTTCAGCTTGAGATAAACGTTCTTTAACAGCACGTTCAACACGAACTAGACCAACACGGAATTGGTTTTCTGTCATTTCACCAACAGAACGAACACGACGGTTACCCAAGTGATCGATATCGTCGACTTCACCTTTACCGTTACGGATTTCAACTAATGTTTTCAATACATCAGTGATGTCTTCGTTCGAAAGAATACCTTCAACTTCACGAGACTTCTGATCCGTACCCACTTCGTAAGGACGACCCAAACGACGGTTGAACTTCATACGACCTACTGGTGATAAGTCATAACGTTCAGAAGAGAAGAACAAGTTGTTGAATAAGTTTTCAGCAGCTTCTTTTGTTGGTGGCTCACCCGGACGCATCACTTTGTAGATTTCTACAAGTGCTTCTTCACGACCAGTTGTAGTATCTGCACGTAAAGAGTCCGCAATGAATGGGCCACGGTCGATGTCATTGGTATAAAGTACGTTGAATTGTTTAACGCCGCCTTCAGCCAATTTCACCATAATTTCATGGCTTAGTACTGTATTTGCAGCAATTACTTCGCCATCACGTAACGTTACATCTTCAGCAACAATACGTTCATATAGGTATTCATCAGGAACAGAAAGTTTTTCAAGACCTGCTGCTTCCATTTGACGAACATGGCGCGCGTTAATACGTTTACCTTGTTCAACAATTGTCTTACCGTCTGTACCCACGATATCAAACTGTGCCATTTCGCCACGTAGACGTTCTGGAACCAAGTCAATTTGATAGCTACCCATATCAAGATATACAGGTACTTTTTCGTAGAACATGTCTAGGATTTGTTCGTTGTTATAACCCAAGGCACGAAGCACAACAGTCGCAAGTAATTTACGACGACGGTCAATACGAACATATACAAGATCTTTTGCATCGAATTCAAAGTCTAACCATGAACCACGGTAAGGAATGATACGAGCAGAGTAAAGAACTTTACCGCTAGAGTGAGTTTTGCCTTTATCGTGGTCAAAGAATACACCTGGTGAACGGTGTAATTGAGATACGATTACACGCTCAGTACCATTGATCACAAAGGTACCGTTGTCTGTCATAAGTGGCATTTCACCCATGTAGACTTCTTGCTCACGCACATCTTTGATTGTTTTAGTTTCGCGATCTTTAATGATCAGACGAATTTTTACACGCATTGGCGCCGCATAAGTTGAGCCACGAAGAATACATTCGCGCACATCAAATTCAGGCTTACCAAGACTATACTCAACAAATTCTAAAGCAGCATTGCCAGAATAACTTTCAATAGGAAAAACTGAACGAAATGCGGCTTGGAGACCGATATCTTCGCGGTTTTTTGGAGTTTTGCCGTCTTGAAGGAAAGTTCGGTACGAGTCGACTTGAATCGCGAGCAAGTACGGAACATCCATTACCTTGGGCAATTTACCAAAATTCTTACGGATCCGTTTCTTTTCGGTATATGAGTATGCCATCTGGAGTCCTCGGAAAGTAAACTAAGTCCGCCTGCAGAACGAACTTAGAAGGAATTACGCAGGCCGATATGGCCACCACTTTCACAAATGCTGCAATTTTTAGTGGTATTAAAACGCTTAACAATATTTTTTTACTGAAAAATATTGGTAAGCGTTTGGTTTTATCAATTATTTTTAATTTGTATGATTTTTATATCATGCAAACAAAAATCGAGCCGATTATTGTAACGCAAAAAGGCTGATGACCCAAGGGCCACCAGCCATTTTTTGGAGCCGATTATAAAAAAATCGACTCCCCTTAAGATTACTTAAGTGTAACTGTAGCACCAGCTTCTTCAAGTTTTTTCTTAAGTTCTTCGCCTTCTTCTTTAGAAACGCCTTCTTTAAGAACTGAAGGAGCGCTTTCAACAAGATCTTTAGCTTCTTTAAGACCAAGGCCAGTAGCTTCACGAACTGCTTTAATTACAGCAACTTTGTTAGCACCGAAAGAAGTCAACTCAACGTTGAATTCTGATTGTTCTTCAGCAGCAGCACCAGCAGCGCCAGGAGCAGCAGCAACTGCTACAGCAGCAGCAGATACGTTGAATTTTTCTTCGAAAGCAGAAATAAGTTCAACAAGTTCAAGAACAGTTTTTTCAGCAACTGCGTTTAAGATTTCTTCGTTTGTTAAAGCCATGAGAGTAACTCCAAATGGGTATTGAATGGTGTGTAAATTGATTTAAGCTTAAGCAGCTTCTGACTCGTTTTTCTCTTTGAGCGCAGTAATAAGGCGACCCAATTTCGAAATAGGAGCTTGAAGAACGTTTGCAAGCATAGTAAGCGCTTTCTCTTGGTTTGGAAGGTTCGCGATAACGCTAACTTCAGCACCTTGATAAACTTTACCGTCAAATGCAGCAGCTTTAAGTTCAAATGCTTTATTAGTTTTAGCAAATTCTTCAAACAAACGAGCAGCTGCGCCCATGTCGTCTTCAGAAGTTGAGAAAGCTAAGATTGTTGGGCCAACAAGGTTGTCGCTCAAGATATTGAATTGAGTATCTTGAAGAGCACGTTTAGCCAAAGTGTTACGAACTACACGAGTAGCAACACCTAGTTTACGAGCTTCAACACGTAGAGCAGTTAATTGCTCAACAGTTAAACCTTGATAGTCAGCAACAACAGCAGCATACGCAGTAGAAGCAACTTCAGTTACTTCAGCTACGATCTGTTTTTTGCCTTCGATAAGAAGAGCCATTGTAAAACCTCCTAACGGTGATTTATGCACCTATACAGATGCACTCCCAATTCGTTAGCTCATCACTGAACCAACACGCGGAGGAGGAACAAATCACACCACCGCGTCTACTCAGGCTGGGCTATTAAGAAGAAAGCATAAAACTCCCCTCGCCTGAGGTCTTTGACGCTGATAAATCTAAATTTATCAATTCAAAGTTTGCCTGAATCACGCAATATACGACGGAACATTTCTTGCGTAATATTTAAAGCAGTGCTTCAAATATTACTCAGGGCTTTAAAATTCTGTAATAAGTCGAAACTTATTTAGAAACGTTTGCTACATCAACAACAAGACCAGGACCCATAGTTGAGCTTAAAGTGATCTTTTGGATGTAAACACCTTTAGAAGTAGCAGGTTTTGCTTTCTTAAGGTCAGCTACAAGAGCTTCAACGTTTGAACGAACAGCTTCAGCAGTGAAACCTACTTGACCGATCGCAGCGTGGATAATACCCGCTTTGTCTACACGGTAACGTGCTTGACCAGCTTTCGCGTTTTTAACAGCAGAAGCTACGTCAGGAGTTACAGTACCCACTTTAGGGTTTGGCATTAAGCCACGTGGACCAAGAATCGTACCTAACTTACCAACAACGCGCATTGCATCCGGAGCTGCAATTACTACGTCAAAGTCAAGGTTACCCGCTTGGATGCTTTCAGCAAGATCATCAAAACCAACAACGTCCGCGCCTTCAGCTTTAGCAGCTTCAGCAGCAGCGCCTTGAGCAAACACAGCTACACGTACAGTTTTACCAGTACCTGCAGGAAGTGTAGTCGCGCCACGAACAACTTGGTCAGATTTACGAGGATCAACACCTAGGTTTACAGCAACATCCAAAGATTCTTTGAATTTTACTGCTGGAAGGCCGTTAAGAACTGCAACTGCTTCTTCCAAAGTGTAAACTTTGTTAGCTTCAACAGCAGCAACAATGGCTTTTTGACGTTTAGTTAATTTAGCCATGTCTTATAGCTCCACTTCCAAGCCCATAGAACGCGCAGAACCAGCAATGGTACGTACACGTGCGTCTAAATCAGCACCAGTAAGATCTGGTTCTTTAGTAGTCGCAATTTCTTCTAATTGAGCGCGAGTCAACTTACCAACTTTAGTTTTGTTAGGTACAGCTGAACCCTTTTGGATGCCCGCAGCTTTCTTAAGAAGAATCGCAGCAGGAGGAGTTTTCATGATGAATGTGAACGACTTGTCGTTGTACACAGTGATCACTACTGGAATTGGAAGACCAGCTTCAACTTTTTGTGTCGCAGCATTGAATTCTTTACAGAATGCCATGATGTTAACACCACGTTGACCTAGTGCAGGACCAATCGGTGGAGATGGATTTGCTTTACCAGCTGGAACTTGCAGCTTGATATAGCCGTCAATCTTCTTAGCCATTTCAATTACCTCTGGGTACTAACGCCGCTAGGCTCCCCATACATATAAGTAACGATACCGTTACAACAACAATGCCCGACTCATAACAAATCGGGCGTTTATCAACCAAGTTAAATTAAACCGATTTTTCGACTTGGCGAAATTCCAGCTCAACCTGAGTTGGTCGATTAAATACATTAATCGTCAACGTTAAACGTGACTTATCGTATAGAACTTCTTCCACCACGCCTTTAAAATCGGTAAATGGACCGTCAATTACGAGTAATTCTTCACCTGGTTCAAACATCGTCTTGGGACGAGGTGCTTCGCCAGTATTGCGTACACGTGCAAGAATCGCATCAGCTTCTTTTTGCGTAATTGGTGCAGGCTTTTCTGCAGTACCACCGATGAAACCTAATACTTTTGGACATTCTTTAACAATATGCCAAGTTTCATCATTCATTTCCATCTCGACTAACACATAGCCGGGAAAGAATTTACGCTCAGATTTACGTTTCTTACCATCCTTCATTTCCACTACTTCTTCAGTAGGGACAAGGACTTCACCAAAGCTATCGGCTACAGCGCTACGCTGGATTCGATCATTAAGTGAGCGTAACACTTGTTTTTCATAACCAGAATAGGCATGAATAATGTACCAACGTTTCATAGCTCTCTTACCCGATAATAAACTTCATTAACCAGCTCAAAGCATAGTCAAAGCACCATAATAAAATAGATGCCACTAAGACTACCGCAAGTACCTGCCAAGATGTGGTCATGGTCTCTTGCTTGGTTGGCCAAGTCACTCGACGTAACTCAATTCGAGCATCTTTCAACAATCGAACAAAGCCTTTGCCTTGATGGGTGGCGTATAATAAACCTAAAGCCACGATGATACAAGCCAAAATTACCCCAACACGGACCCAAACATCATTCGCTGGTGCCCAGTATGCTGGCAAATGTTGATTCACCATCATAGAACTACCGAGTAAAATCAACGCGATAACCCACAGAACATAGTCTAAAGGGGAACCAGAATTAACAACTTCAGCAGGATTATTTCTTTGAGGAATTGGCGCGTCGCTTAATGCGTCACGCGATTTATCATTCGACATTTTTGTACTCGTCGTAGGATTCGCGACTTATTATATGACCAGTTGAGCCAGCATCAAGCTTCTTTTTAAAAAAATTTGGCAGGCCAGGAGGGACTCGAACCCCCAACATTCGGTTTTGGAGACCGACGCTCTACCAATTGAACTACTGACCTGCAGAGCAAATCGAGAGTCGAAACTCTCGATCTGTACAAAGATAACTGTATTATATTATGCAGTTACTTTAGAAACAACACCCGCACCAACTGTACGACCACCTTCACGGATCGCAAAGCGTAAGCCAGCGTCCATTGCGATTGGGTGGATTAATTCTACTGACATTTCTACGTTGTCACCAGGCATAACCATTTCAACGCCTT